>JBBJMD010000037.1:0-25528 GCA_037719925.1 Ferruginibacter sp.
TGACAGGATTACTACTGACAAAAAGATTGGTGAAGGAGATGCTAATGTGATAGATATTAAATAATTATTTGAACTTTAATTGAAACCCTCCCGATAACCGGGAGGGTTTTTTTTGCTCTAGCGTCAGATCCTTCTTGTTAATCCGCCTCCCCTGTCGTTGCTCTAAACAAATTGACTGGAACCTTCTTACCGCAATAATATAATCAACTCCCGACAGCACATATATTAACAGGATTGTGAGGAAATTTAAATCGAATGATTCGCGCAGGGAACCAGTCATTGGTTTACAGTAATCCTAATCCTCCCGACTTCTAAATGTTGGTATGTTCTCTTCAGTTTAACCCTTGGGAAATTTAATAAACTATTATCCACGAACCAAGCCTGGTATTATGACCGGGAACCGCGAAATTGTAAAAGCAACTGCGTTGTGATGTAAAAAGTAAACAATTTACTTACCCGGCGGGAGATCGGCGCGAAGTTTATTTAAAGGCGGGCAGCATTCAAAGATGGAAGGTTCGTAGTGGAGTTAGCTCAAATGTATTGGTTCCCTAATCTAAATGTAAAATATAAGGCCAGGCTACCATAACTACCAAGCTGGTTTGTCCTTGACTTTTATTTGAGCCATATAATCAGGGTGCAAGAGAACCAGATAAACGTACAGGGGCAATTTTGTCTTCCAATTTTTGATTTGATATTTTACCTGGACCTTTAACAGCAATTATTGTAATGATCGCCGACAAAAAGAGTGAGCCGGCCATAAAAATATAGGAAGCACTGAACCCCCCCGTACTGCCATTCAGATACCCTACCAGGTATGATCCCGCAAATGAACCCAGTGCTCCAAAGCTATTGATCAAGGCTATGGCGCCGCCTGCCACATTTCGTGGCAATATTTCTGTTATTACCGCAAAGAAAGGCCCATACGGTGCATACATCGCACCGCCAGCTATAATCAGCAATACAAAAGAAAGCCAGAAATTATTGGCCCCGACCAGGTATGAACTATAAAATGCAATTGCGCCAATTAAAAGGAACGGCCAGATAAAAATTTTCCTGTTCAATGTTCTATCAGAAAAATAAGAAGCAGCTATCATACCGATAATCGCTAAAATAAAAGGCACAGAGGAAAGCCAGCCCGTTTTTACTATATCCATATCCGGTGCCGCATTGATTATTGAGGGTAACCACATTACAAAACCATAAACCCCGATACTCCATAAAGCATACTGCAGGCATAATAAAATTACCGTACCGGACTTAAAAGCAGCAGCATAATTTTTAACAGGTTTTATGCCCTCCTGCTCCTTTTGTAACTGTTCTTCCAAATCGTCTTTCTCTGATTGGGTAAGCCATTTGGCATTCTTAGGCGTATCCTCTACCAGCCGCCACCAGAAAAAGGCCCAGATTATAGCGGGCAATCCCTCCAAAATGAACATCCAGCGCCAACCTACAGATCTGATCAGGTACCCCGACAAGATGGACATCCAGAGTAAGGTCGCCGGGTTGCCCAAAATTAAAAAAGTATTTGCCCTTGAGCGTTCTGATTTTGTAAACCACCTGCTTAAGAATACTACCATGGAAGGAAGTACGGCGCTCTCTACGACACCAAGCATAAACCGTATAACAATTAAAGCATTGATATTGCTAATCAGGCCAGTGGCCGTTGCGAGCGCGCCCCAGGAAATTAATGACCAGAATATTAATTTCTTCGCACTTCTATTTGCAGCATACAGCGCACCCGGAATCTGAAAAAAGAAATAGCCCAGGAAGAAAAGGGATCCCAAAAGGGACGACACGGAGGCGGTTATATTTAAATCTTTTGCCATTCCACCCGCTGCTGCAAATCCAAAATTGGCCCGGTCAAGGTACGCAAGGCTATATGTAATAAAGGCGATGGGGATCAAGCGGTACCATCGTTCTTGCAATAAGATTACCCATGGTTAAATTTAAATTGATTAAAATCTGAAGGGGTTTGAATATTGACTACTTATAAGTTAAATGATATAATAATTACAAGAATAATTATTTCCATGCTGACCCCGAATAAAAATCATTAAAATTAACAACACAGCGACTTTTATTTATTCAGCAACCTTTGTACGTACACTTGCACCCCTTTCAAAATCCCCGATAAAATGTGGAGTAAACATACCTGTTTTAAAAATAGAATAATTAGATATAACTTCCAAATATGAAAGCCATTGCATAAATCAAGGATAGCATCAGTACTGCTTCATAATCTTTAGAGGTAATTTAAAACAGGCATAATAGTGCATTATGCAGCCAGTTATTTATCCCCTTGATTATTTATGCCATTTTACTTTTAAAAATTACTTGTATTTGCCTGATGGTATTTGCAGAATTGCTATATTCAATTTTAACAACTGCTTCCTTAACGATTGTAAAGCAAAAGATATGAAAAGAAAACAAAGCGCTATTCCTGTTGCCAACAGATTTTTTATTGCCCTGGTAATAATTGTTGCTATTGCCGTCACTTCCTGCAATAACCAGGGCACCAGCACAGCCGGGAATGTTTCTTCAGACAGCCTTACCGAAGAACAAAAACATCTTGCTAAAAATTCTTTAAAAGGACTGGTAGCCTTTGAGGGCCTTGAAGTACATACGATGGCTACTGAGCCAATGCTTCAAAATCCAACAAATATTGATGTAGATGACCTGGGAAGGGTTTGGGTAACAGAAGCATATAATTACCGGCCAGCTATAAATGGTAATCCAACAAATGAAAAGGGCGACCGCATCATGATACTGGAAGATAAAAATGGCGATGGCGTTACTGATACGGCTAAAATTTTTTACCAGGGCCCCGAATTAAACGCACCGTTAGGGATCGGTGTGTTGGGGAACAGGGTTTTGATAGCCCAAAGTCCCTATGTATGGGCTTTTTATGATGATAACGAGGACGACCGGGCCGACAGGAAGGAAATAATTTTCCAGGGTATCGGCGGCGAACAACATGATCACGGTGCACATGCATTTACATTTGGTCCCGATGGAAAATTGTATTTTAATTTTGGCAACGAAGGTAAAACGCTCAGGGATAAAAATGGCAAGGCAGTCCTCGACAAGGATGGCGACGAAATAGGACCAGCAAAATACAAGCAGGGTATGGTGCTCAGGTGCGATCCGGATGGCTCACACGTTGAAGTGCTGGCGGATAACTTCCGTAACCCCTATGAAGTTGCCGTGGATAGCTATGGTACCATGTGGCAGAGCGACAATGATGACGATGGTAACCGCGGTGTTAGAATAAATTATGTAATGGATTATGGCAAGTACGGGTATACCGATGAAATGACTGGCGCCGGATGGCAACAAAATCGCACCAATATTGAAGATTCAATCCCATTAAAGCACTGGCATTTGAACGATCCGGGAGTTGTGCCGAATCTTTTGCAAACAGCAGCCGGTTCTCCTACCGGAATGGTTATTTATGAAGGTTCGTTGCTGCCGCAGGAGTTCCGGAATCAAATGATCCATACTGATGCCGGCCCCAATGTAGTCCGGTCGTACCCTGTTAAAAAAAGTGGAGCAGGTTATACTGCAGGAATAATAAATATTTTAAAAGGTGAAAAAGATCAATGGTTCCGCCCTGCAGATGTTTGTGTTGCACCGGATGGCTCATTGATAATCGCTGATTGGTACGATCCCGGAGTTGGCGGCCACCAGGCAGGTGACCAGGTACGCGGAAGAATTTATCGTGTAGCTCCCCGCGAATCAAAATATAATATCCCAAGACAGGATTATACCACTCCAACCGGCGCGGTAACAGCCTTACAAAATCCTAACCTGGCGGTGCGCTACAAAGCCTGGCTCTCGTTAAAGGTGATGGGTGATGAGGCCGTTCCCGCATTAGAAAATATTTGGAACACGGCCTCTGATCCCAGGATGAGGGCGAGGGCTTTTTGGGCCCTCATAAAATTATCAAAGGCAAATCCTCAAAAATATATTCTCCAGGCCCTTAAGCATACAGAACCAGACATCCGCATCCTTGCCCTCAGAGCTGCGAGACAGTCAGATACGGATATTACAGGTTTAATCCGTGAACTTATAAATGACCCAGATTTACAGGTACGGCGGGAGTGTGCCATAGCCCTGCACCATAATAAAGCTCCGGAAGCCGCCGAATTATGGGCAGAACTGGCCAGCCAGTACGATGGCAAAGACAGGTGGTCACTGGAAGCCCTGGGCATCGGGGCCGACCGCCAATGGGACCGGTTCTTTGCATCATATGTTACGAAAATAAAGGATCCGCTGGGCAGTGCCGCATCAAGAGATATAGTCTGGCGAGCGCGTACCGATTCAGCTGTATCTTACATTGCAGCCCTGGCTTCACAGCAGGAGATACCTATCCATGACCGCCTGAGGTATTTTCGTGCCTTCGACTTTAATACCGGGCCAATTAAATCAAAGCTGTTGCTTGCCATGCTTGAAAATAACCGCGCCTCAGACAACTCCATTAATAAACTGGTACTGCACCATCTCGATAATAAAACGGTTAAAGGCTCAGCGCTGGCACAAAATGCATTAAACGATGTGCTTAAGTCAATACCCGGTACGCCTGAATATTTAGAGCTTATCACTCGCTACGAGTTACAGTCCCAGAATAAAGAACTGCTGGAATTAGCTGTAAATAAATCGAGCGAGCCTATCGGCAGAAATGCGGCAGGGTTATTATTGAAGTTCGGGGGAAGCCAACTGGTATGGAAAGTGATTAACGGCAAAGATTCAACCGTCACCAATGCCATTCTTAGTTCACTCAGCGGAGTTGGCAGTAAAGAATCAATAGGCATACTTCAAAAAATAACACTGACCAGTAGTTTTCCTTTGGAAGTACGTAAACAAGCTGCTGCCAGGTTGGGTAAAAGTGGTGGAGGGAAGATGTCGTACTCGTACTATTAAAAAATAAAAATCCCCGCTGAATTGATACCCCAGGTGGTAGAAAGTGTACAGGGTGCATGGCGCAAATCTGTAAGTATGGAGGCTTCCGCGTATTTGCCGGATTCAAAAACGCGGTCTGAGAGAAAAATCCCGGTCATGACTGACTTACTTTCTTTAAAACCCAATACTGCAAATGGACAAGCAATCTATAAACAGGCTTGCCCGGTTTGCCACCAGGTAAATAAAGAAGGATTTGATTTTGGACCAAATTTGACAGAGATAGGTTCCAAGTATCCAAAGGAGGGACTGTTGAAATCCATTGTTCATCCTTCGGAAGGAATCAGTTTCAATAGCGAGGGATATGAATTAAAAATGAAAGACGGTTCCACATTAACCGGGATCATTGCAAGTAAAACAGCTGCAGAAATTATACTCAAATTTCCGGGTGGATCACGACAAAATATTAAAACTGCTGATGTAAAATCCTCACGGCAGTTGAAAGTATCGATGATGCCGGAAAGGTTGTACGAAGCTATGTCGGACCAGGAACTCGCCGACCTTTTAGATTATCTTGCAAACTTAAAGAAAAAACAATAATGTAAACAAAGGAGAGATGAAGCACATGGAGTGTTGAGGGGCAAATGTAAGAAATTTGTGGGCTAGGTTTAAGCCTGGTTATCAATCACTTTCAGGAAAAGATGTTGCTTTTTATTGTTATCTCCGGTCAGTTCACCAGCGTTACCAACTGCTTATTCATGTGGTTGTATTTTCCGAAATAGGAAAAGTGCTGGACAATATCAATAGGAAAACGATTATTAATTATTAAGAGGCGCTACTGTTTATGTAATGGTGATTATTTTAAGCTCCTCCTTATTGGGCAATCGAACAAAGACTTTGTGCAGGCACAAAAAAAGTAGTAATAATTTATAGGAAATGCAGTAAAGAAATAAAAGGTCTCTTACTTTAAACATTGCAATCCTTTCTTTAAAAAAAAAATGATCCTTTAATTCAACCTGGTTAAAACCTTGTTTTACTAATTCCTCTAAAATGATCCTTCAAAACAAAAATGCGGTGATATATGGCGCTGGTGGATCTTTGGGCGGTGCGGTTGCCAAAGCATTGGCCGCTGCAGGCGCAAAGGTTTTTTTAACAGGCCGCAATCTCGCATCGGTTCAGCGATGTGCCGATGAAATTATTGCAACTGGCGGAAATGCAGAAACTGATATAGTCGATGCCATGGATGAAAAGGCCATTGCCCTTCACTTGGAAAGCGTTGTACAAACAGCTGCAACGATAGATATTTCATTTAACGCCATTGGGATTGAAGTGATCCAAAATATCCCTTTGACTGATATTTCGGTGGACGATTTTGTACGTCCGATAACACAGACAATGCAAAGCCAGTTTTTAACAGGGATTGCGGCGGGCAGGGTTATGATGAAACAGCGATCAGGGGTTATTTTATCCCTTACAGCAACCCCCGGCGGTATTGGTTACCCTTACACTGGCGGGTTTGCGCCAGCTTGTTGTGCCCAGGAAAGTTTTTCCAGAAACCTCGCTTCGGAATTGGGAGCGTACGGCGTGCGGGTCGTAAATATTCGTTCCGGCGGCTCACCTGACTCGAGGATATTCAAAGAAGTGATCGATAACAACCCTGAAGTGATGGAGCCGATACTTAAAAAAATGAAGGCCGATACCATGCTGAAAAAATTACCATTAATGGCCGACATTGCGAATGCTGCAGTCTTCCTGTCATCTGAGCTGGCCGGCAACATAACGGGGGTTACGATCGACATAACAGGTGGTACCACCGCTGCCTTAAATTACAGGGCAGATCCCCAGGTTTCTAACATTTGAATGGTGTCTTCAACAAGGGTTTAGTACCTATAAAAACTAATATAATTTTTTTTTGATCGCAAATCATTTGCTAATCTTATCATTATCTCCCTTAAATATCTCCCCCCTCTATTTTGAAATAGATATTAACACTGGGGATATGTTCTCTTATTAGCTACATACTGGGGCTTCGAGGGAAAACTCCTTTTTATAATTTTAAAAAGTTTCCGGAAAAATAATTTTTTATGAATAGGGGTAAACGGTCACCCGGTTGTTTAATTAAAAATTACTTTTGGGAGCAACATTCTTAATCGAAAGGCAACACGGATTACCGGGTATGGAATTGGAAAACAGGGCCACTGCATCATTAGTGCAAAGGGATGAAAATGCCTTTGAACAAGTGTTTAAAACGCATTTTAAACAGTTGCATGCCTATGCTTACACCATACTCCGGGATGAATCCGATGCGGAAGAAATGGTGCAGCAGGTATTTTTTAAGATATGGGACCGCGATGAAACTCTCTCTTTTGCGGGCTCAGTTACGGCCTACCTGTACCGGGCCGTTCATAACGAGAGCCTCAACCACCTAAAGCACCGGAAAGTAAGAACCAGTCACCAGCTTCATGTGGCATATAGTATGAAAAACGAAGTGGAACAACCGGGTAAAAAATTATTAGCGGGAGAAATTGAGCAGAGGATACGGGTAGCACTGGAAGAATTGCCTGAACAATGCCGCACGATTTTCCAGATGAGCCGTTTTGATGATTTAAAGTACCGCGAAATTGCCGGCAGGCTCGGAATATCTGTAAAGACGGTCGAGAACCAGATGGGCAAAGCATTAAGGATCCTCCGCTTGAAACTGGCTGATTTCCTGACATTCTTTTTACTATTCTTTAATTTTTAATACGGTTACACTGAAACAGGAATACTACCATATGAATGATGAGCTGCTGGTCAAATACCTGCTCGGTGAAGCAGGTGCAGGAGAAAAAAAGGCCGTAACAGACTGGATCAATGCAGATGCTGCCAACAGCCGTTATTTCCTCCAAATGAAAAAAATATGGGATAGCAGTAAAAAGCTTGCGGCGGAATCAGACGTTGATGAAAACGGTGCCTGGCAAAGATTTCAGCAACGCCTTGCACAAAAAAGAAAAACCGGAAGCGTAACAAATGTAAACAGATTCTCCTGGCTGAAAGTGGCGGCGTCGGTAACCGGGCTGATCGGACTGGCTTTGTTTGCCTGGATGTTTTTGAAGGATAATAATAACGGGAAGAAAGTAACTGCGCAGGCTACCAATTATGTTTTGACAGACACTTTACCCGATGGTTCTTTGATCACGCTCAATAAGAGATCCTCCATCACTTATCAACAAATATTCACGGGTAACACCAGGGCAATAGCGCTGGCAGGTGAAGCTTTTTTTAAAGTAGAACCTGATAAAGAAAAGCCTTTTATTATTACTGTAAACGATGTGCAAATAAGGGTGGTAGGTACTTCCTTTAATGTTAAAAATGAAAAAGGAAATACCGAGATCGTGGTGGAAACAGGTATTGTTAGTGTTACACGGCTGGGCAAAAAGGTTGAATTAAAAGCCGGGGAACAACTTACGATACTTTCGGCCGGCGGGCAATTACAAAAGAAAGCAGTAAGAGATCATCTCTATAATTATTACCGTACCAAAGAATTTGTATGCGATGATACCCCATTGTGGAAACTGGTGGAAGTGCTGAATAAAGCATATGATGCCGATATCAGCATTGGCCGGAATGATTTAAGCGCGCTAAGGATAACCACCACCTTCAACAACGAATCTCTCGACAAAATACTTGAAATTATACACCTCACTTTTGATATTAAAGTTACCAGGAACGCAGGGCAGATTATTCTTCAATGATTCAGTTTATTTACCGATGAAACATATCATACGTTTTGGATTTACATTGCTGCTACCATTTATTTGCCTGGTGTCGAAAGGCCAGGCTTCTCTAGCAAAAAAAATATCCCTGGAAGTCAGCCGGCAACGGATGGACAATGTATTGGAGATACTAAGCAACAAAGCAGGTTTTTATTTTTCTTACAACAGCAATATTATAAAAAAGGACAGTCTTGTAAGTTTTAATGCGAGCAATAAATCTGTAAAAGAAGTATTAAGCATTCTCTTTAATAACACATACGAATTTCGGGAAAGTGGTAATTATATTATCATTCGGAAAGCGCCAATAAGAATGACATTGGTAACCCAAAAAAGTTCAGCCGTAGAAAAGGTATATGCAGTAAGCGGTTTTGTGTATGATGACCAAACGGGAAGCGCTATCAATGAAGCAAGCATCTATGAAAAAAAATTCCTTTCCTCCGCGCTTACCAACAACGATGGTTTTTTCAAATTAAAACTAAAAAGCAGCAAAGCCAGCGTAGCTGAACTCACAATCAGCAAAGCATTTTATGAAGACACGACCGTTAAAATTGCAACACGCTATAATCAGCAGTTAACAATTGCACTGATGCCTGTTGAAGAGGAAGCCAATAATGTGATTGTAAAACCGGAAAACATTTTGGAGGCGGATCCCATCCCGGTAAAAACTGATACGATAATAATAAGAAAGCAAACTGCAGGGAGCGACACGCTGAAAGTAGAAAGATCCGGGTTGGCAAAACTTTTGCTTTCCGGTAAACAAAAAGTACGGAGCCTTAACCTAAACAAATTTTTTACAACCCGCCCGATCCAGGTATCATTTACCCCGGCGATCGGAACGCATGGTAAAATGTCGGCGCAGGTAGTTAACAACTTTTCTTTAAATGTTTTGGGTGGATATACTGGCGGAACTAACGGGTTGGAGATAGGCGGGCTGTTTAACATTGACAAGAAGAATGTACAATATGTACAGGCAGCCGGTATATTCAATTCTGTAGGCGGACGGGTAAAAGGGCTGCAGGTGGCAGGAATCAACAACCTCGTGCTGGACGGGGTATTCGGCTTGCAGGCAGCTGGGATCAATAACATGGTAAAAGGTAAAATGAAAGGGCTACAAATAGGTGGTGTATACAATCATGTAACCGATAGCGTACGCGGGATGCAGGTAGCAGGAGTCGCAAATTTCAGCCGAAAAAAAACCAATGGCCTCCAGGTGGGGGGCGTTGCAAACATCAGTAGCGGGCAAATTGACGGCGTGCAGATTGCCGGACTGGTTAACTATGCAAAGAAATTAAAAGGGTTACAAATCGCGGTCATAAATATTGCCGATTCATCCGAAGGGTATAGCATTGGATTAATTAATATTGTGTTGAAGGGGTATCATAAAATCAGTTTTTACACCAATGAAATAACTCCTGTAAATGCTGCATTTAAAAGTGGAAATTCAAGGCTTTACAGTATTTTATCGGGGGGATTAAGGGCCAGTGACAGCAACCGCGTCTATGCGTTCGGGTATGGCCTCGGCAGTGAAATTCCGCTTGATAAAAAGAAAACATTTTTTTTGAATCCTGAGCTCAGTTGCCAGTACCTGTACCTTGGCTCGTGGGATTATACCAATATTGTAAACAGGCTTAACCTCAATGTCAATGTTAAGTTGGGTAAATATATTTCACTATTTGCAGGCCCTTCCTATACTGTTTATACCAGTGATCAGAAAGCTGGTAACAATGGTTATCTTTTCCCAATACCCCCATCAGGATATACTACCCACAAATACAGCAATAAAGTAACCGGCTGGATCGGATGGAATGCGGGGATCAATATTTTTTAATTGCATTCCTTGCTTGTTCATTTCACCCTACTGCATGTTGTAGATTAAACCAACAAGATGTAAAAAGTTGAATGTTGGCAACAAAGATTATTCTAAATTTTTTGTTAACGGATAGGGGTAACGCTTTCTTCAGTTGTTTAAGATAAAATTATTTATCAACAACACTAAAGAAGAAAAAATGAAATTTATTTTAGCCGTCACTTTATCTCTTTTTATCAACACAGCAACCGCCCAATATACTCAACAACTCCGGGGCATTGTAATGGACCAGGTGCTGCAGCAACCATTGCAGGGAGCCAATGTTAGCATATCCGGCACGGGTTTTACGGCAGTTACAGATGCTGCCGGTATTTTCCGTTTTAATGATGTACGGGTAGGAACTTATAGGCTCATCATTTCCTACACGGGATATAGGGATGGCCTTCTGGAAAATATTGTTGTCAATTCGGGCAAGGAAACGGTCATAAGTGTTTCGCTTGAAGCTGTGGCCCGCTTAGAACACGAAGTGGTTGTAAAAGCCAATAGTAAAAAGAACAAGCCGCTCAATGACATGAGCGTTGTAAGCGCAAGGGCTTTTACTGTAGAAGAAACACAAAAATATGCCGCCGCCGTTAATGACCCCTTGCGCATGGCTACGGGCTTTGCCGGTGTATTGGCAAATGATGATGGGAACAACAGCATTATTATACGGGGCAATTCACCAACCGGTTTGCTGTGGCGAATGGAAGGTATGGATATACCAAATCCCAATCACTTCGGTGTGCCAGGAAACAGTGGTGGTGGCATCTCAATTCTCAGTTCGCAATTATTAGCAAATTCAGATTTTATCACTTCTGCATTCGCCGCTGAATATGGCAATGCACTGAGCGGAGTGTTTGATCTTACATTAAGAAAAGGCAACAATGAAAAATGAATATACCCTGCAGGCCGGGGTTTTAGGATTGAATGGTGCGCTTGAAGGCCCTTTCGCAAAAAATTATAAGGGTTCTTACCTGGTCAATTACCGCTACTCAACACTTGCATTGCTTTCAAAAGCAGGCATGATACCGGATAACGGGGCAACCAATTTCCAGGACCTCGCTTATAACTTTTATTTGCCTACCAAAAAAACAGGCACTTTTACATTCTTCGGCTTTGGCGGCTTAAGTGATCAAAAATTCAATGCCAAAAAAGACTCGGTAAAATGGGAAAGTAAAACTGACCGTTATTCAAACACCTTCATATCCAATACCGGGATGGCGGGTTTAACGCATTCCATTTTCCTGGGTAACAAACTTACACTTAAATCAGGTATTGGTATTTCACAAACAAGGATCGGCTATGATGAAAGTTTTACCAATGATGATTATAGCCTGTCAAGATCTTATCTTGATAAATATAAAACGACTAAATGGGTTTTTAATTCAACGGCTAATTTTAAATTCAGCAACCGGCTCAATATGCGTGCGGGGTTTATTATTAACCTCATCCGCTACAATTTTTATCAATTGTCAAGTAAACATGAGACAGAACCCTTGCGGGAAATACTCAACGTATCGGGCAATACATCTACCCGCCAGGCATTTACTCAATGGCAGTATAAACCATCCAATAACCTCAGTTTAAATGCAGGGTTGCATTATTTTCAACTTAAACATAATAACCGTTCATCAGTTGAGCCGCGTATATCTGCAAAATGGAATATTAATAATAAAAGCAGCATGGCTGTAGGATATGGCTTGCACAGCCAGATGCAAACCTTGAGTGTGTATTTTGCCCGGCAGGATGAACCGGACGGCAGTATCAATATGCCCAATAAAAACCTTGATCTTACCAGGGCCCATCATTACGTATTTTCCTATGCTTACCAGCTGGCTAAAAATTTCCTGGTAAAGGGTGAAATGTATTACCAGCAATTATTTAATATCCCAATCAGCATTTACGACAGCAGTACCTTATCTACCTTAAATATTCAAAATGAATACCTGACCGATCCGTTAAAGAATGACGGGAAGGGCAGGAATTACGGGCTGGAGATCTCACTGGAACGGTACCTGCAAAATAATTTTTATCTGACCTTAAACAATTCTTTTACCGGTCTAAATTTACCGCCAGGGATGGAGTGGAAAGAAATACACGTTTCAACGGTAATTATATTTTCACGTTTATTGGGGGAAAGGACTTTGTAAACGAGGTAAAAGCAAAAACTTTTGGGGTAAATATTAAGACAATTTATGCAGGGGGAATGCGCAATACACCGATTGATATTACCTCATCACAACAACAAGGTTACACTATCTTTAAAGAGAAGGAGGCATATACATTACAGAATGCCCCTTATTTCCGAACAGACCTGCGGGTAAGTATGAAATGGAACGGTAAACATTTTACCAGCACATTGTCGCTGGATATACAAAATATCAGCAACAGGCTGAATGTATACAGTCAGGGATATGATGGAGAAAAAAATAAGATTATCACTTATTACCAAACGGGCCTGATACCAGTAATTAATTACAAAATAGATTTCTAGTATAGTATTATTAGCTGATTTAGGAGATGGCGGGCTTTATACAAAATGCCGGCCCGATAATGGTCAAAAATCAACATAGTAAAGGATTGCATCAATTGTTCGGATTCGCATTTTCGACCGAGTCTTTCATTCGCTTTTCTTCCGCCCTCGTACGTTTTTTAAAAAAGCCCCGAAGTAAGAAATTATGTTGAAGGGCCTCCATATTGTCGTCGAGCTTTTTTGTTCCTGACTGGAGGTTCCTTAAAGTGTTTTGTATATTGGAAGCTGCCGCATCATTATTCAGCAATACACCGACTGCGCCCTTATCACTATTAAGTTTGGCCGTGGTGGCATTTAAATTTTCCACAATCGAATTTGCACTCAACGATGCCTGGTTTAACTGCTCGGCGGTTTTTTTTAGAGTAACAATGAGGTGTCGGTAGCAATATCATTTAAAATAACCTTTATTATTCAGCTTTTCTGTAAACGCTGTAAGGTTCGCCGTAAGTACTTTTGCATTGCTTCCGGCGCGGTTTAAAGAAGCCACGGCAGATTGCAGGCCATTAGCGATGGCGGGATCATTCAGCAATTTTCCAACTGTTCCTTTTCCGTCTGCAAGAGCCTTGCTCACTACTTTAAGGTCATTTGTTATTTCCAGCAGGTTTTTGTTGTTGCCTTGTAAAGTGGCCATCATTTCTTCCGTTCCGATACCAGTTTCCACCGTTAGTATATTCCCTGATACTATTTCGGGCGAATTGGAGGAACCACCATACAATACTATGATCTTATTACCAATCAATCCATCGGTACCCAGTTTTACCTTGGTATCTTTGCGGATCTTTTGTTGCACGTCCTCTTCAATAGAAAATGTTACCTCTACCCCATTCTGTACAAATGTTACTTTTTTAACAATACCGATTTTAACCCCGGAATACCACACATTACTGCCTTTGGCAAGTCCGTTTACATCACTGAAAACAGCTTTTGCCATTAATGATTTTTCAAATGTTTTGTCTTTGCCGCCAATGATAAAAACAATGACCAGGAAAATACCGATACCTGCAATAACAAATATGCCTGTTAGAATTGTGTTTAAACTTTTTGAATCTCTCATATTATTTATATAAAGTTGTAATCATAAAAACTTTTAATCCTTTCATCGTCAGAATTAAAACCTCTTCAAATGAGCCCTGCCTTTGCACTACCCCATCAAACATCATTACCAGCCGGTCGCCGGTTGTTTTAGCACAAACCAGGTCATATGTGATAATGATCGCAGATACCCCAAATTCCTCCTTAATATTATGGATCAGGCTATTGATCTCTATACTGGAAATCGGATCCAGCCCTGCCGTAGGTTCATCATACAGCATTATTTCGGGTCGGAGCACCAATGTCCGCGCAATACCAATTCTTTTTTTTTGCCCACCTGAAAGTTCGGCGGGGTACTGGTTCTTACTTTTCAATAAGGAAACCGAATTCAGCACAGCATCCACGCGGTCATCCACTTCCTTTTTGCTGAGTTGAGTAAAATTGCGCTTCAATGGAAACGCGATATTTTCTTTAACGGTCATGCTATCATACAGTGCACTTAACTGGAAGGAGAAACCCACTTTCAGCCTTAGTTCTTCCAGTTTCCTGTTACTTAAGTTCTTTACATCTTCTCCCAATACAATTACCGAGCCTTCATCCTGCGACAATAATCCGCATATAATTTTGATTAATACAGATTTACCTGTACCCGACCGGCCCAATACAACTACGTTTTCACCTTTTTCCACCTGGAGATCTACCCCTCTAAGGACAGCATTATCACCGAAAGATTTATAAAGTCCCTGGATATCAATTACAATTTCTTTTTGTATTTCTGTTTGCATCGTTTCATTTATTCTTACCTGAACCAGCCGATAATTTGTACGATCACTAATTCCTCGATAAAGATCAAATACATAGACGTTACTACTGCCGCGTTAGCCGCCTTGCCCACGCCCTCGGTGCCCCGTGTAGTTGTAAATCCGTTATAGCATGCAACCATACCAATAGTAAACCCAAAAACCAATGCTTTTATCAAGGATGCTTTGAAGTCAAGAAAATTGATCTTGTCAAAGGACTTGGCAATAAAGGTTGCCAAACTGATATGTTCATTGTTGTGTATATTAAGATAAGAGCCTGTCATAGCAACAAGGGAAGTAAAGAGCATCAATAGTGGCACCATAATGATGCACGCGGTAACTCTTGTAAACACAAGGTAACGGTAGGGTTTGGAAGCTGAAACGTCCATTGCTTCAATCTGCTCCGTTACCTTCATTGCGCCTAGTTCTGCACCGATACTTGAACCCACCTTACCGGCGCAGATCAAGGCGGTAACAAGGGGTGCCAGCGCTTTAAAAACGGCGATGCCGATAAGGGACGGGAGCCAGGAAGTTGCACCGAAATCGCTTAGGGATGGCCTGCTTTGTTTTGTAAATACAACACCGATTATAAAGCCCGTAAGGGAAATGAGCGGTAATGAATCAACCCCGATCTTATAAGCCTGCCTGACAATTTCCCTGAATTCATAAGGGGGCCTGAAAAGATGAGCAAAATATTCCAGCACAAAGCGAAAGGCTCTTGCCATGTTGGTGAAGAAGCCATCCATGCGTTTTGACAGGTAATATTTTTGCTTTCCAACTGTATTGATTTCCATTATAATCTGGTGACTTTCGCGAACAATTAATCTAAATGATTTACAGGGTAGCGGTACTGATTCGCTGGCTTACTATTAAATAATGCTGGCCTTCATACAATTTTGAGATTGAAGAAAAGTTTATTTACAGTTGAGCTGCAGTGAAAAAGTACGGTTAATGATCCTGCGGCCTTCATACCTGCCGTGGAACGGCATATTGAATACCGTTTGTTTGCAATGCTTGTGCCAAATTCATGATTGGATTTTTAGCAACTAAAACTCAGTGCCATGGCGAACCGGGATCAAAAGAATAAAGTACAAGTCACATTAAGTGGTAAGCCAGTGAGTGTATATTATTTTCCCCGTTCATAACGATTGGGTATTGCGGATCGGCTCTTTTACAGTAATACCTTATAAGCAACAATGGCATGCTTCCGGCATAAATTAATTATGCGGCAAGAAAGAAATGGGGAATTCTTTGGCAAAAACGCTTAAATTGCCAGGATGAAAATTAGGTTGATTGTAGCCATGATAGTTTTATGTACCAATGCAGTTGCGCAAAAAACTGAGGTATTAAGTGATTCCTCGAAAACAAAAACCGCGATATTCAATAGAACATTGTTTTGGATAGAAAAGATCTGGGGAACCAATGCTGATAAAGTGATTGAATCAAGGGATGAAGTTGCGGGAACCATTTTGGTAAGAGGAGGCTTAAAAGCGGCACCAAAATCCGATGAAGGGTTTGCAGTGAAAGGACAGAGTATTACAGAACTTACCATCCAGGTTGAAAACGGAAGAGCGAAACTGAATTTTCAGGCTACCACTTTCAAATGGGATGCAGGCACAGTTTGGAATTTTGGGGATGATAACGGGGGAACACAAAAGGCAAAATGGAAGGCTGAAGTTGCGATTGAAATAGACGAATTAATCGAAAATTACAAGGTTGATTTTAACAAGTAGTGTCATTTAATTTACTGTAGGAGTTGTCTAAAAAAAGCAATGAAATTATACTGTGATATGCTACAACTTAAAGTACCAATAAACAAATGCCCCGCCTCAAATCTTTCAATTACGCATTAGCCGGGCAATATTTATTAAGCACGAAGTTGATAATTTCGGGTGTCAAGGGTTTAGGATAATATTCTGCCACATCTTCAAAACTCATTGCCTTTAATTTATCGGCAGGGCTTGAAGAGACTGAATTCATTACAATGATTGGTTTTTTGACGAGGAAGTGTTTAAACTTTTGGTATCGCTCAAGAAAATCCCAACCATTTTTACCAGGCATATCTATATCCAGGAAGATGATGTCTGGAAAGGGTGTTTGAGTAAAGCGGCGAGTCATGTAATCACTCTGTGTCATGTATTCAAAAGCTTTATCAACTGTATTTTTCACTTCTACAATTATAGAGCTTTTTGTTTCTTTTATTATGATTTCACTGAAAAAGCTATTGACCAGATCATCGTCAACAAGCATTATACAGTCAAATTTTTTAATCATAAATCAGATATTGGGGGATATATGGCTTTCTTGGACCTGGAATTTAAAACGGAACAAACATACCGTAAGATAATTAGAATTAGGACGGTTATATTTACACTATTGTGTTTTTATGTTACATAATTCACGGGTATGTAATAATAAAAACCACTAATAATTGCTTCTGGCCCAAATGAATTTGCTCACAGAACCTTAGTTCAAAAAGGCATGAAAAATCTGGACAAAGGTGGAGTTGGAAGGGAGCACAGCATACTTAACCTGAGCGTAGAAAAAAAACAATATGGGAATAAGATTATTACACTATCAAAGGCAACTTTAAAGGCAGTTGGCTAAATGCAACAATTTGAAATGCACCCATTTGGTTATATCCTGCATCTTTAAAGGCCGCAATTTAATACCTTTGTTGCAGGGTAAGCTGGAAATATTTTTTTGTCATAGCAATATTAAATTAGGTTTTCAAGGTTGCACTTACCAATTGAACTTACATACAGAAATATCGGCATCGTAATAAATTCCTATTGGGATATTTTATCACAACAATCGTTGTGTTCATTCAAATTTTAAATTTTCTTTATGAGTAAGCTAGAAAGGCGGGATTTCATAAAAAAGACTGTTATGGGTGGCATAGGTGTTACACTATTAAATGGTAATGCACCTGCAAATATTACACCTGGAATGAACGAAGCAGCACCTGGATTTAAAAAGAGTAATCAAGGACCATCCAAAAAAATTATTGTTGGAGGAGCAGGGCTTGCAGGACTTTGCTGTGCTTATGAATTGATGAAAAAGGGCCATGATGTAACAGTGCTGGAAGCATCGGGCAGACATGGCGGGCATATTTTTACAGTTCATGATGGTTTGTCTGATGGCTTGTATGGTGATTTCGGGCAGGAACACATCGTGAAGCCCGGTTATAAACTTTATTTTGAATATGCAAAGGAACTAGGACTGGAAACAATCCCCTATCCACGACGCAAAGGCATACAAAGAAGAATCAATGGGAAATTTTATTCAGAAGAAATGTTGAAAGACCCGGCAATACTTAAAACATTTGGCTTTAATGAAACCGAGGTAAAATACCTGTCTGAAAATGCATGGGGAGAAATGCAAACATTGTATACAGCCCCTTACCTGGAAAAGTTTACTGATGAATATCAACCCTTCAATATTGGGTATGACGACCTGGATAAAATTCCGGCTTCCCATTTTTTTAAAAAAGAAGGCGCATCAAAAGCTGCACAGGACTTTTTGGGGGGCCAGGGCGAATCCGCCTTATTTAGATTATGGTATGCAGCCATTCTAAAACTTCGCGGCGTACCTGTTTTCCCAACAGAAATATATAGGCTCAAAGGAGGCAATCAAATGTTGCCAAATGCATTTGCGAAAAAGTTAGGAGCAAAAGTATGGCTCAGCTGCCCGATAGTGTCAATAAAAAATAGTGATACAGGCGTAACGGTTACTTATAAAAATCGTAATGAAGAAAAGGAACTCTCAGCAGATTATTTTGTTAATTGTATTCCGCTTCCTGCTTTTCGCAATATTGCTTTACAACCTGTTATGAGTGCTGAAAAGCAATATGTTTTTGATAACCTTACGTATGATTCGTACTCGAGGTTTGTGTTCCAGGCAAGTTCAAAGTTTTGGCTGGATGATGGCTTGCCCAATATCAATTTATTTTTAGAACATCCGGATTTAGGAGATGTATGGCATTCCGCAGATGAAGTGGATACACACAGGGTAATCGTATTAGGAACGGGCCCTGGTGGTGTATCTCCGCAAAGAGCGCTTGCTGCATTCAGGGAAGTATATCCCGGAAAAAAAGATACCATTGAATTGGCCATTGGCAGAGACTGGACAAAAGAAACATTTTCCCCCACCTGCGAAAGAATGCCATTCCCTATCGGGCAGTTAAAAAAGTTTTGGCCACATGTAATGAAGCCGGAAGGACGTATTCATTTTGCAGGAGCCTATGCAGATAATCTTAACTGGGGTACAGAAGCTGCCACAAGATCCGCTAACAGGGTTGCAAACGAAATAGACAAGGCTTGATGATTTATTTGGGACTAATGAGAATTAGAAAGTTCAATATATTTTTTGCAATTGGTTGGATGGCATTTACTTGTTGTTTGATAACATCATTTATATACCCTGGCAGCAAGCTGGAAAATGTTCCGCCGGAAGTTGTAATTGTT
Organism: Ferruginibacter sp.; assembly: GCA_037719925.1. GTDB lineage: Bacteria > Bacteroidota > Bacteroidia > Chitinophagales > Chitinophagaceae > Ferruginibacter. The sequence goes on from JBBJMD010000037.1 coordinate 19,329, forward strand.
AAGCCATCGCAGAACGACCGGTTTTTTTGGAATACAATTATTCAATATAAAATCAGGATAACAGATAAGGAAGATGGCAAGTCTGAGTATGAGGAAATAAATGCGAAAGAAGTTTTACTGGAAGTATGTTATTTGCCAGATGCTGCCAGTGCACAAATTTATACAGATAAAAAAAGCAACGAAAAAGAAAACAGTGGATTAACAATGATAAGAAGATCGGATTGCTTTACCTGCCATGCATCAAAAAGTAAATTGATCGGGCCATCTTTTGAAATGATTGCGAAGAAATATAAGATGATTAACAGTTCGGTCGAAAGACTTACAAAAAATATCATCAATGGCAGTACAGGCACCTGGGGAATTACGGCAATGCCTGCACATAAAGCAATTAAGGCAGACGACGTAAAGCAAATGGTGGGATGGATCCTTAAGAGTGGAACTAAGCCGAACATTACATTTTACCCGGGAATAGAGGGCGCCTTCAAAACGGATATAAAGCCTGTTAATGGGTCAGCAAAAATGGTGATGGTTTTAACAGCAAGTTATACAGATCATGGAGATAACAATTCCATGCAAAATAATAAGTATGGACAATACTACGTTTCGTTGAAACCTGCCAATTGAATTGTTATAAAATAAAAAGGGAGATAATTGTTTTATGGGAAATGTAACTAATCTTGCGGCGGAAACTGTTTCTGACAATGAATCACTGCCAATCAATTCATCTGTAAAAAGGGTGGCATCTGTGGATGTTTACCGTGGATTTGTGATGTTACTGATGATGGCGGAGGTATTGTCTTTATCCCAGGTGTCAGCCTCCGTGCCGGACAGCGGGTTCTGGCAATTCCTGTCTTTTCATCAAAGCCATGTACCGTGGACGTGGCTTGCGTTACATGATATGATCCAGCCTTCCTTTACTTTTTTAGTAGGCGTGGTGCTGCCTTACTCCATCGCCAGCAGAAAAAGCAAAGGCGCTTCATTCAAAATATTAATGCTGCATACCATTAAACGTTCTCTTATATTGATATTCCTCGGGATATTTTTACGTTCGATGGATTCCAACCAAACTTATTTTACGTTTGAAGATACCCTTAGCCAGATTGGGTTGGGTTATACTTTTTTAGTGCTCTTAGGTTTCTCTTCGCAGCGTACGCAGATCATAGCGCTCGTTGTTATTTTAGTTGGCTACTGGCTGGCCTTTGCGGTATATCCTTTACCGGATAGTTCTTTTGATTATGCCACGGCAGGAGTTACGGCCAATTGGGAACATAACCTGCATGGCTTAGCAGCACACTGGAATAAAAATACCAACATGGCATGGGCCTTTGATAAATGGTTCTTAAATCTCTTTCCGAGAGAATCGCCTTTTACTAATAATGAAGGCGGCTATTCCACACTGAGCTTTATACCAACACTTGGTACCATGATCCTTGGCTTATTAGCCGGAAATATATTGACTTCAGCCAAAACTCAAAAAGAGAAAGTAAATTTTTTTGTTGTTACCGGTTTGTGCCTGGTTGGTGCAGGTATACTGCTACATGTAACAGGCATCAATCCAATAGTAAAACGGATCTGGACACCTGCTTGGACAATTTTTAGCGGTGGAATATGTTTCCTGTTCCTTGCATTTTTTTATAGCGTGGTTGATGTAGCCGGAAAAAAGAAATGGTCTTACTTTTTAATGGTGATCGGCGCCAATTCAATCGCAGCTTATGTACTTTCCGATGGTGGAATAAGATCATTGCTTCACAAGTCGCTTTACATTCACCTGGGAAAAGATTTTGACAAGTTCCTTGGTGAACCCTACGCTCCATTGGTTAGCGGGGCGATTACTTTATTGTTGCTGTGGCTGATCTTAAACTGGATGTACAGGAAAAAGATATTTATAAGAATTTAAAGGTTCTTTTGATTCGGTGATAGTTAATCAATAATAAAAACGTTGAACAAGTCATTTATTCAATATAAATAAGTCGTCATGAAAATTAATTGGAGCGTAAAATATATCGTTTTGTATACAACATGCTTGTTAATGCAGAACTGTAATACAACGGCTAAAAAAGATACTTCCAATGAAACTGAAGCTGCATCCAAGCCGGATTTTTATACAGCAGCAGATTTCAATAACGTTGAAAAATACGATACACATGTTCACATCAATGCAGAGGATTCTACATTTATTAACCAGGCAAGAAAGGATAACCTGCGGTTACTAACGGTAAATGTAAATTCCGGAAGGCCGGTTGAAGAACAGCGGGCTGTGGCAAAAAAGCTCGTAGAACAATTCCCGGACCGGTTACATTTTGCCACCACATTTAATTTAACTAACTGGGGTACCGAAAAATGGCTTCCTCAAACAATTGCATATTTAAAAGCGTCTTTTAGCGAGGGAGCGATCGCGGTTAAAATATGGAAGAACATTGGCATGGAACTAAAAGATGCGAATGGGAAATGGGTTATGATTGACGACCCAAGGTTCGATACTGTGTTGAATTTTATTGAGAAAAGCAATATTACCGTACTCGGTCATCTGGGTGAACCTCGCAATGCATGGCTTGCAACAGACAGCATGACGATCAAAGGCGATAAACAATATTTTACAGAGCATCCACAATATCACCAGTTCCTGCACAAAGAAAATCCATCTTACGAGGATCAGATTAATGCACGGGATAATATGCTAAAAAAACATCCCAATCTCAGGTTTGTAGGAGCTCATTTAGGCAGCCTTGAATGGAACGTAGACGAGCTCGCGAAACGCCTTGATCAGTACCCAAACATGGCAGTTGATATGGCTGCAAGAATTCCTCACCTGCAGGTACAGTCTGTAAAAAATTGGCAGAAGGTGCATGACTTTATGATCAAATACCAGGACAGGCTTATATATTCGACTGATCATGGCATTGATCCAACATCGAATTTTGCAGCAGTTAATAAAGAAGTACACGATGTAAGAGTAAGTGACTGGAAATATTTTGTAACGGATGAAGAAATGACAGTTCCTGATTTTAATGAAAACTTTAAAGGCTTAAAACTGCCAAAAGAAGTGGCTGATAAAATTTATCGTACCAATGCAAAAAAATGGTTTCCCGGAATTTGAATTTATAGGATTGGGTATTTACTGCCCAAACAAATGCTGAATGCGGCCTCGAATAAAAAGGGCTAGAAAAATTTCAACAGGTTCCGTTAAAAAATCAAAGCTGTTTGAGCCGGCATTCGCCTTGAATTATTATTCTCCAACCGGCGAGTTCTTTGATTAGGAAATTGTTGAAATTTTCAGGCTTTTTATTCGTAGCCTTGATTTTTTTTGTTACTTTTTTTCATCAAGGAAAAAAAGTAAACAGTGAATAACCAATGCCACCATGGATTTGCGACCTAAATACCTAATTCCACGAACTTAAATGACCAGCGATTAATATACTTTTGCAATAACCATAAAATATGAGATCATTTTTTTTATATCTTTTAGTCACTTGCCTGCTGTTACAAAGTTGTACAGAAGCAAAAAAAGAATCTACAACACCAACAAGGGATAAGGATTTCTATACTGCTGATGATTTTAAAACACTGGAAAAAATAGACGCACATGTTCATGTAAATACAAATAAACCCGATTACGTGCAACAGGCCGCGGAAGACAATTTCAGGTTAATCACTATCAACTGGGACGATGTAAATGAACCGCCACCAATGGAGGAGCAGCAACGGTTTGCGCTTCACCAGGTAAAAGCTTTTCCTGATCGAATTGCTTACGCAACGACATTTTCAATCCGGCATTTTAACGACCGTGACTGGCAATCTCAAACCATCAACTATTTAAAAACCTCATTTTCACACGGAGCCATTGCAGTTAAAATTTACAAAGTAATTGGCTTTAGCCTCAGAGATAAAACAGGCAAATTGGTGATGATTGATGACCCAAGATTTGATACCGTTATTAATTTTATTGTACAAAATAAAATTCCTGTTCTTGGTCATCTTGCAGAGCCAAAAAACAGTTGGTTGCCGGTAGAAAAAATGACGATCAAAGGTGATAAAAGTTATTTTACACACTACCCGCTGTACCACATGTTCCTGCATCCGGAGTTTCCATCTTACGAAGCCCAGATTGCAGCAAGGGATCATATGCTTGAAAGGCATCCGGATCTTCAATTTATTGGAGCACATCTTGGCAGCCTTGAATGGAATGTTGATGAACTCGCCAAACGGCTGGATAAATTTCCCAACATGGCAGTAGATATGGCGGCACGAATCGTTCACCTGGAATACCAGGCTGCAAACAATTGGCAAAAAGTTCATGACTTCATGATCAAATACCAGGATAGGTTATTGTATGCTACGGAGGGTGGTATTGAAGCAACCCCCTAAATTAATAAGAATGATATGCATGCCAGGAAAATGAGCGACTGGGAATTTTTTACCTCCAGTGATACCATGACCTCCAGGGACTTTGATCAATCTTTTAAAGGGCTCAAATTGCCTAAGCAGGTCATCGATAAACTATACCGTACCAATGCAGAAAAATGGTACCCGGGAATCAGCCTCGTTAAGAAAAAAATTGTAGCATAATTTAAAACATACAACAATGACGAACAATCGGAGATTATTTTTAAAGCTGGCTGGCCTTTCAGGCTTTGGCATAGCAGGTGGCGGAATATTTAAGGGTTTTGGCTCAGTGCCTCAGGGCATTGATTTATTTCCATCCCCGACTACAGGGCCTGGTAAACAGTTGTTTAACATGTGCGGCTATGCTGCACCAAAATTAGACACCGTTCGAATAGGTTTTATAGGTCTCGGTCAGCGGGGGCCTGAGCATTTAAGCAATACATCGAAATTAGAAGGTGTAGAAATTAAAGCACTGTGTGACATCAGGGATGAAAGTGTTTTGTCGGCAAAAAAAGTTTTGGCCGGCACTGCGCATAAGCCTGTTATTTATTCGGGTAAAAAAGATGAATGGAAAAAAGTGTGTGAGCATAAAGATATCGACCTGGTATTTATTGCAACGCCCTGGGATCTGCATACGCCGATGGCTGTATATGCAATGGAACAAGGCAAGCATGTGTGTATTGAAGTTCCTGCTGCCGTTACGGTAGAAGAATGCTGGAAGTTAGTGGAGACATCGGAGCGTACCCGTAAACACTGTATGATGCTGGAAAATTGCTGCTATGATTTTTTTGAATTGCTTACATTAAACATGGCAAGGCAGGGATACTTCGGTGAAATTGTACATGGAGAAGGCGCTTACATCCACAATTTGTTAGGGCTAAATTTTGATAAGTCAGGTTACTATGATATGTGGCGTTTAAAAGAAAATATGACGCGGAATGGCAACCTGTATCCAACACATGGTTTAGGGCCGATATGCCAGTTAATGGATATCAATCGTGGTGATAAAATGGATTACCTGGTATCAATGTCGGGTAAAGATTTTTTGATGGAGAAAAAGGCAGAAGAACTTGCAGCAAAGGATAGTTTTTTCAAACCATTTACAAACCATAATTACCGGGGCAATATGAATACAACCTGTATTTATACCCATAAAGGCCGTACGATTATGATACAGCATGATGTTACTTCTCCTAACATTTATTCAAGAATTCATAAAGTTAGTGGTACAAAAGGCTCTGCGCTAAAATATCCTGAACCGGCCAAAATTTCAGGTAGCGATGGAGAAAAATGGGTATCAGAAGAACAAATGAAAGCGCTTGAAAAACAGTATGAGCCAGCCATTGTAAAGAAGATTGGTGAACTGGCGAAGGAAGTTGGCGGCCACGGCGGCATGGATTTTTTAATGGACTGGCGCATGATAGACTGCCTTCGCAATGGATTACCGCTTGACCAGGATGTATACGATGCGGCCTTATGGAGTGCGGTTGCACCTTTAAGCGAAAAGTCTGTTGCAAAGCGTGCCACTTCAATTGATGTACCTGATTTTACCAACGGATCATGGAAAACAAATAAGCCAATTGATATCACCCTGGAAAAAGGTGGAACAACAAAAGCAAATGTATCAAGCAATTAATGTGTGGAAGGTTGCGCCGTTGCGGTACGCATTCCTAAAACTTTAAAATAGCTGTGGAGGCGAAAGCAATAATTTAGAAGCGCAGGAAAAATTAATAAAGCGTGCACGTATGCTGCCTTTTGACAAAAAAATAAATTAAAGCGTGTTGGTCCATCAAATAATGAATACCGTGCCCTATTGA
>JBBJMD010000159.1:0-8638 GCA_037719925.1 Ferruginibacter sp.
GTTTTCAAGACTGCCGCAATCGACCGCTCTGCCAACTCTCCGGCGCAAAAGTACGGTTTGAAGTATTTCAAGCCAAAACTTTTAAGTTTTTATTTGCTCCCCATCCTTGTCCTTCACCACTACAAGGTCCTTTAACTCAACGGTGATAGGCATTACACCCACCTGAAGCACCACTTTCTTACCCCTTAATTCTTTTACTATCCCGACCTGCCGGTTTTGTTTCATCCTTACTTTATCACCAATATTTACCTCCCCCCCTATTTCCACAAATTTTTCATTTAATCTTTTCTGTTGCTTCTCCGCTACCATCTTTTCTTTCTCGTTAAACAACAAAGCATGAATCATTTTTACCACCTTATCCTTATCCTCCGACTTCCGCCACTCGATCACCATCGTTTTTAACCGGCGCTCCATATCTTTCAGGTAAGCCAGCTTGTCCTCAGAAATCCTGTTCTGGTGCTTCAGACGCTCTACCTCCTGCAAATGTTTCTCCTTGTCCATTACCTGTTGCATATCGGTTTTTAACCGCTCATTTTCTTTTAACAAATGGAACAATTCCTTCTTCTCCTGGTCGATCCTCTGAAGGTCCTGTTCGGTACGGTTCAACAATTTATCCAGGGTGAAATGATTTTCATCAACCAATGTGCGTGCCTTGTCAATCAACCGCTTTTCCAACCCTATCCGTTCGGCGATCGAGAAAGTATAAGAACTGCCTGGCTTACCCACAACCAGCTTATAGAGTGGCAACAGGTTCGTTTCATCAAACTGCATGGCGCCATTAATGATTCCAGCGACTTTATTTGCCATTACCTTCAGATTAAGGTAATGCGTGGTAACGATACCAAAGGAATGTTTGTGCGCCAGTTCTTCCATGATCACCTCTGCGAAAGCACCGCCCAGGGCGGGATCGCTGCCACTGCCCAACTCGTCAATAAAAAACAATGTTTTGCCATTGGCGTTTTCCATAAAATGTTTCATATTCTTCAGATGAGAAGAATAGGTGCTTAGCTCAAACTCCAGGCTTTGCGTGTCACCGATATGGATCATGATCTGCTTAAAGATACCCATCTCGCTATCAGGATGAACCGGTACTAGCAAACCGCTTTGCATCATGAGTTGCAGGAGGCCTACCGTTTTAAGGGTAACTGTTTTGCCACCTGCGTTAGGACCGCTGATCACCAATATCCTGCTCTTATCGTTAAGAGTAAGATTAACGGGAATAGTAGGTTTACTATTGTTTTTATTATAGATCAGTAATAATGGATGATAGGCTTGAATGAGGTGGAGGTGCGCTTTATCGTTTACGAGGGGATAATTAGCACCCAACACAATCGCCCATTTTGCTTTACCGCTAATGAAATCAAATTCCCCTGCAATATCAAGATAGGTTTTTAACAGCGGCGCGTACACGCTGATCAATTGTGTGAGTTGGCCCAGTATCTTATAAATCTCTTTTCTTTCCTCGTTTTCCAGTGAGAATATATCGTTGTTGAGCCCTGTAGTTTCCTCAGGCTCGATAAAACTGGTTCTCCGGCTATCGCTTTCTCCATGCAGAATGCCTTTGATCATTCGCTTCTGCTCGGCATAAACGGCTAATACCCTTCGGCCATTGATAAAACTTTCTTCAATATCCGCCAGGTATCCTAACTTATTTAACCGGGTAACCATCCGGTCGAAAATACGGCGAAGCTCTTGTCTTTTACGGTATAAATTCATGCGGATACCGGCCAAAGCTGCACTTGCACTATCTTTCACATTTCCGCTTTCATCCAGTATCTCATCGATCAGGCCCGTGATCGATTTTTCAAAATAAGTGTGCTCCACAACTTTAGTAAGTGCGGGATATGCAATCCTGCGATCATTATCAAACCACCTGAAAATACTAGCTGTATTTTCCGCTAGCCTGCGGATATGTAAAAACTGCTCCCCCGTGAGCACTGCCCCCGGAATGGCCAGTAACTTAAGCTCCCGGCCCAGATTGAGGATAAAATCATTAGGAAAAGTGAGACCCGTTTGTAACAGTAATTTGTATTCGTGACTTTGTTTTAACTCCAGGTCAATAAACTCTTTCTTAGTGTGGATACGCAGGTTGGAGCATCTGTCTTTGCCATATTCTGTTTTACAATGTTCTGACAGCAAGGTCTTTACCTTTTCATATTCCAGCTGCTGCAATGCTGTTTCCGGAAAAAATTTCATGTTTGTAAACCCTTAATTTATTTTTATGGTCGTAATGGCGGCAAAGGTACAAAATTATGCCCCCATCACTGCCACGCAAAGATTGGCAGGGTTGTGGCTTACAGCTAACGGCCTGTAGCTGGCAGGAAGCTGGAATGATCATGTTTATTGCATCTTCCTATTATAATTTATGCAGCAATTATCTAAGGAAAGGAATATAGATGTGAGTAACCAGCGTACGATTAGGTAAATTGTTAAACCTTCGTTATCAGTAATTGTTATATAAACGGAAGGAATTGGTTTTCCGTATCTATAAAAAATTAATAACATGAGATTATTCTACGTCGCCGTAAGCACTTTCTTAAGCATTTTCGGCTGTGCCCAGAAAAATGAGACAATTAAAATTCAACATATGACGGACAATTCAAGTAATGCAACGATGGATACAGCAACTTTTGGTACCGGGTGTTTCTGGTGTACGGAAGCGATTTTCCAGCAGGTAGAGGGAGTTTCAAAGGTAATCAGTGGCTATAGTGGCGGAAAAGTAGATAACCCTACTTATAAACAAGTGTGCTCGGGCACTACGGGCCATGCAGAATGTTTGAATATCGTGTATGATCCTGCTAAGGTCACCTTTGATGAACTGCTCGAAATGTTTTGGCAGGTACACGATCCAACTACTTTAAACCGGCAGGGAAATGATGTGGGTACACAGTACCGTAGTGTAGTTTTCTATCATGATGAAAATCAAAAGGCTACTGTACAAAAATATATGAGCGAATTAAATAAAAGCGGGGCCTGGGATAACCCGGTTGTTACTACTTTGGAACCTTATGTGAAGTTCTATCCTGCTGAGGATTATCACCAGAATTATTACAATTCCAATAAAGGAGAAGGCTATTGCCAGTTTGTGATCAGGCCTAAAGTGGAGAAGTTTGAGAAAGTGTTCAAAAGTAAATTAAAGAATCATTGATCTTTCGATTTGCATCTTTCCAATAAAATCATTCTTTGATTTGAGGCTTCGTATAACTACGGGTAAATGACCTTAAAGGGTCATTTTTTTATACGCAGTTACTAGTAATCGGACCAGCTGTTTTAGAAAAAAGCAGCTTTGGAAACGGGTTTTTCGCTTTTATTATTTACTAACCCTTCTCAGTTCAAGCAGGTTGAGGCCATTAGGATAAAAATTACTAATATTATTGTGTACAAGGTGGATCGCCATATCGTACCAAAGGGGCACCACGGGTGCATCCTCTATTATGAGCCGGTCCATTTGCTGGTAAAGCCCGTAACGAATGGTGTCATTTTTCTCTGAGATCGCCTGTTCATATAAAGCATCATATTGGTCATTTTCATAGCGGGTATAATTCGGCGGGGCAGGATTTTTTCCGTAAAATACGCTGAGGTAATTTTCCGCGTCCGGGTAGTCTGCAATCCAGCTACCCCTGAAAAACAGTGCCTGGGATTTAGACGTTTGTTCCAATAACAGACTTTTTTGAATGGCTTCTACCTTTACATGTATTCCTACCAGATTTAATTCATTCGCAATATAGCTTGCCAGGTCTGCATACACGGGTATCGTTAACAGTTTAATGGCTGGTAAATTTTTTCCACCGGGGAACCCGACTTCTGCCAGTAATGATTTTGCTTTTTCAGGATCATAATGAAACCCTTTTACCAGCGCCGTATCAAAAGATGGAAGTCCCGCTGGTACAAAACCACTATTCGCCGGAGTACCAATTGAATTACGCAAATACAGCATCATCTTTTTCCTGTTGAAACCGTAGTTGATTGCCTGCCTTATTTTTTTTAACCGTAAAGGGGAATTTTTAACGGCTTCATTTTCCGGGTCGGCCAAAATCCCGAAGTATTCAATATTGAGGTAATTGTGTTTGTGCAACAATAACTTTCCTTCCCATTTCTTTTTCAACTGCCCTGTTTTTGTCAGAATTTCATCTTTGAAGGAAGCATCTATGTCATTGATAAAATCAAGGCGGTGTTGTTGGAATTCAAGGAACTCCGTGGCCTTACTATCAAAAAAAGAAACTTTAATACCATCTAGATACGGTAATGAGTGACCGCTGCTATCTTTTTCAAAATACCTGCTATTCCTTTTTAGAAGTAACGCCTGGCCTTCTTCCCAGGCTACCATTTGAAAGGGTCCTGTTCCTACGGGATGACTGCGAAAATTATTCCCGTACTTTACTATTGCCTCCTTTGGCACAATTGAACAATATTGCATACTTAAAATACCCAGGATAGGCTGGAACGGCCGCAGCAATTTTAATTGGAAAGTAGAATCATCCACGGCAACGAACCCTCCTGCCGTATCAACCCGGTTATTAAATATCCAGGCACCGGGGCTCGCAACTTCTTTATCAATGATCCTGCTAAAACTATAAGCGACATCCCGGGCGTTCAGCATCCGGCCTTTCCCGTTAGCAAATGCCGCATCATCATGAAAATAAACATCCCTACGTAAATGAAATGTAAAGAGTAGATTATCCGGGGAGAGCTCCCAGCTCTTCGCAAGCGATCCCTTTAATTTCATATTTGCATCCACCTCAATCAAGGTGTTGTACACCTGGTGAATCGTCCACATAACAGACTGATTTTTTGCAAAGGCGGGATCCAGGCTGGCTATGCCGGTTTGCTCGTTATAACGGAATATTTTTTTATCGGGATGCCGGTGAGATGAACATGAAACTGCTATAGCGATCAGTATTCCAATTAAGAGTGGTATAAATAATAACCTTTGATATGTGAACTTCATTTCTTGTAATTAAAGCCTGGATTAACCGGCCAACAAGTTAATTGATAATTAACTAAGCTTTTTAATCTCTTCTATTTGGAAAGGAACTTTTTCAATGGCCACAAGTTATTTCTGTTTATTTTTATTGTTCAATTACAATTTAGAATGACCCCTTGCGCTGGCCGGGCTGATAAGGGGGGAAACTAAAAATAATATTTGTCGTCACCAGTTACCTGTTTAAATTTTACCTATAATAAAATGAAAGCTTATTTCATAATAACATTACTTACCCTTTGTATGGCAGAGGCTATAGGGCAGCCTTTGGGCAAAAAAAGAATCCCCAATCATGCTGATTCATTAAGGGGAACATACGGGCCGGGGCGGGATTGGTGGAACGTGCTGAAATATGACCTTCATGTTAAGTTTAATATTTTGGATAGTACTATCAGCGGGTACAATACCATGCAATTCAAAGTTTTAAAGAAAGGGAAATTTTTACAAATTGATTTACAGGAGCCATTGATCATCGATAGCGTATTGGCCTATCTTTCCGGTCCGCAAAACAGGGGTCAAAAAATCAAAATGAATGAGATAAGGAAAGATGGTAATGCCTATTTTATTTCCGCAAGTAATTTTTCTGTGCCTTCTGCAAATTCTCCGGAGTACAGGCTCACAGTATATTATCATGGAAAGCCGGTTATTGCAAAGGAGCCTCCCTGGGATGGCGGCCTGATCATGAAAAATGATAAAAACAATAATCCCTGGGTAAGCATAGCCTGCCAGGGAATGGGAGCGAGTGTATGGTACCCCTGTAAAGATCATCAAAGGGATGAGCCGGATAGTGCGGAAATGCATATTACCATTCCTGATACCCTGGTTTGCGTGGGGAACGGCCGGTTAAGAGAAAAAAAAATAAACGGGGACGGCACAATTACCTATGATTGGGCAGTGATAAACCCAATTAATAATTATAATATCATCCCCTCTATCGGGAAATATGTCCATTTTAGCGAGATATATAAAGGTGAAAAGGGCAACCTTGACATGGATTACTGGGTGTTGGATTATAACCTGGAAAAAGCACAAAAGCAATTTGCTGACGGCGCCCGGATGATGAAGGCATTTGAATTCTGGTTTGGCCCCTACCCTTTTTATGAAGACGGTTATAAACTGGTTGAGTCGCCGCATTTAGGAATGGAGCACCAAAGTGCAGTCGCTTATGGCAACGGCTATCAGAATGGCTACCGGGGAAAAGACCTTAGTGGCAGTGGCTGGGGATTGAAATGGGATTTTATCATCGTACATGAAAGCGGGCACGAATGGTTTGCCAATAATATCACCACAAAAGACATCGCAGATATGTGGGTACATGAAGGTTTTACTAATTATTCTGAAACATTATTTACCGGCTTTTATTATGGTAATGAAGCGGCTACCGCCTATGTAGCAGGCCTCCGGAAAAATATCGAGAATGATAAACCTGTTATTGGGATGTATAATGTAAATATGGAGGGAAGCGGCGATATGTATGATAAAGGGGGAAATATGCTGCATAATATCCGGCAGGTAATCAATGATGATTCACTGTTCCGGAAAATATTACGGGGCCTCAACAGCACCTTTTATCACCAGACAGTCACCTCAAAACAGGTGGAGGACTTTATCAGCAAACAATCAAAAATAGATTTCAGTAAAGTATTTACCCAGTACCTGAGAACCGTACAAATACCCGTACTGGAATATAAATTAAAAGAAGGCCAGCTTTTATACAGGTATACAAACTGTATCAAAGGCTTTAATATGCCTTTAAAAATTAATTACAATAAAATGCATTGGATAAAACCAACCGAAGCCTGGCAAAGCTTAAAGGCAACTTCCCCGTCGGATACCCAATTTTCCGTTGATCAGAATTTTTATATCGATTCGAAAAAGGTAGATTAATTTAGAAACAAACTTATGAGCCAAATACGAAGGCAAAGTATTATTTCGTCGGTGATGGTTTATTTTGGTTTTGCGTTAGGCTTTTTTAATACCTATTTATTTACAAAAGAAGGCGGTTTTACAAAGGAACAATACGGCCTTACGGGCATTTTTATAGCAGTTGCCAACCTGATGTTCTCACTGGCAAACCTTGGGATGCCCTCTTACATATATAAATTTTACCCATACTACAATGATAATTTAGATAAAAAAAGAAACGACATTTTAACGTGGGCGGTATTGGTTTCCTTAGCCGGGTTTTGTTTGGTTGTTATCAGTGGAATTTATTTTAAAGACCTCATCGTTTATAAATTCGGAAAAAATTCCCCGGAGTTTGTTAAATATTACTACTGGATATTTCCATATGGACTCGGGTTAACCCTGTATACTATCCTTGAGAGTTACGCATGGCAGTTAAAAAAATCCATCTTTACAAATTTTTTACGTGAGGTAGAATGGCGGGCATTCACTACCATACTGATCGCGCTTACTTTCGTGGGCCTGCTGGCCGACTTTGACCTGTTTATCAAAATTTATTCCTTTGGTTACCTCGCCATAGCATTTACTTTACTGGCATACCTTTTAACGAAAGGCTATGTACACCTCACTTTCCAGGTAAGTATTGTTACAAAAAAATATTTTAAGAAGATCCTTAGTCTTATTAAATTCATTTATGGCGGTACACTGGTGTACGCTGTCGCAACGGTTTTCGATTCCATTCTATTAGCGTCGGTCTCGGCAAACGGGCTAGCCGCAGTAGCTATTTATTCTCTTGCTCAAAATATGGCAAGCCTGATCCAGGCGCCCCAGCGTGGCATCATCTCCTCTTCTATCGCTGCACTATCGCAGGCCTGGAAAGATAAGGATTACCCCAGGATCAATAGGATCTACAGACAATCTTCTATCAACCAGTTGATTTTTGCGGTTGGAATGTTTTCCCTGATCTGGCTCAATTTTTCAGATGGTGTTTTAACTTTCCGGCTTCAAAGCGGGTATGTGGATGCCAAATGGGTCTTTCTTTTTATAGGCCTCATGCGTATTATTGATATGGGTTCGGGAGTAAACAGCCAGATCATTGCCACTTCTACCTTATGGAAGTTCGAATTTTTCACAGGAATCATTTTGTTATTAATTACCCTTCCCCTCAATTATATCCTTACAAAATATTATTTTGATGTTCAAGGCCCGGCGATTGCCAACCTTTTTACATTTACTGTGTACAATAGTATCCGGTACTGGTATTTACTAAAGAAGTTTAAGATGCAACCCTTTACCAGGGAAACTTTATATACGATCATTCTTGGGTTGTTCTCATTTTTTTGCTGCTATTTTTTATTTGACAGATTCCAGGGATTTATTTGGCTGGTAGTAAGGAGCGCCTGCTTTTTACTTCTTTATGGATCCGGCGTACTGCTATTACGACTCTCCGCTGATATTATCCCGGTTTGGAAAACGTTGCAAAAAAAAGCAGGTTGGAAAAGAGGGTAACAAACTAACTATTCGAAGGGAGATGACAGAAATAGTCCGCTTCGACTTATAATGAGGGAACAAGTATTACCAGTACCGCTGGCCTCAATAAGTATGAGTATCACCCACGTAAATTCAAAAAATCTGTAGAAGAACCTATTCCTGGGAGAGAAGTAAAAGCTGAGAATGTGCTACGTATTAAAAATATCCTGGATTAACAAATGGGGCATTTTGTTCTCACGGAAATCTCTTCAAGTGAGCGTT
>JBBJMD010000160.1:0-8594 GCA_037719925.1 Ferruginibacter sp.
GCAAAATGAGCTTAACGCGAGCAAATGGTGGCATCACTATGAAATGAGTAAATTGGGAAAACCGGTAGACAGGGACGATTGGGAAATGTCGCCGCAGACTTACAACGCCTACTATAATGCAAGCAATAATGAGATCGTATTACCTGCAGGTATTTTTACAGTGCCGGGTTTCAAAGATGAAGAACTGGATGATGCTACTGTGTATGGATATGGCGGTGCAAGCACGATCGGGCACGAGATTACTCATGGCTTTGATGATGAGGGCAGGCAATTTGATGAGAAAGGAAATCTTAAAAGCTGGTGGTCAAAAAATGATGAGATTGAATTTAAAAAAAGGGCGGATGTAATGGTAAAACAATTTGATAGTTTTGAACCATTACCAGGCAGCCACATCAATGGCAAAGCTACCCTGGGAGAAAATATTGCAGACCTGGGTGGGATACTGATCGCATTGGATGCCTTTAAACAAACCGAACAATACAAGAAGAATGAGAAGATTGCCGGCCTTACTCCTTTGCAACGATATTTTTTGGGATATGCCCTGGGCTGGATGGGCTATCCTACAGAACGGTCTTTGAAGAACCAGTTAATGACCGATGTGCATTCGCCTTCCAAATACCGGGTAAACGGACCCTTTGTAAATGTGCCTGAATTTTACACTGCCTTTAATATTTTGCCATCAGATAAAATCCATACCCCCGACAGCTTAAGGGTAAATATTTGGTAAAAAAGCTTTCAACCAGGCTTGTCAGGTAATGGAAAGCAGGCAGCATGACTAATTAATCATTATTTTGCAAATACAATAATGTAAAATAACATGAGAACAGTGCTAAAGAAGGATGAAAAAATATTGCTCATAATAAGACAGCACTGGGTTCGGTTGGTGCTGCCAATATTTGTTTGGATGGTGGTTGGGGCTTTATTACTGTGGCTGGTTGAGGATAAGACCCTTGGCTTTATAATAACCCTTGTGGTAGCGATGTACCCGCTTTACGAATACCTGAATTACAAAAGTAATTTATGGTGCGTCACAAACCTAAGGGTAGTAGATGAAAGCGGTTTTTTTAGCCGTCATTCGAAAGAAAGCCCGCTTGACAAAATAAATAATGTAGAATACGATCAAAGTATCTGGGGGCGCATATTTGGTTTTGGCGATGTGGATATACAAACTGCGGCCGAAATGGGTGAAACAACTTATGAGTTGATCCATCGGCCAAAATTGTTAAAAGATACTATAACGCATGCGCAGGAAGACTATAAAAAATCACAGATCAGTAACCAGGCCACTGAACTCGCGAAAGCTATTGCTGCAGTAAACCGGCCGCAGGGCGCGAACCAGCAGATGATCGCTGATGAGTTGCACAAGCTGTTTGAGTTGTTGCAAAAGGGAGCAATTACGCAGGAAGAATATATTATTCAAAAACGAAGGTTAATGCTGTAAGTGGCCTTCACTGAACTTGGAGCGATAATTAAATAGCGTCAAAAACCACTAACAACTCTATTAAATCAAACTTTCTTATTCAGCGGCAGGGCAACCGCTACTGTTTACCAGCGCCTATTATTTTGTTCCATGCCTGGAGATCAGCACATCCTGTATTTCTCCTAATGTGTGGCCCTTTGCCTGCAGTAGAATTAAATAATGAAACAAGAGATCCGCCGCTTCATTTTTAAAAAGCTCTTCATTATTATCTTTTGCTTCGATCACTAATTCCACCGCTTCCTCCCCTACCTTCTGCGCAATTTTGTTAATCCCTTTTTTAAATAAAGAACTTGTATAAGAGTTTTCGGAAGGATTGTTTTTTCTTTCACAGATTATATCTTCGAGTTGAAACAAAAAATTATCAGGAACGTTTTTTTCATTCCAGCAGGTATCGGCACCGGTGTGACAAACAGGGCCGACAGGCTTTACTTTTATCAACAGGGTATCGTTATCGCAATCTGCTTTGATGTCTTTAAGCAAAAGAAAATGACCGCTCTCCTCTCCCTTTGTCCACAACCTGTTTTTGCTCCTGCTGAAAAAAGTTACCTTTTGAATTTCACGCGTTTTTGACAAAGCTTCCTTATTCATGAAGCCAAGCATTAACACTTTTCCCGTAACATCATCCTGTATTACAACAGGTACGAGACCGTCCGCATATTTATTAAAGTTAACCTCCATTGTTCCTGTTTAATCGTTGAAAAATTCTATAAACTTTAAAGCATTACATTTAATCGATTGTGCCACCGGCATTTTAGCAGCTTGGGAAATTTTTAAAAACTTGCAAAGACTCATAGAGGCGACATTTTTTTAGTTTGAGCAACCCAAATGTTCCACTTTTAGGGCTTTGCAAATATTTTACCATTATATTTTTACTAAAATATCGCCGCAATGTGGCTGTTCAAAATTGACAGAAACCCGGATATGCGAACGATATGAGTAATGTTATTACATTAATTTCACTGATCCGAACTTGTTTCCGCTATGGTGCCGTCAGTTACAACCGCACCCGTATATTTTGTTCCGACAAATAACTTTTTAATGCCCGGATCTCCACCTCTTTATAATGAAATATACTGGCTGCCAGCGCAGCGTCTGCATTTCCTTTTTCGAATACTTCTTTAAAATGTTCCATATTTCCTGCTCCCCCTGATGCAATAACGGGAATGGGTAGCGCCCCGGAAAGCAAGGCCGTAATGTCTAAGGCAAATCCATTTTTAGTACCATCATTGTTCATTGATGTCAATAGGATTTCCCCTGCACCCAAATCAACCGCTTTAGCCGCCCATTCAGTTGTTTTGGTGTCTGTTTTTGTTCGGCCCCCATTAAGGTAAACATACCATTCGCCATCTTCTTCCCTCTTGGTATCAATTGCCAATACCACGCACTGGCTTCCAAATTCATAGCTTAGTTGTTGGATGAGGGATTGATCCTTAAAGGCCGACGTATTTACTGAAACCTTATCAGCGCCATGCTTAAGCAAAACGGCCACATCCTCAACAGTGCTGATACCTCCTCCCACTGTAAAGGGTATATTGATATTTGCAGAGATCCGTTTTACGAGTTCAACCAGCGTTTTTCTTTTTTCAATGGTGGCGGTAATATCTAAAAAAACCAATTCATCAGCGCCTTTCCCCGAATACAAAACTGCGAGTTCTACCGGGTCCCCGGCATCACGTATGTCTTCAAAATTTACCCCCTTGACGGTTCTGCCCTCCTTAATATCCAGGCAGGGAATGATCCTCCTGGTAAGTCCGCGGCCCTCGCTTTTTGGATCGCCCGGGACAAAACTATTTATTAAATTGTTATCCATAACAGAACACAAACCGGTTTTAAATTTTGGTGATAGCTGGTGTCTTTAACATGTTTTAAATCTTAGAAGGTGTTTGCCAGAAACGTAATAATTTATGATTACACGATTACAACTGTTGTTCATACTTATATTGTGGCTAGCGTGTATTTGGTTAAGATCAGTTGAAATATTTGTAGGTTTCCAAAGCCCCTTTTAAGGGATTCAGCGGTACTTTTCCTTCGTAGATCGCTTTGCCAATAATAGCACCCCTGCACCCTATTTCCTTTAGAATTGCTACGTCACCGATCGTACTTACGCCGCCGCTCGCAATTAAATTAACCTCGGGATGTTCTTCCATAATTTTTTTATATAAATCGAATGCAGGACCGCCCAAAACACCGTCTTTCGAGATATCCGTGCAAAAAATATTGGTTACACCGAGGCCCAGCATACTCCCGATAAAGTCAAATATATTTATGCCGCTATCTACCAGCCAGCCGCTTATTTTTATGTTTCCATCCAGCACATCAGCGCCGATCAAAAATTTATCAGCTCCAAATTCCATCAGCCAATCTTAAAGCAAACCCGGGTGCTTTACTGCCAGGCTTCCAATGGTAACCATGGCCGCTCCGGCGTTGAATATGTTGGCTACATCGCTAATATTCTTTACACCTCCGCCAAAATCTATGATCAAACCGGTTTCGGCCGCGATTTTTTCCAACACTTGTAAATTTATTAGCTTTCCAGCTTTTGCACCGTCCAGGTCTACAATATGCAGCCGGCTTATACCGGCGGCTTCAAATTTCTTCGCTACCTCTACGGGATGCTCGTTATAGATTACCTGCTGATTATAATCTCCTTTGGTAAGGCGGACGCATTTTCCATTTATAATGTCGATTGCCGGGATAATGATCATGATATATTGATAAAATTTTTCAGGATTGTTTCGCCTACCGTGCCTGATTTTTCCGGGTGAAACTGTAACGCATAGAAGTTGTCTTTTTCAAGGGCGGCACTATAAGGCAATACATAATCGGTAGTGGCGATCGTATCATTACCCGATGCCGCAAAATAGCTGTGAACAGAGTAAACAAAGGCATTGTCAGTGAGCCCATGAAATAATACCGATTTATAATCGTAAATATTGTTCCACCCGATCTGGGGTATTTTGTACTTGCCATCTGAGGCCGGAAATAACCTGACCCCTTCGTTAAAAATACCAAGGCAATTGGTGTTGCCCTCTTCCGAATGCCGGCACATTAACTGTAGCCCGAGACAGATCCCTAATACCGGTTGCCGTAAAGAAACGATCAGTTTGTCCAATTCCTTCCCTGATATACTTCATGGCCGGGTTTGCATGGCCAATACCGGAAAGATCACCTTATCCGCATTTTGTATTATGCTCTTGTCATCGTAACAATGGATTCCACGCCAATGCGTTGCAAAGCGTATTGCACGCTTTACACATTTCCCGCATTATATTTTACAATCGCAATCATTTGTCGTGTATGAATAAACTTTGCTGGTTGTTGTTTCTCCGCCCTGGTGCCTTTCAGCATCATGGCCCAGGGACAACTTCCGGTACCACTTATAATACCCCTTTTGTACTTGGTAACGAATTGTTATTAATATCTCTTTTTACTGCCATCTTGATTGCTTTGGCAAATGCCTTGAAAATGGACTCTATTTTACGATGCTCATTTTCTCCGGTTGCTTTTATATCAAGGTTACATTTTGCCGCGTCGCTGAAAGATTTAAAAAAATGAAAAAACATTTCTGTGGGCATTTCGCCTATTTTTTCTCTTTTAAATCCGGCCTCCCATACAATCCAGTTGCGGCCTCCAAAATCGAGCGCTACCTGTGCAAGGCAATCATCCATAGGCAACAAAAAACCATAGCGTTCAATACCCTTTTTATCTCCCAATACTTTTAAAAACGCTTCACCCAGCGCGATCCCTGTGTCTTCAATGCTATGATGCTCATCAATATGAAGGTCGCCCAGGCAAACGATATCAAGGTCAATATTTCCATGCCTCGCGATCTGGTCAAGCATGTGATCAAAAAATGATAAGCCGGTATTAATGTTGGATACACCTGTTCCATCGAGATTAATCGCGACCCTTATTTTAGTTTCGTTTGTATTCCGCTCATGTACAACCTTACGGGGCGGTAGTTTTAAAAATTCATAAATATCTTTCCAGTGCGGTGATTCCAGAACCACCACTTCTTTCCTTAATTCATCGATTGAATTGTCAATTTCATTGGCGCCCAGAGAATCGTCATTATTTAACCAAATGCCTTTGCAACCAATATTTTTTGCCAGTTGCATGTCCGTAACCCGGTCACCGATGACGAAGGAATTTTCAAGATCATAC
Organism: Ferruginibacter sp.; assembly: GCA_037719925.1. Lineage (GTDB taxonomy): Bacteria > Bacteroidota > Bacteroidia > Chitinophagales > Chitinophagaceae > Ferruginibacter. The sequence goes on from JBBJMD010000160.1 coordinate 5,645, forward strand.
AGCGGATTGTGCAGGTAGGCTGTTAACAAACCGGTACCAGGCTTCCGGGTAGGCATATTGTCTTTTGCAAAAGTTCTGTCTATAAAAATATTACTGAATTGTATCCCTTCATTAGCCAGGCTATTTAAGATAAAATCATGCACCGGGGTAAAAGTATTTTCCGGAAAAGAGGGAGTGCCCAATCCGTCCTGGTTGCTGACCATTACTAATTCGTAAGATAGTGCTGCAGCAATTTTACCAAGGTATTCAAAGACATTTGGATAGAATTGTAATTTGGCAAAATTGTCTATCTGGTAACTGGGCGGGGCTTCTCGTATCAATACCCCGTCACGGTCAATAAACAAAATTTTTACCGGGTTTGATCCGGTAGAAAGATCTCCGGATCTTTCTACCGCTATTCCACTATTGCTGGCCATATTCTTTAAATAATTTTATGAGGTGTGCATTTTCTTCAGGCGTACCAATGGTTATTCTCAGGCAATTTTCACAAAGCACTTCTTTGCTACGATTCCGCACCACAACTTCTTTTTTTGCAAGATAGTTGTAGAGCGCATTTGCATCTGCTACTTTCACCAAAAGAAAATTCGCATCACTTGGATAGATCTTTGCAACAAAGGAAAATTTAGACAATTTAGTGGTAAGCTGGCTTTTCTGTGTTACAACTTCTTTTATCCACCCATTTACCTGGCTTGTATGTTGTAACGCTTCCAGCGCCAGTTCCTGCGATGCTTCATTAATATTATAAGGAGGCTTTACTTTATTATAGAGTCCGATGATATCCATCGATGCATAACAAAGCCCTAGTCGTAAAGCAGCAAGTCCCCATGCTTTGGACAAGGTCTGCATAACCACTAAATTGGGATACTCCGTGAGTTCCTGTATAAATGTTTTTTGCTTTGAATAATTGATGTAGGCCTCGTCGATCAGGATAATTCCGGGAAAATTATTCAGCAATAGCTCCACATCATTCCTGTTCATATTATTGCCTGTTGGATTATTAGGAGAACAGATGAACAATAATTTGGTATGTTCATCAACGGCCTGCAAAATTCCCTGCACATCCAACTGGAAATCCGGGGTAAGATTTATTTTCTTCAACCCCACATTATTGATACCTGCACTTACCTCGTACATCCCGTAAGTAGGCGGGCATATGATCACGTTGTCCTTCACCGGATCACAAAATATACGATAGGCGATGTCAATTACTTCGTCGCTCCCATTTCCTATAAAAATATTTTCGGGAGGCACTCCTTTAATTTTCGCGATGGCGAATTTTAATTGCCATTGCAACGGATCAGGATAACGATTAAAATTATCTTCCAAAGGCGAACCGTATGCATTTTCATTTGCATCAAGTAAAACGGAGGCCTTGCCGGTAAACTCATGCCGGGCAGCTGAATAAGGCTTCAGGTTCCTGATATTTTCCCGTACGAGCGAATTTAAATCCGGCAACCCTTTTGCTGCTAAGTTGCCGTCAGAATTTTGGGGGTATAAAGGGTCATTCATTTATAATATTTTAAAAATCCGGGTAATAGCTTTGCAAATGTGCTAATTTGATATTTGTGTTCTCGATTTATTTTGGGCTCATCCGGAAGGACCGTGCATCAGCGGATATTTCTGTTGAGTTCTTCTAACCTGACCGACACCGCGTTTTTATGTCCATCCAGTCCTTCTGCCATTGCCATTATTTCTATTGTCTTTCCGATATTTTTTATTCCCTCTTCATTTAAATACTGGTAAGTGATCTTTTTTATAAAGCTGTCCAAAGATACGCCACTATAGGCTTTAGCATACCCGTTTGTGGGAAGGGTATGGTTGGTACCAGAAGCATAATCACCCGCGCTTTCAGGTGAAAAATTGCCTAAAAAAACGCTTCCTGCATTAACAACCTTCCCAGATAATTCCTCTGCGTTGCCCGATGCAATGATCAAATGTTCGGGTGCATACTCGTTAATAAGGGCAAATGCTGCTTCCACATTTTCCATAATGATGAAACGGCTGTGCTGCAACGCCTTCCCGGCAATTTCATGCCTCGTTAGTAACGGGAGCTGGCGGGCTATTTCCTTTTTCACTCCATCCACCACCTCCTGGGAACTTGCAATTAATAACACCATGCTGTCTGATCCGTGCTCAGCCTGGCTCAGGAGGTCTGCCGCCACAAAAGCGGCTTTACTGCTTTCATCTGCATACACTGCTACTTCGCTCGGGCCGGCGGGCATATCAATGGCTACTCCTTCTTTGTTAACCAATTGTTTTGCGCAGGTAACATACTGGTTGCCCGGCCCAAATATTTTATATACCTTTTGAATAGAGGAGGTACCAAATGCCATAGCAGCAACAGCCTGCACACCCCCTATCTTGTATATCTTTTTTAGCCCTGTAAGCTGGGCACCATACAGTATTACCGGGTGTATTTTTCCATTCTTATCACAGGGTGTGCACATGATGATCTCCCCGCAACCGGCAAGCTTTGCCGGAATCGCAAGCATAAGCAATGTAGAAAACAATGGTGCCGTTCCTGCAGGGATATACAAACCTACTTTCTGAATGGCCACGGATTTGCGCCAGCACCAGACACCCCTAGTGGTTTCAATGCGCTCAGCCGGTTGTAGCTGCGCCTTATGAAATTTCTCAATATTATTTTTTGCTATGAGTATTGCAGCTTTAAGGTCATCGGGTACCTGTTTGACGGCCTCATCAATCTCGGTTTCGCTTACCGAAAATTCATTCAGTTCAACGCCGTCGAATTTAGCCGCATATTTTTTTATTGCTTCATCCCCATTAAGTTTTATATCCGCTAATATCGTAGACACGATTGCTTCCAGTTCCCTGCTGTCAAATGAAGGACGTTGCAATATATCGCTCCAATCTTTTTGATCCGGGTTTATAAAAATTTTTTGCATGATACAATGCTGTTAAACGATCATTTTTTCAATAGGGATTACAA
>JBBJMD010000161.1:0-8560 GCA_037719925.1 Ferruginibacter sp.
TATTGCTCAGAATATTTCAGCCGGCTTAAATGATCCTGGTAAGCCGTATTAAAGAGGTTGTTTCCCATCAGGTAGAGGCTGGCAACAACCCTTCCTTTTTTATTGATAAAGCTGGTGCCGAGGCCTGCATTGATTAAAGTATAGCCCGGGGTTGAAGTTTCCGTATTATCGACGAGGTAAACCCTGTCCTGTTTAGCGTAGTACGCCAGTTCAACCTTTATAAATCCATCAACAATATTTCGTCTCCTGGCATTGAAATCAAACCGTAATTCAGATACCCCATGCAATGGGGGAATGAATGGGAGATACCGGTTGCTATCCGACTGAAGTTTGGGATCGATACCTTTATTTTTTCCGTACACTACCGAGAGGCTGTTTTCAAAGTGAATTGATTTTACAGGATGAAAGTCGATCCCGATCTCTCCACCGTACAGTCTTGCCTTGCCCTGTTGAAATTTATAGGTCTGGTTTCCTGCTACAATAATGGAGTCAGCACCATTTCTATTGATTAATTTTTGATTGAAAATATAATTACTGAGCTGGTTATTAAAAATACTGAAGGTAATTGCTGCATATTTAGAAGAATAACTGAGGCCGATATCCTCCTGGATACTAAATTCTGGTTTGAATTCACGATTGCCAATCTGGTAGATATTGGTTCCCGGATGCACCCCATTCGCGGAAATCTCTGCAATATTTGGTGACCGGAATCCGCGTGACAGGTTGGCTTTCAAAGCAAATTTTTCAGAGAAATTGTAGGTAGCACCAATACTTCCTGAAAAGCCTGAAAACAGGTGATGATATTCAGGAAAAAGATTATTTGCACCTATCGTGTCGATCCCCGACACGGCCATATCAAATCCTGTCCCCGGGTTGATGCCGGTATACAATTCCTTGTTTTTGAAAGAACGACTGTCAAATCTGGCACCGCCCGCAACATCAAGTTTTCCAATAGTTTTTTTCACAAGGGCAAAGGGCCCGAAATCAAACTGAGTGTAAGAGGGAATGATAAATTCTGATCCCCTGGTAACAGTATTATTTTGGTACATGCCATTGATCCCGGCCGAAATATTCCATCCCCCTGTTTCGGAAAAAAAGTATTTAACGTCGTACGTAAAAGTGTTCAGTTGCAAAAATAAACCAGGAATTTCTTTTAAAACAGGGTGGCTAAATTCACGCCGCACGCTCCGTTGGAAACCTGCATTCACTCCTACCCTGCCTGAACCTACGGTAAAGTTGCTGGCAGAATACACGCGGTAATGTTGTATACGCTGATGGATGTCTGAGATCCTGTACGATTTCAGGTCCGCATCTGAAACAATTGACCGCATAGTGTCTTCTTCAGTGATCTGCTGTGTAAACTTTCTGCTTGCGGAATCCCGGCTACCGTCTGGTATTTCCTGGAGAACATCATACAGTAAAAAATTAAGGTGGGAATAACCCCACTTGCGGTGTACACCTATTGAAAGATTGGCATCCGTTTCTTTAAAGCCTGTATTGTATACCCTTCCATCCAATTTGTTCCGGTAGTTGGTGGCTGATTTGTGTGAGATTCTTCCCATCCACTCCAGGCCATTTTTGTTGGCGCTTACCATAGCTGATCCGCCAAACTGTCCATTATTAAAGTGGTATTCGGTTCTTAATTCACCGCTGACCGTTCCTTCCGGCACCGGTTGAAAAGGTATCAGGTTAACCACGCCTGCCAGGGCATCGGAGCCATAACTGAGACTGGCAGGGCCTTTAATTATTTCGATTTTCTCGATCCCGTACTGGTCTACTTCTATACCGTGTTCATCACCCCATTGCTGCCCTTCCTGCCGCACTCCATCATAGAGTGTTAGTATCCTGTTGAATCCCAGCCCCCTTATCACAGGCTTTGAAACATTAGGTCCGCTAGTTAAGGTGCTCACCCCGGGTACTTTAGCGATGGCATCAATAATATTGGTGCTTAAATTCCTGGCCAGGTAAGCGTGGCTCACGGAAACGATCGGGATAGGGCTCCTTTTAACATGGGTAGCTTTGGATATGCCTGTTAAAACAACAGCATTTTCTTCCATTATATTAACTTCCAGGTCAAAATTTTGATGGGCAGTGTCGTTGATAAGGACGTTTCTTGTTACCGTTCTAAAACCCGTATAATGTACCTCCACAAGGTATCGCCCGGCTGGAAGCGTTTTGAAAGCATAATTTCCGGCCGCATCTGTAATAGCGCCGACTTTAAGATCAGAAATGTAGACAGTGGCCCCGGGGAGAGGAGAATCCTGTACCCGGTCGGATACTTTGCCGGTTAATTTCCCCGGCGGAACCGTTAATCGCCTTGAAGGAGATTTTAGAGTAGGTGCCTGGGCAGTTATAATTGATGCCGGGTATATAAAAATCAAAAAGTAAAACAATGTTTGGAGAGATCGCATAAAAAGCAATTTTGTAAAGTAATCAATCTTGATACCTGCATGAAATCATTCACCATAGTGATTGAATTTGATGAGCGTGGTACTTGAACCTTAAAAAAATACGGGTATTTTATAAATACCTGGATTTATAACGGGGTTATATAATGATTAACTTACAAAAGGGGGACCGCGAGGCGTGCAAATGAAATGAGTAGCTGGATAGAAGTGAGTATTCTGAATTTTTTTCTGTATCGAAAAAGGCTGAACTACAAATAACTCAAACTCGTTTGTTAGTGAAGCAAAGGGGGATTCCGCAACAATGTTATCACAATTACAATGATACGTTGCCTTTATAAATTGCACCCCACAATCGGGCAATTTGGTAGTAACGGTATTGTCCTGGTGACCGGCAAACCAGGAATGCAACTCTATCCTGGGAGTAATGCTTAACGCAAAAACTACCAATATGAAGCCGGCTATTAAAGGCCTTATAAATGTATTTTTTAGCAAAATTATTTGTTACTATGTTGCAAATATAGTGAAATGCTATTTATTTATGTAATTGTCAAATTATTTCTTTTTCACTATTGAAAGTAAACACTCAGTAGGTTCAACTGGTTGTTACTTATTGCAGGGTGAGGTTTCCGCCTACAACAAAATTTTTTCCTGCCCTGATTGTTACCCTTGTGCCAGGACTGATAGAATAGCTTATGTTTAAAACGCATTTCTAGCCTGTGGGCGGATCAATAATTATTTCGCTGCCGATAGAAAGCCTGATGGGTGGAACCAGGTTATTGCTCCAGTTGCCGGGATCGCTCCAATTTCCATTACCTGTAATTGTATAAATGCTGGCTACAGGGGAAGCGCAGTCAGCAATATTGTTCCTCGCCAGGTACCTTGCCGTAGCCGGAATCGTTCCCGAGTTCAAACTGTTTGGAAAACCAATAGAGGGCCATGAAGCAGCTATATTCCAAAAGCCAGGGGTAGCATTGTAAATATAAGATGTGTCAGAAAGCGCTGCTGTACCAGCGGGGATGATCGTGTTATTTTTATTATTTGCATATTCCTGGTTGCCGCTGCCCTGCAGTAAGTAATTTCCTTTAAGAAAGGTGGTAGATGTTATTTCGTTTCCGATTAAATTACTACTGTCACCTCCGCCAGAACTTATGCTGATGCCATAAGATGCTGCACGGTTACGGAAGAATGTATTAAATGGGCCATTAATTCCATGCGCGGCATCAATAGAAATATTCTGGGCGATATTTCCCTCGAATAAATTCAGGTACGGATAGTTGCCATGCAGGGCAATATCGGCGGAAAGGTCATTTGGAAAAGATTCAGATTTATAAGGCTCGATAGAATAGTTGTAGGCAAAAACATTGCCATTGGCACTTGATTGCAATAGCATGGAATGCCGAAGGTGTTTGAAAATATTATTCTCAACCAGGCATTCCCCGGAAGTCAATTCACAGGCAATACCATAACCTTCTCCCCGCACCATAGGAGAAAGCGTCGTGAAAGTAAGAATTAGTCACCTCAATACTGGTGCTGCTGGAAATTCGGATATGCGCGAAGTTGCACCCGTCACTTTCTACGCCTTTTACCCAATATTTTGCCGCTGCAAAAAAATACAGGTTGGATCTTAACGGCGTTGCTTCATCCAGCCTTTTATTTTTAAACACTCTGCGCCCACACCGGTTACCATGGTAAACCTGCGAATCTTAGGCGCATCCGCCAGTAGATAATTTCTGCGTAAAGCATGGGAAAAAGTAATGGTATTTCCGGAAATACTTTCAATATAAATAATTTGGCCCAGTGATTCCGCGGCGAATCCATCCGTTATGAGGCCCGCGTTATCCTGGTATAATTTTATATAATCATTCACCCGGACCATCGAAGGGTTGTCGACAGTCAAGGTTGTTTGGCCCTTCAATACGGAAGAAATAACATTGGCTTCGACCGCAGAAGTACTGCCGGTAACGTTTATCAAACTTTTGGAAGCGGCCAGGTCAAATTGCAGGATGGTACTGGAGGCGCCTGCACCTCTCAGTACCAGTTCGCTCCTGAGTGTTACCGGAGTATTAAAAAAGAATGTTCCAGCCGGAAAATAAATAACGCCATTTTGATTGGACAAACTTGCGATAGCATTTTGTAATGCAGTACCATTAGGAGTAATGCCATTACCTGAGCCGCCATAATCTGTTATATTTCTGATAAGCGTATAAACAGGTATAATACCATTATAACCCGCCAGCGTCCAATCTGTACTTCGGGAAGCAGGTATAATTTGAGACCTGCTTTGAAAGCTAATGATAGCCAGGAAGAAGCTTAAAAAATAACAACCTTTGTATTTCATGAATCAGGTCCATTTACAAAGAGAGCGCGAAAGATCGTCAGTCGGTGGAGTATTACTAACAGGACCGATTTAGATTATTTTTCAATTAATAAACCTGCGGGTATTTTTTGCGATACTGCTACTTTCAAAATAAGAGGTAAGACTTGATCTAATTAAAGGTTGGCATTAGCGGTTACAAAAAGCCTAATTCCAGTTTGGCTTCCTCACTCATCATATCCCTGTTCCAGGGCGGATCGAATGTGAGCATTACATTAACCTCGCTGACACCCTCAATCGCCCGCACTTTGTTATCCACTTCAAGGATAATATCGCCGGCTACCGGGCAACCGGGGGCAGTTAATGTCATGGTAATATTTACAAAACCAGTATCATTTACGGAAACGTTGTACACAAGACCGAGTTCAAAGATATCCGCTGAAAGTTCAGGGTCGCGCACTGTCTTGAGTACTTCGTTGATCTTTATTTCCAAATCTACTTTGTCTATCATATTAATTAGCATTTACCCCGGTGTGCAATGCAATCGCGTACATTTTCATTTGTTTGATCATTGACAGTAAACCGTTGGATCGGGTCATGGAAAGATGTTCGCGCAGGCCTATCTGATCAACAAAATACAGTTCGGCATGCATTATTTCTGAAGGGGTTTGACCGGATAAAACACGAACGACCATACTAACCAGGCCCTTTGTAATGATGGCATCACTATCAGCGGTAAATGAGATCTTACCTTCTTCAAAATCCGCGTGAAGCCATACTCTTGCCTGGCACCCCTTTATCAGGTTTTCATCCTGTTTATATTTTTCTTCGATCAATGGCAGTTCCTTCGCCATATGGATGATATTTTCATATTTCTCCATCCAGTCGCCAAAGAGGGAAAACTCTTCGATCAGTTCATCCTGGATTTCATTTATGGACATTATACTTTTAGTTGAAAGTTTTCAGTTTACTGTTTGTTCGCAGTGAGTGATAATTTTGTTGCACCTATTCCTATATTGCTGACCATAAAAATTAATAAATAATAACAGCACGATGTTGTATACAAGCCTGTAAATGATCCGTTCTATTATGCCAACATCGCAACCGCCTTTTTTACTCCCGCTGCTAATGTGTCGATCTCTTCTTTGGTATTATAGAAAGCGAAGGAAGCCCGCACAGTGCCCGGTATGCAATAATGATCCATTAACGGCTGTGTACAGTGATGCCCCGTACGAACAGCAATACCCAACTGATCGAGGATTACGCCCACGTCGTAAGGATGAACCTTGTTTATTACAAAAGATACCACGCTTGCTTTATTATCAGCCGTACCGACAAATCTTATACCGTCAATTACGGCCAGTTTTTCTTTGGCGTATTCAAGCAATTCGTTTTCATACTGCTGAATATTTTCCAGGCCTATTTCGTTGATGTAATCAACAGCCGCACCCAGGCAAATAGCTGCTTCGATATTGGGTGTACCTGCTTCAAACTTAAAAGGCAGTTCATTATAAGTTGTTTTTTCAAAACTTACTGACTTGATCATTTCGCCCCCGCCCTGGTATGGCGGCATTTGGTTCAGCCATTTCTCTTTACCGTATAAAATGCCAATACCTGTAGGGCCGTACATCTTGTGACCGGAGAAGGCCAGGAAATCAACATCCAGTTCCTGCACATCAATGCGCATATGCTGCACGGCCTGCGCCGCATCCAACATAACCGGGATATTTTTCTCATGACATGACTGAATGATTTCCTTTACCGGGTTGATCGTTCCAAGGGAATTGGAAACATAGCTGATCGAAACAAGTTTAACCTTTTCATCCAGCATATCTTTAAAAACATCCAGCATTAATTCTCCATTTCCGTTTATGGGAATAATTTTCAGCGTCGCTTTCCTGTTTTCACAAAGTAATTGCCATGGAACGATATTCGAATGATGCTCCAGGGCGGATATAATGATGGTATCACCGGGTTGCACAAATTGTTTTCCATAACTATAGGCCACCAGGTTAATGGATTCCGTGGTCCCCTTTGTGAAGATCACTTCCCGGTCGTGCTTGGCATTGATAAAATCCGCCAGCTTTTTCCGCGAGGCCTCAAAAGCGTCTGTTGCTACCTGGCTCAGGTGATGAACACCCCGATGTACATTACTATTGAGGTTTATATAATAATGCCCGATGGCATTGATAACATGCCAGGGTTTCTGGGAAGTAGCTGCATTATCGAGATAGATCAATGGTTTGCCATTTACTTTCGATGCAAGTATGGGAAAATCTTTTCGTATCCGTTCAACATCTATTATTTCCTGCATGATCGCTGTAGGTGTATTCATACCTTAATTCTTAAAAATTTTAATACTATTAAATTCCTGCTTTTACCACTATTTTACTAATCTATTTCTACAAAATAAAAACACTATGAGGTATGGCAAAATTGTAATAAGCCGGATATGCACTTCAAGGGATAATCCTAATAATTAATATTGACTGATCTCTTGTTATGCACCTCACCTCATTTAAGATTTCAGCCCCTCTTCTATCAGTTCGTTAATATGAGCCTGGATGGAAGCAACGGGTATCTTTTCTGTAACATCGAAAGCAAATGCATGGATCAGTAGTGCCTTAGCGTTTTTCTCCCCGATACCGCGGGCCTTGAGATAAAATAAAGCATCCTCATTGAATTGGCCGATAGTTGAACCATGACTGCATTTTACGTCGTCGGCAAAAATTTCGAGCTGAGGCTTGGAATCTACCACTGCCTTTTTGCTCAGCATCAGGTTATTATTCTTTTGGAACGCATTTGTTTTCTGCGCATCTTTCCGCACCATGATCTTACCATTGAATATCGCCACCGCTTCATCTTTCATCACTCCCTTGTAAAGCTCGTTACTATAGCAATGAGGCTTCATGTGATCAACGATCGTATGATTGTCTACCAGCTGGTTTCCACCGGTGAGATACAGGCCATACAGGTGGCTCTCAATATTTTGGCCATCCAGTGAAACATTAAGGTTATTGCGTAATAACGCTGTTCCCGGGAAGGAAGCCTTATAATTATTATAAAGGCTTGAGGACTGTTGCACAATTTCCGTGTGATGAATATAACTGGTAAGTTTATTACCGGTTTGAATATAATAATGCTGCAGGCGGGACTGTTCACCCACTGTTATTTCCGACACATTATTGACGAAACATTTAGCGCCGCTATTTGCCTGGCTGCCGGAAGAAATAAAACTTTCAACTATGCTGATTTCCGAATGCGCGCCGATCACAAAAAGCTGCCGTGGCTGTAAAAAAAGGTTTTGGGTTGAAGTAACAATGTGAATGATATGGATTGGTTTATCAAGTATGGTATTGGCCGGTGCCTCTATAAATAATCCATCGCGGAAAAATGCCGTATTGAGTGCCGCAAAATGATTTTTATCAAGGGCAATGTATTTCCCAAAATGCGCCATGAAAGCCGGCTTATTCATTGCTCCTGAAAGCGATGATACAACAACGGAATCTCCAGGGATAGAATCAGAAAGATTTGGCTGATACTGGCCATTTAACAGTACGATACGGTAGCAGTCAAGGTTTTCAATGGTGGCTTTAGCCAACGATTCATCAGTAATAAAAACTGATTCGTCTTCTGGTTCAATAAGATAATTTTCCTTCAAAAAAGGAGCTAAATTGATATACTTCCAATCCTCTACTTTGGTGTTTGGAAATCCGAGAAACTTAAACTGCTCAAAGGCCCGTTCTCTCAAAGAATGCAATTCACCTGATTCGGAAGACGAGGACAAAATTGACCTCAGTTCAAAGTCAACAATAAATTGTTCGTATAATGAATTTGA
>JBBJMD010000162.1:0-8527 GCA_037719925.1 Ferruginibacter sp.
GCTGAAACTTAATAAGCAAGGAAGTTGCTCAAGTACTCAATACACTTCCTGTACCTGCCCTATAATCTCCACCGCAATGTATTGATCCCCCAACAATTGCAATCAATGCGCTTCAGCTGCTGGTAGCTCCCTGATTTTTTTCGCCTTTTGATGCTTTTAGATAAACATTTGAAAGCAAAAGACTGAAGGACTATTCTTATCTTTACAGCGCTAACCGGAAATGGAAGATTATTTCCGTTAATTCAATTGGCTAATTTCAGGAAACGATTGCGGACAGACCAGAAAAAAATATGATTTTATTGAAAGCCAATCTATTTGCTATCCTTACACGGGTATTCTACAACTGCGTATCCATTTCCGTCGGAAACCAGCTCCTTTCGGATACTTTAATGTTCCTGGATCCTGCTTACATTAAACCCCGCTCACATTTAGGATGGAAAGCTAGTGTCAAACTGATTCTACCAAGATCAACACCATTAATGAGAAAGGTGATACTTTTTCATCTGAAAATGACTAAATACTTACTCAACCTAACCAATTTCCCTGAAGTTTTGTTACCCTCACATTCAAAAATTGCCTGGGGGTTCAGGTGTTGGTATGCCGCGCCCATTCCTTATTGTTATGAGCGCACGGTCAGATTTAGTCGTTGCCTAAGTAGTTAGAATTAATAAATTATCATTTATCGAGTCAATGTTTCAATCAATAATAAAAATCTCCTCCATGAATCGTTCTTGTTCGCTCATGAAATTGTTTCCTTTTTTAATAATTGTCCTGCATATTTTTTCCTGTTCGGATAAACGCGAAGGGAAAGCAAGGGTATTGGTTTTTAGTAAAACCGCCGGTTACCATCATGAGTCAATTTCAGCAGGGAATACAGCTATTGCCAACCTGGGAAGCCAGCATAATTTTGAGGTTGATACCACTACAGACGCATCAGTATTTACCGATGATAGTTTGAAGAATTATGCTGCAATAATTTTTTTAAGTTCAACGGGCGATGTGCTCAATACATACCAGGAAGCCGCATTTGAGAGATACATCCAGGCGGGTGGCGGATATATGGGTATTCATGCAGCAGCTGATTGCGAATATGACTGGGGTTGGTACGGCCGCCTGGCGGGAGGCTATTTTTTAAGTCACCCCGGCATTAATGATACGTTTCCTAACGTGCAGGAAGGAGTATTGAATGTGGTGGATCAAAGCCATATTGCTTCAAAAGATCTTCCGAAACAATGGAAAAAAACCGATGAATTTTATAGCTATAAAAAATTGAATAAGGCTGCCCATGTGCTAATGACCATAGATGAAAAAACTTATCATGGTGGCCAGAACGGCGACACACATCCAATGGCCTGGTATCATGAATATGATGGGGGCCGGGCATTTTACACCGCGCTCGGCCATACGAAAGAATCTTTTGCAGAAGAGCCCTTTTTAAAACATATTTTAGGGGGAATTCAATATGCCATTGGTGAAAATATAGAACTGGATTACGGCAAAGCAACAACACAGATCCCGCCAGACGACAACCGCTTTACAAAAGTTCAACTGGCCCAGGGTGATTTTTATGAGCCTACTGAAATGACGATTCTTCCCAATTTTGACATTTTGGTGATCCAGCGCCGGGGGGAAATAATGCTGTATAAAAATGAAACAAAGAAAGTAAAACAGGTAGGTTTTTTCAATGTATACTTTAAGACCTCCACCGCCGGCGTAAATGCAGAAGAGGGGATGCTGGGCCTTGCCAAAGATCCGGATTTTGCAAAGAACAACTGGGTGTACATTTATTACAGTCCTGCGGATACCAGCGTAAACCGCTTATCAAGATTTACTTTTAAGAATGATACCCTCGATCATGCTACTGAAAAAGTGATCCTGGAGGTTAAATCCCAACGAGAGATATGTTGCCATACCGGCGGGTCCATTGCATTTGGCCCTGATAAGTTACTATATTTTTCGGCGGGCGACAATTCAACCCCTTTCAACGAGAGTGGTGCCAGGTATGTGAACAGCGGTTATGCGCCATTAAATGATTTGCCCGGGCGGGAGCAATATGATGCAAGAAGATCCTCAGGAAACTCCAATGACCTGCGTGGGAAGATCATGCGCATTCGCGTAAAAGATGATGGAACTTATGAAATACCGGAGGGTAACCTGTTCCCCAAAGGAATGGATAAAACAAGACCGGAAATCTATGTAATGGGTAACCGTAACCCATACCGTATTTCAGTGGATCAGAAAAATAGCAATTTGTATTGGGGAGAAGTTGGCCCCGATGCTAATAATGATAGTGTTGGTACCCGTGGGCCACGTGGGTATGATGAAGTAAACCAGGCGCGTAAAGCAGGTTTTTTTGGCTGGCCTTTATTTGTTGGTAACAATTACCCTTATCATCAATACAATTATGCAACAGGCGTGTCCGGGCCTTTGTTTGACGCCAATAAACCAATCAATGATTCCCGCAATAATACCGGGTTACGGGAGTTGCCCCCTGTTTCCGCACCTTTTATCTGGTACCCTTACGGTGCTTCTCCTGATTTTCCACAGGTAGGTACCGGGGGCCGAAACGCGATGGCAGGGCCTGTTTATTATACCGATATGTACCCTAAGGAAACCCGCCTGCCTGATTATTACAATGGTAAACTGATCATCTATGAATGGATCCGTGGATGGATAAAAGCGGTAACCCTTCAGCCAAATGGTGATTTTGATAAAATGGAGCCTTTCTTCTCTACGTTAAAAGCGAACTCGGTGATCGATATGGAAGTGGGGCCAGACGGAAAACTTTACCTCTTAGAATATGGCAACGGATGGTTTACAAAAAATGCTGATGCAGGTATAGCCCGGATAGATTACAATGCTGGCAACCGGCCACCGGTGATCACTTCTGTAAATGTGAACAGGAATTCCGGCATATTGCCCCTTGCTGTTAAAGCTACTGCAGTGGCCATGGATCTGGAAAAAGACAAGGTCACGTATACCTGGGATTTCGGAAACGGGAATACAAAGGAAACCTCCACACCGGAAGTGGATTATACCTATACAACAGCCGGGGATTTCAAGATTTCGGTAACCGCAAAAGACGACAAGGGTGCTGCAACTAAAAGTAATACCGTGGGTGTCTACGCAGGTAATGAGGCCCCGCTTGTAAGTGTAAACGTAGCCGGGGGAAATAAATCTTTTTATTTACCCGGGATCCCGATTAAATACTCGGTAACGGTAAACGATAAGCCAGATACCTCCATGATGGACCCTGCAAATCTTTTTGTTTCGGTAGATTACGTGGAAGGTACTGATAAAGCCGGCGCATCACTGGGACACCAGCAGGGCCAGGCAAATATCGAAGGTAAAAACCTTATCCTTTCCCTTGATTGTAAAAGTTGTCATAAGGAACTCGATAAATCCATCGGACCTGCGTACATGGCAGTATCGCAAAAATACGGGAAGCAAAAGGATGCCATGAATTACCTTACCCAAAAAATCATCAAAGGTGGCTCAGGCGTATGGGGAGAAGTTGCTATGCCCGCTCATCCGACCCTGTCGCAGGGCGATGCCCAGCAAATGGTGACGTGGATACTATCACTGGCAAATAAAGCTACCGTAAAGAAATCGCTGCCTTCTGCAGTAACCGTTATTCCCGCAGCAGATCAAAAGCCAAATAGTGTGATGGTATTAGCAGCGAGCTATACAGATAAAGGCGGAAACAACATCAAAGCACTAACTGGCAATAATGCGGTTTCCCTGGCCAGCAATACGATCACTTTTTCCGGCAATCAGAAAGTGAAAGGGTTTTCCCATTTAAAATACGGAGGAAGCAATATAATCATTTTCCCAGCAGATGAAGGCTGGTTTGCACTGGACAGTATTGATCTTACCCTGGTTCGTTCAATAAGCCTTGCCGCAGGATGGCAGGGCACTGCCGGGGGAGTTTCAACCTTTGAAGTAAGGCTTGACGCACCGGATGGTAAAGTGATCGGCAAAGGAAGCTTGCCTGCACAGCCTAAAGGCAGGCAAACCGGGGAAATAAGAATTCCGATAGAACAAATTACGGATGGTAAATTTCATTCAATTTACTTCCTTTGCAAAATGCAGGAGAAGATATCGGGTGGATTGCGATCCGTTCAATTCAATGCTAAATAATACCCTGGTTGGATCGGCTTAATAATAATGATCACTACATATTTCAAATAAGGGGATAATGTTCCGCCGGGCTTCCAGTATGGGTAACAGGAAGCTCGGTTGAAACAGCACTGCTATTACCCGTTCCTGTTAGTAGAAATTTAACAGCATCGTCCTTTAATAAATTAATGCAAAAGCGTATGTTCAAAAAAGTTTTTTGAGTAATAATAATGTGTTGCTTTGAATGTAAAGTCGCAGGTAACCATTACGGGTATCGTGACCGACGAGTCCTCGAAACCATTAAACAATGTGCAGGTACATTTATTCAACACGCGGGTAACTACCCTCACCGGCGGGGACGGGCTTTTTTCTATTACCGGCATCGCGGCTGGTAAGTACACTATCGAATTATCAGCGGCTGGTTATGCAGCAGTAGCAAGGGTTGTAGATGTAAAGGGGAAAGACAATAACCCCTTCAGTTTCCAGATGAAAAACCTGTTGATACAATTAGAGGCTGTTACTGTTACCGCTGAAAAGAAAGAGGAATTATTGCACAATATTCCGGTAAGCATAACTGCTTTATCGTCGCGGCAGGTTAGTGAATTCAGGTTATGGAACATAAAAGACCTCACGGCGATCGTACCCAACATGTACTCCGGTAATTCAGGAGATGAAAGAAACGTTACCTCCATTCGTGGTATTACGACAACCTCTTATGATCCCTCGGTGGCTACTTATATAGATGGTGTGAACCAGTTTAGCCTGGATACCTATATTCCGCAGTTGTCAGATATTGAAAGGATTGAAGTATTACGCGGCCCCCAGGGAACATTATATGGTAGGAACGCCATGGGTGGCGTTATCAATATCATTACAAAGCAACCTACGAACAGTGCCAGTGGCTTTGTCGAAATAAATGTTGGCAATTATAACCAGCAACGTTATAGTGCGGGTATCCGCCTTCCGGTTATAAAAAATAAGTTATTTTTTGGGGCGTCCGGTGTATTTAATAAACGCGATGGGTATTATACCAATGAATTTAACGGCCGGTCTTTCGACAGGCAGCAGGGCATCACCGGTAATTACTATTTAAAATATTTACCGGCAGAAAAGTGGGCGATAACGTTAAATGTGAAGCACCAGGATAACCGTAACCATGGTGCCTTTCCAATGGTAAACGGCATTGATGAAGCATTTAATAACCCTTACCGGTTAAATCAGAATGCAGTGGGTAAAATGTTCGACAATACACTCAACGCTTCTTTATCATTGAATCACTCAGGAACTTTATTTGACGTTGCTTCTCAACTGGCCTGGCAAAATAATCATCGTTATTACAATCCTCCTGTTGATGGGGATTTCTCACCGCTCGATGCGGTTACCATTGTCAATGATTTCGGTACCCAATGGAACAATGTAAAAGTTTTAACGCATGAACTTAGGTTTAATTCCCCCAGCGGTAAATCATCAGCGGTTAGCTGGACGGCCGGGACGTATTTCTTTCATCAGTACATTCCCGGAAAGCAGGCAACGCATTTTGGTAAAGACGCCGGAATGCTGGGAGTGCCGGATACAGACTTTTCTACCATCAGTACAACTAAGGGAAAGAATACAGGGATTGCCGCCTATGCACAGGTGAATTGTTTACTTACTGCAAAGCTGACGCTGATTGCGGGCCTGCGGTACGACTATGAAAACAGAAAGCTGAATGTATTTGGTGAATACCAAAAAGACGGGCAGGATGCTTTTGTAACAACTCCTGATACTGCTGCTTCAGCGAATTTTAATGCTTTTTCACCCAGGCTCGGTTTAAAATATCAACTTTCGGATAATAGTAATTTATATGCAAACTATAGCCGGGGTTTCCGGACAGGCGGGCTTACGCAGCTGGCATCCGATCCTTCACAACCACCTTTGTATCCATATAATCCGGAATACAGCAACAATATTGAATTAGGGTTAAAAAATAATTTTTTAAATAACCGCTTTAGCTTAAACATTACCGCCTTCCTGACACATGTTAATAATGCCCAGGTTCCCACCCTGGTTCTGCCGGAGGCAATAACGGTTACAAGAAATACGGGCTCCCTCACCAGTAAAGGCGCAGAACTGGAGTTGTCTTTTAAACCGGTTAAGGGGCTGCAGGCCGAGTATAGTTTTGGTTATACCGATGCTACCTATAAATCCCTTAAAATATCTTCAAACGGGCAGGAGGTAAACCTTGAAGGAAAAAAACAAATCTTTACACCTGATGTTACCTCCATGTTTACCCTGCAATATAGCTATCTGCTAATTGCCAGTAAACAAATACAACTGGTTGCCAGGGGAGAGTGGTACTACCTGGGCCGGCGATACTTTGACCTTGCAAACACGATCCAGCAATCACCCTACAATGTTTACAATACCAGGATCGGTATGAGCAGCAAACACCTCGATGTGTTTTTCTGGGCAAGAAATATTACCGATAGGAAATACATAGAATATGCCTATGATTTCGGAGCCGTGCACCTCGGTAATCCTGGTACTTATGGCGTTAGTGTTAAAACGATGTTTTAGCAGGGCTTGTTCAACAGTTTTTATGTAGGTTCCTTTTTACAAAAGGCAATTTTCTTTTAATGTTCCGCCTGGCAGGTTTTAGTAAAGAGAGAGAGAGGGTATTTTTTATTTCACGCTTGTAGAAAGGCGGTTGTTCTGCATTATCTTCAATGCCGGTACCGGCACGAGTGGGTTTTCTTTATTTGACCCATCCCTTGCATTGCCGTGAAATTTGTTTAAGAATTTTTACGTGTTGACTACCAGGATATACTATTATTGGATCGGCTGAATCAATAGACCATCCGTCTATATGAACGAATCACTTTATAATTCGTATATTTATACGAACAAAATATAAATACGTATAATTATACGAATTTAATTTCAATTCGTATAATTGTCAAACAATTTAAACATGGCTACCAGGGCAGTAATTACAGGAGATATTGTTAATTCTACCAAATTAACTGCAGTAAAGGAAAAGCATCTTGTAAAGGTTTTGCAACAAGTATTACTACCCCATCAATTTGAATTTTATAGAGGCGATAGTTTCCAGGTTTATCAAAAAGAGCCGGCGAATGCCTTAAAAACTGCATTACTATGTCGTACGGCGGCCGCCAGTATTTCCCTGGCAAGCACGGCAGACCCCTCCGATGTGCGTATCAGTATTGGTATTGGCCAGGTAAAAGCGACTATAAAAACATTGGGTACGGCAAAAGGGGAAGCATTTACTTTATCCGGCCGGGCTTTTGATGCAATCGCCAAAACAGGTAAAAGACTGGTTTTCGCAACAGGTAATCCGCTGGCAAATGAAGGATTGCAGGTCATTGCAGATTATATCGATTCCATATTTAAAGGAATGACCGGTAAACAGGCCATGGTAATTTTTGAGTTACTGCAGGGAGAAACGCAGCAGCGGGTTGCAGAAAAGTTAAAGAAGTCGAAAAGTACCATTAACCAGCATGTAAGTTCAGGCAGGTGGGAAGAAATTGAAAAGCTGCTTCAGCAATATGAAAATATTATCAATCAACTGTCATGATGATCGAATCAATCTGGTTAACCAAACTCATATTATCACACCTGCTCACCGACTTTATTCTACAACCCAATAACTGGGTAGCGGATCGTAATACTAAACATTATGC
Source organism: Ferruginibacter sp. (assembly GCA_037719925.1). Classification (GTDB taxonomy): domain Bacteria; phylum Bacteroidota; class Bacteroidia; order Chitinophagales; family Chitinophagaceae; genus Ferruginibacter. Next base: position 7,800 of record JBBJMD010000162.1, read on the forward strand.
CTCTGCGAAATTATACCTGCATGGCGTTATCACAGCATTGGTAGCGTGGATGATGATTGGCTGGCAATATTGGGGGATAGCAATTATAATTCTCCTGACGCATATATTGATCGATGGCTGGAAGTCTTATCAAAAACCCGTGATTGCATATTTTCTCATTGACCAGGTATTGCATTTACTGGTAATAACGGCATGCTGGTATTTTACATTCGTAAAATGGGACGACGTATTGGCGGCGTGGCAACGGCTGAATTCCCGCGCTGGTATATGGATGACCCTGACAGCAGTTGTTTTTCTAACCGCTCCCGCGGGTATTTTGATTGGCCAGGTTACAAAAAAATGGCGCGATAAGATATCAGATGCAGAAAGCCTTGCCGATGCCGGGAAATGGATAGGCATGGTAGAGCGTATCATTATCCTGATTTTTGTAATACAAGCCCAGTATTCAGCGATCGGTTTACTCGTAGCTGCCAAAGGCATCATAAGGTTTAGCGAAAAGGACCGCCCGGAAACAAAAACCGAATACCTTGTAATTGGCACCTTGATGAGCATAGTGCTCGCAATCATAACAGGGCTGATAATAAAATAGGGTACGGAAAACATAACGGTTCTAAAAACATAGATAACCGGATTAAGAATTACCTAACAAACCAACCTTTGCAATTATTGACGTAGCAGGCAACCCTTACATCATTTTTTACCTATTTCCGGATTGATAATATATATTG
>JBBJMD010000163.1:0-8522 GCA_037719925.1 Ferruginibacter sp.
CTGAAAGAATGCCACTGGCAACAGCAACAAAAAATAAGTGTTTCATACGTAAAATCTGGTGTTTACACGTAAGTACAACTTAATCTCGTGTTATTCAATCGTCTTAAAATCTTTAACTACGCTGTTTATCTTCTCTTTTCTATGAACCTTGTAATACAAACAATTAATAAATAAATCGCTTAAATGCACTGCAAAGGTAACGTACGAACACCACATCTGCAACCCCTGCCGTAATCTACTGGTTTATAATCAATTCCGTTGTGGAAAAACGGATTAGCCATGCAATTTATTGTATGCGATATTTGCCGGTGATAATGGACTGATTCCATTACCCGTTAAGTTATTCTCCATCCCGATCAACCGAATGAAATGAACTTCTCCCATCTCCATGTACATACACAATTTTCCTTATTAGATGGGGCCGCATCTATTAAAAACCTGTATCAGAAAGCTATTGCAGAGAAAATGCCGGCGCTTGCCATTAGTGACCACGGCAATATGTTTGGCGCTTTCGAATTTGTAAAAGAAGCTTACAAGCATGTTAATGAGGATAAAACCCTCAAGGTGAAGCCAATTGTTGGCTGCGAATTTTATATCACTACAGACAGAACCCGTAAAACCTTTAATAAGGATGAAAAAGATCCCAGGCATCACCAGATCTTGCTGGCAAAAAATGACATAGGCTATAAAAACCTGGTCAAGCTGACATCGCTGGGATACATTGAAGGCATGTATTCCAAATATCCGAGAATCGACAAAGAACTCATCCACAAATACCATGATGGCCTGATCGCTACCACTTGCTGCCTCGGCGCTCTTGTGCCCCAAACCATATTAAAAAAAGGAGAAGCGGAAGGGGAAAATGAATTTAAATGGTGGCTGAATATTTTCCAGGAAGATTTCTACATTGAATTGCAACGGCATGGAATACCTGACCAGGATAAAGTAAACCTTTCGCTGTTGAAGTTTGCAAAGAAATACAATGTTAAAATAATTGCCAGCAATGATTCCCATTATGTGGATCAAAAGGATAGCAATGCACATGACATTTTATTATGTATCAATACAGGAGAAAAGCAGGGGACTCCAAAAATGAACGAGTTTTCTGATGATGATGTGCTGGTAAAGAATAAGCGCTTCGCTTTTCCCAACGATCAGTTTTACCTTAAGACCGGAGCTGAAATGGCCAAGGTGTTTGAGGACATTCCGGAGGCAATTGATAATACCAATGAAATCGTAGATAAAGTAGCCGTGCTTGATCTTAAGCGGGATATCCTGCTACCTCATTTTGTTGTGCCTCCCAATTTTAAATCACAGGATGAATACCTTGAAAACCTTACGTGGACGGGCGCAAAAGAAAGATACAAGATCTTTACACCCGAAACGGAAGAGCGCATCAATTTTGAACTGGGTGTTATCAGGGACATGGGATTCGCGGGGTATTTCCTGATAGTAAGTGATTTTATTGTTGCTGGAAAGGAAATGGGCGTTTTTGTGGGGCCTGGCCGCGGGTCCGCCGCCGGAAGCGTAGTCGCCTATTGCATCGGTATTACCAATATAGACCCGATCAGGTATAACCTCCTTTTTGAAAGGTTCCTGAACCCTGAACGCAAGTCCATGCCGGATATTGATACGGATTTTGATGATGAAGGCAGGCAAAAAGTGATCGATTATGTAGTACAGAAATATGGCCGCAACCAGGTAGCACAAATCATCACTTATGGTACCATGGCAGCCAAGTCGAGTATTGCAGATGTTGCAAGGGTAATGGACCTTCCATTAGCTGAAAGCAGGGCCTTGTCTAAGCTGGTACCTGAAAGGCCCGGAATAAATTTAAAGCGGCTTTTGCATGCCCCTTTTACTGTTAAAGAAGCAAAGAACGGGGTTAAATCGCTGGAAGAAAAAGAGCAACTACAGTCGGATGACCTTGAAAATGTAAAGAAGCTCAGGGAAATTTACAACCGGACCGATCTTCATAGTACGATATTGCATGAAGCGGAAATACTGGAGGGATCGGTGCGCAACACAGGCATCCATGCTTCTGCCATTATCATTGCCCCGAGAGACCTGACAGACCTCCTGCCTGTGGCCTCCTCCAAGGAATCCGATCTTTGGCTTACGCAGATTGAAGGTGGTTCTATCGAAGAAGCAGGTGTTATCAAAATGGATTTCCTTGGCTTAAAAACACTGAGCATTCTGAAAACTGCCTTAATTTTGATCCGGCAAAACCACGATGTAACCATTGCTATCGATGATATTCCACTCGACGATGAATTAACGTACCGGCTTTACCAATATGGTGATACAAATGCTACGTTCCAGTTTGAAAGTGCGGGAATGCAAAAATATCTGCGTGAACTGAAACCGGATAAATTTGCCGACCTGATCGCCATGAATGCATTGTTCCGGCCGGGACCCATGTATTACATTCCGGAGTATATTGACAGGAAACATGGGAAAAAGCAAGTTTTGTATGATCTGCCCGATATGGAAGAAATCCTAAAGGAGACCTATGGCATTACCGTGTACCAGGAACAGGTAATGCTACTCTCCCAAAAGCTCGCTGGGTTTAGTAAAGGAGATGCCGATGTTTTGCGTAAAGCCATGGGTAAGAAACAGATAGCAATCCTTGATAAAATGAAAGTTCAATTCGTTCAAGGTGCAATTTTCAGGGGACACCCGCAAGATAAACTGGAAAAAATATGGACCGATTGGGAGGCATTTGCTCAATATGCTTTTAATAAATCGCATTCCACCTGTTACGCTTTTGTGGCCTACCAGACGGCTTACTTAAAAGCCCACTATCCCAGCGAATATATGGCTGCCGTGTTAAATCACGCAGGTAGTATTGAAAAGATCACCTTCTTTATGGAAGAGTGTAAAAGAATGGGTTTAAAAGTACTGGGCCCTGATATCAATGAATCGCAATACGGATTTGCCGTCAACAAGAAAGGTGAGATACGGTTTGGTTTCAGTGGACTTAAGGGTGTGGGGGAAAATGCGATTGAATGCATTATTGAGGAAAGAACAAAACATGGCCAGTATACCTCGGTTTTTGACCTGGCAAAACGTGTCAACCAGCGCGCAGCAAATAAGAAGTCATTGGAAAGTTTGATTTATTCCGGTGCTTTTGATTGTTTTAAGGATTTTTCACGTGCCCAATACTTTTACACTGCACCCGGGGACGTGCAGGGATTGGAAAAGATCCTAAAATTCGGTAGTGTTTACCAGTTCCAGAATGCGAGTGCAAGTAACACCTTGTTCGGGACGCTGCAAATGCCCGATATTGTCCCCCCCAAATTATCAGTTTGCGATCCATGGCCCCTCGCTGAGCAACTTGATCATGAAAAAGATGTAACGGGCATGTATATGAGTGGCCACCCGCTTGACAATTTCAAATTTGAGATGAGGCACTATAATATTACGCCGCTGTCGGATTATAATGAATTTAAAGCAGCTGTTAATACGCAGGCAAATCCGGGAAAACAATTCCGGGTGGCGGGATTAGTAGTGGAGGCCCAACAAAGACTCACCAAAACAGGTAAAAACTTCGCAATACTCACTATCGAAGATTATAGCGGGAAAAGTGAATTCATGCTTTGGAGCGAAGATTTTGTAAAATATACCAACTACCTTGAAAAAGGCTTGATCCTGCTCATCGAAGGCTGTTTTAAAACACGGTATAACAGCGACCAGTACGAGTTTAAACTCACCAGGATACATTTACTTGAAACCGTTAAACCTGCTTTAACCAAACAGGTGATCATAGAAGTACAACCTCAGTTCATCAATACCGGTTTTGTACATTTCATTGAAGAAAATGTTAAAAATAATCCAGGCAAAGCTTCTATAAAGTTCAATATTGTAGATATCCGGAACAATTACAAAATTGGAATGTACAGCCTGGAAAACGGCTTTACGATGAATGATGATATGGCTTTTTTTTTAAATGAAAATAAAGATGTGGATGTAAGTGTAGTAGCAGGTTAAACCCTTTTTCGGCCAGGATTGGCGGTCAATTGATTCTATTATTAAACAATCAGGCCGGATAAATGTTAAAAGTTTTATCATTAGGACGAAGTGTTGCATTGCTATAAAATGTATCAGATTTTCCACTCTTTAATCCATGGCAAAACAACATATTAACACTGACAATAGGAATGTGAATATGTCACAACAACCTATTTATAAATTTGGATGTATTTTTGACAATGTTATATAAAAATTAATTAAAAAAAATATTATGGCACATGAATTCACAGATGCGAATTTTAAAACAGAAGTTTTAGATTCAGAAAAATTATCAGTAATCGATTTTTGGGCAGAATGGTGTGGACCTTGCCGGGCAATCGGGCCGGTTATTGAAGAATTATCAAAGGAATATGATGGCAAAGTAAATGTTGGTAAAGTAAATGTCGATCATAATCCGCAGATATCTACAAATTATGGTATCACCAGTATACCAGCGATTCTTTTTGTAAAAGGTGGCGTAGTCGTAGATAAACTGGTTGGCGCACAGCCCAAGGCGAATTTTGTAAAGAAAATTGAGGCGCTTAAATAATCGCTTGATCATAAGAAATGAAGCCGGGGTGTTGAACCCCGGTTTTTTTTAATATGCCCTAAATAGGGCAAGGCAACTTCTCATTTCTCTATTTTGTAACGGTAAGAGTAAACCCAGTGTTGACAACCAGTCGGGCTCCATTCAAGAGTTTAATGCTTTTGCAGGGTGCATTTGAATTTATCACGATCGTTCCGCAATTGATGACAACATCCGTATTGCCATCGGCTACTCCTCCGCACAACCAATTTGTACTTCCTTCCCATGATGCAGAAGCTGCGCCAGTCCAGGTGTTTGAAAATTTAATGTGTATACGTTTCGGGTATTTTATGAAAGCGTTGATAAGTTCGTTGAGTGGACTGTTTACGTCAGGTAATCTTTGAAGTCTACGTCTATCAATTACTAATCTCGTATTCTTTACTGGCCTGATGAAAGGGCTATTCAAATGAGGACCTTTACATCGACAACTGTTGCTATTTGAAATATCATGAACTGTATCTCTTCAACTGAAGACTTTGTAATCATTAAGGAGATTTCATAATAAAATAACCTAAAATACGTTTATTGGATAGTCTGAGATCCTGTTGCGGTCTCGATCGTAATATTTCAAATCGAATCCAAACAAATGAAAAAGAACCAGTTTCATCATATTGCGAATAAATTCGCGCCTTACAAAAGACCGGCATTCTTCGTCGGCATTTTTCTGATCCCATTCCTTTTTTTTAACAAGACCCACGCCCATCCACCTGTGAACCCAAATTCAATTGCTGTGAAAGTGGCTTGCTGGTACCAGGGTTAGTTCAGCTCTAATAGCAATAGTTAGCTGATGAACAGGTGCTACATTTTTGCCGGCAAAAAGGATAAACTGTTACTCCGTACGTGATCCGCGATCATTCAATTCCACAGGGAGCTGGCGACAATGTCAAGGAAGCGATTATCGTTTTATCTACTTGATGGGGACATCTTTTTTGAAATTCTGCTGACGGTTACAAGCCATTCACCGTTTAGCCTAACGCCTGGCAATGTTTTTACAGGTAACTTAATTGAAATGAAGAGAATACCGCCTCCCCGCCACTGCCACCTTTAAAATGAAGACCAATTCTTGGACTCCTGTCCCACTGTGGCAAAAAATCTGCTGTTACTTTTTGATCAGTGCCCAGTTCTTTCCAATTATCATTGTCTTGCCGGTAAAAGAATTTGCACGCCAGGTCCGGCATCAATTTTATTTTTAATTCAACCGGTGCAGGCGTAATGCTTGCGCTGGACAACTCTGTCCTTTTATTATCTTTTACCACCCATAATACGATGGAATCATTTATACAACCAATACCGGTTGCGGCATTTGCATCTCCGTAATAGGCAAGTCCTTTCAAGGAATTATTATGGTTGATGACAAAGGCGGTTGCTTCAAAATTAAGAGCAACGGGCCGAACAGCCAGCACAATTCCTGTCTTGTTATCCGGATTAAATGTACCCGTCAAATGAAACTTGCCCTGTCGTTGTTTTGTTACGGGGGTAGAATTTCGAAAATACCATTGCCAATGGTTGGCAATGGCCTTTGTGTTAAAGCTGTCAATGACATCTTGCCCCTTATTTTTTGAAGGGGTTATTTGGAAAACTGGCCAGCTATTTTTTTTGGGCCACTGCAATTCGGCCAGCATCCCCTGCCGGCCGGTAAATACGGTCGAGATCTTATTATATGCGTGATATAAATAATAGTTTTTTCCATTTGGATCAGTAACCATGGTACCATGGCCGGAACATTTCCAGTCTCCATTTTCCTGCAAGGCTGGATTTTCAGAATAATTTTCATAAGGCCCCTGCAGCGACTTTGACCGGGCAAACCTTACGTTGTAATCACATTTGCTGCCGCAGCAATTTCCCGCTGAATAGAACAGGTAATAGTAACTGCCTTTTTTTATTATACTTTGCCCCTCTAGTCCAATCCTTTTATCATCTTTTATCAGCGTAAATAATTCACCCTGGAGTTTTAAGCCATCAGGTGAAAGTTTACTTGCTAAAATTTCAATCGGCCTTTTGTCTAAGCCATATGCTTTAAAGGTAATATACAACTGCTTTCCGTCTTTGAATACGAAGGCGTCGATTGCCTCTTTCCCATATTCGATAATGACCCCATGATCTTTAAAATCTTTGTCCGGATAGCGGGAACTCGCGACGCCTATATAAGATACCTTATCCTTTTTACGCCTTGCAGTATAGTAAATAAAATAGGTATTGTTATGGAAATAATATTCAGGCGCCCAAAAAGATCCTGATGTCCATGCGGGAGGCTTATCAAAAACAAACCCCGTTTGTTTCCAGTCTTTAAGATTATTTGATTGGTAGATGGGTAAGTGCGGAGCCCATTCGGATGACGTACCAACCGCATAATATTGATTACCTTTCCGGATGATGGACGGATCAGCAAAATCGCCGGGAATTACGGCATTGATGCGCTCTTGTGCAACCAAAGGACAAAGCATCCCGGAAAAATACATCGCGGCGTTCAGCAACAGTAATCGTGATAAAAACTTCATCTGTGGTTATTACCTTTTAATATTTCAATCGTCAGCAGCAATCCCTGGTTTTTAATTTTAACCGGGCAGCTTTTTTAAGCAATACGTTTTCTTTTCAATGTTGCGATTCATGACACTACTTAAAGGATACGTTGTTTCATTGCTTCATATAAAATTACCCCTGTAGCAACCGATACATTTAAAGATTCAAAATCACCGGTCATCGGTATCTGGAACTGTTCATCACAGATTTTCATCAAAGCAGGATATACGCCTTTTTCTTCGCCACCCATTACAAGCGCACAGGGTTCTTTTAATTGCATTTCGAATAATTTTTTGCCGGCAGTCATTTCACTTGCAAAGACCTTTATTCCATTGAGGTGCAGTTCATCCACGGTTTTCATCAGGCTGCCTACCCGGCACACAGGAATTTTTTCCAGGGCACCCGCCGAAGTTGCAATAGCATCTTCATTCAGGGCGCCAACGCCTTTGTCTGGAATAATAATGGCATTTACGCCAAAGCAAAATGCACTTCTTGCGATAGCCCCGATATTCCTGATATCTGTTATTCCATCCAGTATTAAAAATAACGGCACTTCCCCCTTTTCCACGATAAACGAAATAACATCCTGCAGGTCCTGGTATTGTATCTTACTGATCACCGCCACCACTCCCTCGTGGTTGCTGATGTTGAAACCATTCAGCTTTTCAACCGGCACTTTATTAACAGGTACAAGCATTTGTTCAGCAAGCCTTTTAATTTCATCGATCGCTTCGCCATGGATGGTTGTTTGCATATAGATCCGTTCCAGTTGCTTACCAGTTGCCAGCGCATCTATGATCGCCTTGCGCCCGATGACTAATGTATTTTTTTTGGGCCGTTGTTGTTGTTGCCTGAAATTTTTCACCATTCAAAATTAAGCGTTATTCAAACTAATAAAAAAACCATAAGCTTTCAAAACTTATGGTTCGGAACCCGTTGATTTATTCAGCAGGCCTGAGCCTTATTTTAATCCAAATACTTTTTTTACATCTTTTACCGCATCCAGTTTTTCCCAGGTAAACAACTCTACTTTTTTAGAGATAGGCTTTCCGTAAGGTGAAGTAAACATTTTTTCCACTACTTCATTTTTACGTCCCATATGGCCATAAGCAGCTGTTTCGCTGTAAATGGGATTACGCAATTTCAACCTTTGTTCAATAAAATATGGACGCATATCAAAGCACTTCATTTTCATTACTTTACTGGCGATTTCACCATCCGTTAAATTGACCTTCGCGGTTCCATAGGTAACTACATTTATACTGGTTGGCTGTGCCACACCAATGGCATAACTAACCTGCACCAACACTTCATCGCACAAACCGGCCGCTACTAAATTTTTAGCTATGTGCCGCGTGGCATAAGCCGCGCTCCTATCCACTTTGCTGGGGTCCTTGCCACTGAA
>JBBJMD010000164.1:0-8475 GCA_037719925.1 Ferruginibacter sp.
AAGAACATAATTTTTCCCCCCTCGTGTTCACCCATGTGAGCGCAGGTAACCTCACTGATACCTTCAGCAAAGAAACCCTTAGCCGGCCGGCTTTATTAGCCAATGTATATTCAGAAGTGATACTTGGTTCTTTTTATTCTTATACGCTCAATACGGCTAACCCATTTGCCAAAAATCAATGGTATTTAAGAACGAGCATTGATATAGCGGGTAATTTTGCCGGACTTTTAAGGGGTGCAAAAGAGCCGCGGCAAAAAAAACTATTTAATACTCCCTTTGCCCAATATGTAAAAGCGGACCTGGACCTGCGTTACCAGGTAAAATTGCCCAATAATTTCGATTGGGTTAACCGGGTGCTGATTGGCATTGGCATTCCATATAACAATTCTAATATCCTCCCTATTTCAAAACAATATGTGATCGGGGGCGGGGCATCTTTACGAGGGTTCCAGATGAGGCAAATTGGCCCGGGGTCTTACTTACCTACGCTGAGCGACCAGCGTTTGCTGCAGGTAATCGGGGGAGATTACAAGTTCCAGTTCAATTCGGAATTAAGAATACCCATCTTCGCAAAAGTAAGCGGTGCGGTATTTATTGATATGGGTAATATCTGGACCAAGGATACCCTCCTGTTTGGAAAAGCGGGTAAATTTAAACATGATTTCTATAAGGAGTTAGCGGTAGCATCAGGGTTTGGGATCAGGTTTGATGCCGGCCTCGTTTTATTGAGGGTTGATCTGGGCATTCCATTGCGTAAACCCTATTTGCCTGCGGGTGAACGATGGGTGCTTCATAAAATACAGCCCGGCGACAAGGATTGGAGACAGCAAAATCTTTTACTGAATATTGCATTAGGCTTTCCGTTTTAACGGGACAGTACTTCAAAAGAAAAATTAAATTTTCTTATTACATGAAAAAAATACTTAGAATAGTACTCGTCATCATATTAGCATTTGTGGTAGGAGGGTTGATTTATTGGCAGGTCAACAAAAAAAACATCATTGAGCAATCCATAGAAAAAGCGGTTACAAAAAAAACCGACAGCCTTTATTACCTGCATTATGACAGTTCGCGCATCGACGAGATGCTGGGCAATGCCACTTTTTACAACCTGGTGTTACAATCCGACTCCGCCCAGAAGGCATTGTTGAACAGCACAGATAGTTTACCCAATGCATTGTATAATATCAGGATAAAACAAGTATCAGTCAATAGTGTGGATATTCCAGGTTTCCTGCAGAAGGCAACTATCGCCGCTAAAAGTATCGTACTGCTTCAGCCCGTGTTTCAAATAATCAATACCGGGGCGGGCAATCCGAAACCTTATACTGCAAATGATACATTGGAGCTTTACCAGAAGATGCTGGGGAAGTTCAATAGCATCAATGCAGATACCGTCAGGATAACCAATGGTACACTACTGATCACCAATAAAGAGGGGAAAGCGCAGACAACCCTGGAAAATATTAACATCACCCTGAATAAATTCCTGGTCGACAGTACGAAAGATTACCATAGCATTATCAGCTATTTTATTAAGGATATAAGGGTAACGGTAGAAAATATCCAGCTTCCACCCTCAAAGAATGGCTCAAGGATCAACCTCGAAAATGTGGATTACAATGCCGTTGAAAAATACCTGCAGGTTAGTGGAATAAAGCAATATGAAGTTAACAATATGAAACCGGTAACCGACCTCAAAAATATCCAGATCAGGGGATTGAATACCGACGCATTTATACTAAGGCAGCAGTTGAAAGCAGGGCAAATAAGTTGCGAAGGCGGTGTAATAACCATTTATGTAAGGAAAAAAGCTGGTAAGGTTAAAGGCGGCGACCAATCCATTGAACTTTCAACAGATGTAATCGGGCAGGCAGAAGTTGCGGGTATTACTCTTGGAAGTACTAAAGTAATTATTATAAATCAAGACGAACCGGCAAAGGCACCCTTTGTATTAAGCAATACCCGGTTCAAACTGACAAAAATGTTGAATATCATTGAAGGAGCCTCCATTGGTAACCTGATAGATAATGCCGAATGGGAGTTGTCGGCGGATGGCTTTTCACTTGAAACAAAAAGTAAACTATATAAAATAAGTATGGGCGATTTTACGATCGATAATAAATCGTCCGTGGTTAAGATTAAAAATTTTCTATTTACACCATTGGTTACAGAAAAGCAGTTTGTAAAACAGAGCCGCTTCCAGCAGGATCAATACAATCTTGCTGTAAACAATATCACTTTTTCTGGAATTAATATTAAAAAACTCATTAACAATAAAGAATTTGAAATTGACCAGGCATCCTTTCAGCCAGAAATAAAAGTATTCAATGACCGCACCCTACCGGCAGAAAGTAAGAGCAAGTTGGGTAATTATCCGCATCAGCAGGTATTGAAATTGCCTTTTCCGATCTATATCCATACACTTAAAATCAATAACGGCCTGGTGTCGTACCGGGAGAAGGCAGTAAAATCAAAACAAACCGGTAACATACTATTCAAGGATATCAATGCGACTTTATCGAATGTTACCAATATACCTGGACGAATCAAAACAAATCCTTTATTTAAAATAAATGCTTCGGCTAAATTCCTTGGTGCAGGCAATTTAACATCGGAATGGCAATTTCCCCTGGATGCTACCAATGGGGAATTCAGGATCAAAGGCCGGCTGGGAAATATGGATGCCGCTGCTTTAAATACGATTATTGAACCATTAGCGATGGCATCGGTAAAAACTGGCAAAATCGACGAAGTGTCCTTTTCTTTGAATGGAACCGATACAAAATCAACCGCGGATATTTTATTTCTTTACCATGACCTGAAAATGGAAATGCTAAAGAAAGAAGAAGATGCTACTTTTAAAAAGAAAGGCCTTGTAAGTTTATTAGCCAATGCACTTATTAAAAACGCTAATTCCAACAGGTCCAAAATAGAAAAGATCAATTACGAAAGAGATCAAACAAGATCCTTCTTTAACCTCGTTTGGAAAACAGTTTTTGCAGGGGTGAAAAAAACAGCCATGTAACCGGGAAACGTTATTCATTTCTTAAGCGGTTTGTACCGCGTAACAGGCAGGTTCATTAAATCAATATATTTTTTCTGAAACATGATTGAATTTGCCATTCATTAAACCTTCATCGAATTACAGGGCAGGTGGTAGTAGTAAGGCAGTTGTTGTTCGCCACTTATATTGTTATCCCAACCAGCAATATGGTCAAACTCGATAGTACAGAAAATATATATACACAGCAAACCGTTTCGCAATCCATTCCGCAAACGATTGCGGTTATTTTAATAATAACTTGGAATTTTTGAAGATATTCTGAAATAACTTTAATCTATTATTTTTGGCAAGCAACAATTGTTTCTTTTTTACTGTCCTTGTTAAAATAGTATTAAATTGTGAGAATTTCTGCTTATTAATTTTTTCAGAACCCGCTTATAAAATCAAAATTAACGACTATGCTCAATGCTATTATGAGAAAATCTGCTATGCTCCTGCTGGCAGTTTTTGGGTTTACTGCCTTTGCGCTGGCCCAAAACTTAACAGTTACCGGAAAAGTAACGGATAAAAAAGGAGAACCTCTTCCCGGTGTTACAGTTGCCATAAAAAACACCACCATTGCAACTTCTACCAATCAACAAGGCACGTACACATTAAGTAATGTAGCAAAAAATGCTATACTGACATTTACGGGTGTGGGTGTGGTTACACAAGATGTTGATGTAAATGGAAATGCTACCTTAAATGCGGAAGTAGAAACAACCGTGGGTAACCTGAATGAAGTAGTTGTGGTAGGTTACGGTACTGCCCGCAGAAAAGATCTGACGGGTTCAGTGGCCACGGTAACTTCGAAGGATTTTAACAAGGGAAACTATACATCTCCTGATCAGCTTATTCAAGGTAAGGCCGCAGGTGTTATGGTTATTAATAATACAGGCCAACCCGGTGGTTCTACCACGGTAAGGATCCGCGGTGCATCTTCTATCAGGTCTGGTAACCAGCCTTTATTTGTTGTAGACGGAGTTCCTTTATCCGGTGGTGCAGCACGCCCCGGCGGAAATGGTGCAAATTTCGGTAGCGACGGAGGTAATCCGCTTAATTACATCAACCCTAATGATATTGCGAATATAGAAATTTTGAAGGATGCCTCGGCAACTGCTATCTACGGATCCAGGGGTGCCAATGGGGTAGTACTTATTACAACCAAACGTGGTAAATCAGGCGTTCCTACAGTAGATGTAACTGCATCAACGGGCGCTTCCAACCTTTTAAAAAGACTCGAAGTGTTAAGTGCCGACGAATACAGGCAGGCGCTGAAAGATTATGCACAGACCGGCGGGGATTTTGGTAAAAGCGTTGACGCTTTTGATGCTATCACGCGTACAGGGATCACACAAAATTATAATGTCGCCGTTGGGGGTGGTACAGAAGATGGCCGCTATCGTATCTCAGCGGGATACCTGGATCAACAGGGAATTATTAAAACTTCCGGCTTAAAGAAATTGACCGCTAACCTTACAAGTAGTTTTAGATTTCTTGAAAGCAAAAAATTAGGGCTTGATATTAATGTGCTGGTAACACAAACCAATGAAAATATCGCGCCTATCTCTCAATTTGTTGGTTTTGAAGGTAACCTTATATCTCAGGCACTACAATGGAATCCGACTCATGAGTTGATCAAACCTGGCACGGATTCAGCATGGATCGACCCCGCAGTTGGCTCCACTACAATCAACCCCCTCGTTCAGTTGAATTATTTTAGGGACAAGGCAGTCCTGAATACGATCATTGCCAGCATCTCACCTTCTTTCAAAATAACCAAAGAGTTGGAATACAGGTTCTTGTATAGTGTTAACCGCCAGACCGGCGTAAGAAGGGGCCAGGTAAACAGGTTATTAAACGCTGTTAATATAGAAGGAAGGGGTGTTGCCTTTATCGGAAACCAGGAACAAACGAATACCCAGCTTACCAATACATTGAATTTCAACAAAAAACTGACACCCAGCCTGAACCTCAACGCCGTAGTGGGTCATGAGTGGCTGGTATTTGATACAAGAGGGAATGGCGCAAATGCGCAGGATTTTACAAATGTTGGTTTAGACTATTACAATTATTTGCAGTATTCTACACAAACCAGCAGGGGAACTTTCTCTTTTGCTTCGCCAACAACTGAGCTGCAATCTTACTTTGCAAGAGCCATTGTAAATTATAAAGACAGATACCTGATCACTGGTACCGTTAGGGCTGATGGTTCTACGCGGTTTGGTAAAAATAACAAATACGGTTATTTCCCTTCTGTAGGAGTTGCATGGAATGTTTCCAGCGAATAGCTCTCTTATCAGTAACCTTAAATTACGCCTTAGCTGGGGTAAAACCGGGAACCAGGAATTCCCGTCAGGAGCTTCCCTTAACAGGTTCGGATTTGGACAACAATCTATTTCCCAATCTAACTACGGCAATGAAGACCTGAAATGGGAAACCTCCACTACTGCTAATGCGGGTATTGATTTCAGTATCGTAAACGACAGGCTGACTGGTTCAATTGATTATTTCCAGAAAAAAACTACTGACGTATTGTTTGAACAAAATATTGTTCAGCCTGCACCAGGCGGAAAAATTTGGATTAACCTGCCAGGGTATATTTTAAATAAGGGTGTTGAAATAATGCTGAACGCCGGCATAATCAGGAATAAGGCTTTAAACTGGAACGTGATGGCGAATGCTTCCTTCCTTCAAAATACGGTGAGTGGCTTAGCTGGTTTTTATGAAACGGGTGAGTTGAGGGGCCAGGGATTTTCAAACGTAAGGGGACAAAGACTAGTAGCCGGGCAGCCATTAAATGTATGGTACCTAAGAAGGTTTGAAGGCCTTGATAAAGCAACGGGTCAAAGTATTTATGCTGATGGTGGAAACACTCTTTACTATTCAGGAAGCCCTAATCCAAAAATGTTATTGGGATTATCTACAGATGTTAGCTTCAAGAAGTTTACAGCAACCGTTAATATGAATGGCACTTTTGGGCATTATTTATTTAACAATACCGCTGCTTCTGTATTAGGAATCGGTAACCTGGGCACACGTAATATCGCTAAAGCCCTTATAGGAAGCGGCGTTAAAGAAAGTATCGCCAATGCTCCTGCACCGTCTACCCGCAACCTGGAGAAAGGGAACTATATTAAGATGGCTAATGCCAGTCTTGGCTACAGGGTTGGAAATATCGGAAAAAGTATCAGGAACCTATATATCTCGGTTACCGGGCAGAATTTATTTGTCTTAACTAAATACACAGGTTTTGATCCGGAAGTTAATACGGATGCAGGTTTTGGAGGCATACCTTCATTGGGTGTTGAATACATACCTTATCCATCAGCCAGGTCGGTTAGTATTGGAATTAATTTTACATTATAAGTATTAAATTCTTTTTATATGAAACAAATCATCGTATTATTGGTTTTAGCTATAACGCTGACTTTTTCTTCCTGTACAAAATTGGATGAAAGATTCAGGAGTGAGCTGGAACAAAACAACAGTGGAACTATTACGCCGGATCAATTGCTTACCAGCGCTTATAATTCAATATCTCAGCCATTCCAGGGAAATGGTAACCTTTGGGCCTCCCAGCAAATCAGCTCAGATGAAGCTATTGCTCCTACCCGTGGCCCCGATTGGGATGATAATGGTGCTTGGAGAGCGTTATCCAGCCACACCTGGAATTCTAACCAGGACCAGGTTAGAGGTGCTTTTAATGAATTACTGGGCGCACAGTTCGCTGCTTCCAACGTACTTCAGTTTAATCCTTCCCCCCAACAAGCTGCAGAAGCAAGATTCCTCAGGGCCTTATCCATGTACTGGGTATTAGATGGATACGACCAGGTACCTTATAGGGAAGACCTGACCAATTATAAAATACTTCCTAAAACATTAATAGGTTTAGAAGCAGTTGATTTTATTGTTGGAGAATTAAATGCCATAATGGGGGATCTTCCGGATGCAGGAGCTGCCTACTTAGCGAATAAAAATGGCGCCCGTGCCTTATTGATGAAAATATACCTGAATAAGGGAGTTTATGCAAACCGTGCCGCACCGGCTTTCGATGCTGCTGACATGAACCAGGTAATTACCCTTGCTGACCAGATCACAGCGAGCGGTAAATATTCACTGAATAATATTTTCTATGATAATTTCGCCCCGGATAACCACGTTAAGTCAACAGAAAATATTTATACATTTGAAAACAGCCCCGCTGCCAACCGTGGCGGAAACGTTCGCGGATTTGCATTCATGGTTTCTCACTATAACATGAACCCGGGTGGTTGGAACGGTTTCTCAACACTTTCAGATTTTTATGACAAGTTTGAAGCGGCTGATCAAAGGAAAGGCGCCTACTATGTATATCCAGGTTCTCTTCCAAATCCAGGTAAAAGAATAAATGTTGGTTTTCTGATTGGCCAGCAGTATAACCTCACTACTGATGCACCTTTGAAAGATCGTAAAGGAGCGCCCCTTGCATTTACAAGAGGGGTAAAATTGAGAGAAACTGGAGACGATTTGGAAATAACCGGTATAAGGCCAATGAAATATCCGTTTGATTATGCTACTCCGGGTGATCAGAAAAATAATGATTTTGCTGTTTTCAGGTATGCTGATGTATTACTTATGAAGGCTGAAGCTTTATTGAGAACAAGTAGCGCTGCAGCTGCATTACCTATTGTAAACTCTATTCGTGCAAAACGTGGTGCAACAGCCCTGGCAACAGTTGATCTGACTTCACTGCTTGATGAAAGAGGAAGAGAACTATATTGGGAAGGTTTCAGGAGACAGGATCAAATTCGCTTTGGAACTTATTTGCTTGCTTACCAGGAAAAACCTGCCAGCGACCCTAAAACCCTTTTGTTCCCAATCCCCGGTGATCAATTAGCTGTTAATCCTAACCTTACGCAGAACCCCGGGTATTAATTAATATATTTATTTAAATTATTAAAAGATCATTTGAAAAAATGATCTTTTTTACTTTATAGTATGGGTCTTAAATTTTCTTTTCCACTGTTTATTCTTGCAATAGGCTTTCTGTATTCCTGTAAAAGTAAAACCGGCGACACACCGCTATTTGAATTAAAAGAATCTACCGGTATCGATTTTGCTAACAACGTAAAGAATACAAAAGACTTCAATATTTTTATTTACCGTAACTTTTATAATGGTGGTGGGGTAGCTGTGGGAGATATTGATAACGACGGCCTGACTGATGTTTTTTTCACGGCTAATATGGGCAGCAATAAGCTTTACAGGAATAAAGGCAACTGGCAGTTTGAAGATATTTCAGTACCAGCGGGTTTTACTGATAAGCCAGATTGGAGTACAGGGGTTGCAATGGTTGATATAAACCACGACGGCTGGCTGGATATATATGTTTGTAATGCAGGTTACATAAATGGTGTGGCCCCGGAAAATAAACTGTATATCAACAA
>JBBJMD010000165.1:0-8449 GCA_037719925.1 Ferruginibacter sp.
ATCACCAAAGCAATTATCCCGATAATTCCGCCACCTGCTGCAATCTTGCCGCCTGACATCCCGCGACGGTCATCTACGTTGCTACTTTCTCTTCGTCCTTGCCATAACATATGTATAGATTTTAATTGAAGATATATTAAAAATTGTGCCTAATCCTGCAAAGATGCTTAGCGGGTTCTTTTTTATCAGAAATACTGCCTGGCCTTTAACTAATACAGGTCATGCAAGGTTACACTTGCCTGACTGAAAACAGGATTATAAGTGCAGTTCAATTAGTTGGTACTAGTCTAAATTTTATTTTAAAAAGCGGTCGAAAAGGTTGCAATCCAATGTTATTGTTGTAACTTTTTACTTTAAATTCCACTATTATGAAACAATACCATTTAATATCACGCATTGCGATTTATCTGTTAAGCGTTGTTTTGTTCGCCTTTGGGGTTTTTCACTTTTTGTATCCCCGTGACCTTTTAGGTTATGTACCTTCCTTTTTACCTGGCGGTATCGTTTGGGTATACTTTGTAGGCACTGCATTTATACTGGTTGCTATTTCCTTTTTAACCAACAAAATGGTTAAGGTCTCCGGGTATGTGCTGGCCATATTATTGATACTTTTCGTTTTAAGTATCCATCTCCCAAATTACCTTAATGCCGGCGATAAAGAGCTGAAGCAAACACATCTGATAAACCTGTTGAAAGATACGGCAATCGCCAGTTTTGCATTGCATATCGCGGCCGGGGCGCACCATCAAAAATTACATTTGGAAGAGAGCGATTAGGTAAAAACAACTGGTTTATCTTTAGCCATTTAGTTCGTTCACGGCATAAAAATGATCCATCGTTAAATGGATCAGATGAAATATGCACCAGGCCCTTAAGCGGGATAATTCAAGAAGAGAAATTGCATCTCCTGTGTTCTTAAAGCAGCCCCTACATTTTACTTAACTTTTTTTGATCGCCTTAACTTTTAGGCAGGCAAGGTGAATTTAAGACTAAGCAAGATTATTTACCAATCGGGATACCTGCAGATATACTAACTGTTCTGAACTTATTCTTGCTATCGACTGAGTTATCACTTTGTATACTGCTAATCTTGGCAAGGCCAATTCCATAATTAGCTTTCAGAATAAACTGGCCAAAATCAATACCGCCCCCCAGGTTAATACCGTAATCAAAACGCTTTAATTTATTGTAGCGGGCATCGTCCTGTTCGGATGTGAAGGGATCATCATTGCTAAACTTAATGTTACTGCTGGAATTTGCAACAAGACCTCCAAGCCTTTGCTCCACCTTTGATTTACCAAAAACGCCCATTGCGATATAAGGACCCGCATTCACAAATACGTTGGATTTTGATTTTGACTGCAGGGGAAATTTAACTACAGCATTTAATGGGATCTCCACATAAACAGGATTGAACTTTGATTTAACATAAATATTATCGTCAAAGTAAGTTTCGGCCTTTGCACCCTTTCCATTTAATAAAATACCTGATTCGAGATCAAATACATCTGATAAGCCAAACCTGCCCATAAACCCGGCATTAAAGCTGGGAAGCAAGTTGTTTTTTTCCGTTTGTCCATCCTTGGTTTTTGTAATGTTGGCAAGATTCAATCCGCCCTGTACATAAAATTGGGCCTTAGCGCAAATACCCATTGCCGTTAGCAGAGATACTGCCATTAATTTCTTAACAATCATACTATAGTTTAAAAGGTTTAAAAATTTTTAATTAAAAATGCTATCACTCGACTTATTTAAACAAAAAGCCTGCCACCAGGTTAGATAACAGGCATATGCAAAAGTTTGCATCCGGGTTTACTTCAATAAAGACTCAAATACGGGTTCATTAATTTTTATCGGATATTTTTTCTTCAATTCTTCTATCCATCTTCCTTCTAAAAAAGTTTGATAATCATTGATAACAAGGCCTTTAGCTTCTTCAAAAGTCCGGGGTTGGTTTTCGGGGAACATTCTCAACACTTTAATAAAACTCGCGGTGTTATCACCGCCATTGATAAAAGGTTTTGATATCAGCCCGTCTAAAACAACCGTGCCTTCCGGCAATTGTAGTTGCGTTAATTCATACCTCCCTGAATCTGATTGCAATTTACCGTCACTTTCATCCGCCAATTCTCTCCAGGACTTACCATTCCGCAATGCAACGGCAGCTTGCTCGGCAATAGTGTTATCACTGCAGTTAAACAACAGGATATCTGCGCTTGCTGCCCATTTATAATTTTCTTTATGCGTATTGTAATGTTGTAGTAATCCAAGGCTATCCGCCCCTGCTTTGCTCCACACATTTCTTTCCATTATCTCAAAGAGCATATTGCCTTCCCGGAATTCCTGCAGCTGGTTTTTAAAATCCTGGTTAAATTCTTCCAGGTGCTTACGATAATAATCGAACGATATGGTGGCGATAAATTTATCTAATAAGTCTTTATTATTTTCTCCTTTATACACATCTGCATTTAGTTTATAATCTTTCACAAAATTCAGCCAGTCTGACCCTTTGACATTGAGTTTGGTGAAAGAAAGAATTGTTTTGTTGCCGATCGGATAATTGCCCACCTGGTTACTTACTGTTACACTGTCTGCGTACCTGAAAAGTTCTCCGTTTTTTATCGCCATATTTCTTTTATAACCGGTTTTGATCTTCACTGATTTCAAAAAGTCCGATTTTGCTGCATTGATCCGGGAGTCCTGCGATATTTTTTGCTTAATTGCGAATAAAAAAGTTTCATCGCTTCTATCCGTTGGTAAATCGCGTTGTTCCAAACGTTTAATAATATGATATCCAAAACGCGTGAGAAAGGGTTTAGAAATTTCTCCATCCTTTTTTAATTCAAACACTTTTTTTTCAAAGGGCAAATCAAATTTACCAGTACCGAATTCGGGCAATTCGCCACCATTCAGGTAGGTGAGCCGGTCTTCGCTGTATTCTTTTGCCAGCTGGGCAAAATCTGCTCCCTTAATAATTAAGGTATAGAGTGAATCCGCTTTTGCCGCTATCATTTTTACTTCACCGACGGATGCCTCAGGAGGCACCGATAATAAAATCTGGGCGATTTTCCATTTTCCTGCACTCTTGCGTTCCTCCTCGTTTTTGAAAATATGCAGCGCAGATCTGGTACGGTATATCCCCGATACATCACCAGGCTTTAAATTGTAAACTAAATTTTCAATTTCGTAAGGAAGGGTAAGGGCGGTCAGGTAACCAAGGTCGTTTTGTTTTATTTCGGGGTATCTTTCTGCCAGTGCCCCATAGGAATTATTGCCTTTTTTTAGTTCGCCCACCAGCTCACTCAATGACTTGTAGGCTTTGAGCGTATCAGCAGGACTGTTTGCTGAGTCGATATTTACATAGAAATGCAGTACATGAATGTCTTTAGTGCTTCGCTGAATGGCTTCTTCAATCAATGCATTCATTTCCTTTTTATCATTCAGATAACTTTCTTCTACCTGGCTGCGGAAGTTCTGCAAATCGTACTTCATTTGTTGCAAACTGTCTAATTGTAATTCCTGGGCGGCCCTCACTTTCAGTTTAAATTTGGTATAGAGGTCGAGGTATTCTTTTAATGATTGTGCCTTATCTGCAACGGGCGTTTTATTTTTATTGTAGGCCCTTAAAAATTCGGCTTTATCCACTTTATGGGGCCCGTATGTAAAAAGTGTTTGAGAAAAGGCCTGGATTACCACAAAACAAACAAACATCAGCAATACAATTTTCTTCATGTTGAACCGGTTGTGTGTGATTTATGCAGAGAGTTACAGGTACCAGGGATTATTAATGGCAGGATGTTCCCTTGGCCTTCACCAGCGGCTTAAATTTTCAATTTTTTTTAGCCGAGGCTTTCCATTTAACCTGTAGCAATTCATCTAATTGCTCAAGGGATAATTTTTTACCGATGATACGTTTTTCATTATCCAGCAGGTATAAAGTAGGAGTTTGGGTAATGTCATATAACTGGCGGTAATTCGCTTTTTGCGAGGAAGCAACCGCGGCTTCCATTTCTTTGGTCTGGTAAACGTTGAGCCAACCTTCCAGTTTATGATCCCGGATGAACTTCTTCCAGTCCTGCCGCATATCAACTTTAGGGTCCGCAGATAAAACGGCATATATTTTTACCCCTTGTTTTTTCCAGCTTGCCCGGTAAATGGAATCGAGCCTGGGTACTTCCTCTTTACAATGGCCGCAGGTAGGATCCCAAAAACATACTACGGTATAATCCGCCACCACTTTATATAACGGTGAAGGTTTGCCGGTTGTATCGAGCATATCGAGATCGGCAGCTTTTAAGCCTATCAGGTTTGCCATTAACATATAGGCCCGGCGGCTGATCGTTTCATGTTGCTTTTCATTGAGCCAGCTTGTCAATCCTTTGCTATGATACTTTTCAAACAGGTGTACAAAAACGGCATCCTGGCCCATATATTTTGGGTTAAGGTATTCATCGGTAAACCAATTGAGCAGGAACTTGTACATTTCCGGGCTGCTACGGGCAAGCAACAGCTTGTAATCTGCATCTTTGATGATACTATCAGACTGCTGCACAATGATCTCCCGGTAATATTTTTCAAATTTGGGCAAAAAGAAGGGGGTTCTTAAAATGCGGTCATCCATAAAATCGATACCGTCCCAGTAATGCGCTTTGTAGTGGTAATAATTTTCGAGCGAATCGTTCCGTGTTTGCATTTTATTCCCCAAAGGTTTTGGTTCCCTCATTGCATTCAGGAAAACCGCCATCATGGATGTAGGGTGTTTTTTTACAATTCCTTCGGAAATCGTTTAATTCCGCATTGTATTTGAGATAATTAGCTTCATGCAACACGGAATCATTTTTGGAAGTGGCTTGCACGTAAGCCTGTCTCTCTGATTCCAGCAATTTCCCCTTTCCAGCAATGTATTGCTGGTATTGCTGGAAGAGGATATTCTCTTTTGAACCCGTAACAACAGTTTTATAAAAGAGATCGGTCGTATCAATTTTTATGGAGATTACCTGTTCCTTGTCAATGAAAAAATCTACAGTGATCCTTTTACCGGGCATTACCACGGCATAAATCCCGCCGGGCAATTTCTTTTTGCCCGTAAATATCGCCACCCCGCTGCTGCTTACGGCGGCAGAATCCTCGATATTCAGGTTTTTACCCATATGATAAGTAAGGTAAGCGATGCCCGACTTATACTGCGGGGAATGTAAAGTGACTTTGAAAATTTGCGCACTTGCGGTAATACATAAGAGGCTTGCTAACAAAAAAGTAGAAATTCGTTTCATCGGTTAAGTACTATTGGTTGCAAAAGTATTTAAAATCCACGGTTATAGCACAACCTGGCCCCTAAGACGTGCTAATATTGCGAATCATTAACAAAATAATTAGCCACTCATTTTGACATATTTGATAAAATGAGGTGTTACTTTTGCCCGGTGAAAAGAAAAAAATATTTGCTTGAGAAGATACTGGTGACCGGTTATGCGGCGGAAGGCAAATCCCTGGCGAGGCAGGATGGAAAAGTTATTTTTATAGAAGGAGCAGTTCCGGGCGATGTGGCAGATGTATTCGTAAGCACTAATAAAAAGGACTATGGGGAAGGGAAGGTGACACGCATACACGAGTATTCCAAAGAACGCACGGAGCCATTTTGTGTACATTTTGGTACCTGCGGCGGATGCAAATGGCAAATGTTGCCTTATCATAAACAATTAGAATACAAGCAACAGGAAGTAGCTCAAAACTTCCGGCGCATTGGAAAAATGGAATTGCCCGCAATGATGCCTATCGCAGGAAGCGATGATACCATACACTACCGGAATAAGCTGGAATTTACTTTTAGTAATAAAAGGTATTTGACAACGGAGGAGATCAAAACACTGCCAGGCCCGGCCCACCTTTCCCCAATGGGTAACCGGGGTCATGCTGGCAGTAACGCTGTTTTGTTAAACGATTTTTCAGCAGCAGGCCTCCCTTCGCCTGACTTAGAAAACAATTATGAAACAACTGATCCCCGCAAAACCCTCTCGGGGAACATGGGAGCAGGTGCGCTCGGTTACCATGCCCCCCGCATTTTTGATAAGATCATCGATATATGGGAATGCTACCTTATGGATGATATTAATAACACGATCCGCAATACCATCCGCGAATTTGCCCTGCAGAATAATTACACGTTTTACGATATCAAACAGCACACGGGCTGGTTACGTAATATAATTATACGTTACTGTACAACCGGCGAGCTGATGGTAAATATTTGTCTTGGTTATGAAGATGAAACGGAAACAAAGAAACTCCTCGACCATGTATTGCAACTGGTTCCGTCCATTACTACCTTACTTTACACCGTTAATACAAAATGGAATGATACCATTTATGATCTCGCCCCGGTTGCCTATTATGGAAAAGGGTTTGTTATAGAAAAGCTGGAAGACTTTTCCTTTAAGATCGGTCCAAAATCTTTTTTTCAAACCAATACCAAACAGGCTGTTAAGCTGTACACCATTGCAAAGGATTTTGCAGGGCTTACCGGTAATGAAATTGTATACGACCTTTATTGCGGCACCGGAAGTATTGGTATTTTTATAAGCGGGCATGCTAAAAAGGTGATTGGGGTGGAAGTGATCCCGGAAGCCATACAGGATGCAAAGGAAAATGCCGCTATCAATAACATTACTCATGCCGAATTTTTTGCGGGGGATGTAATCAAGGTCTGTGATGATAAATTTTTCGCGGATCATGGCTGGCCGGATATTATTATTGCAGATCCTCCACGGGCCGGCATGCATGAAAAGCTGGTTAATAAATTGCTCGAAATAGCAGCCCCTAAAATAGTATACGTGAGCTGCAATACCGCTACCCAGGCGCGGGACCTTGGTTTGCTGGCCCAAAAATACAGCGTGGAAAAGATCCAGCCGGTTGATATGTTCCCGCATACCCATCATATAGAATGTGTAGTTTTATTAATATTAAGAACTTCAATATGACCGGCCATCGGTCTGGGCGCCTGAATACGCGCCATTAAAATTAAAGTCATGGACATTAAAGTCATCGCTTTTGATGCAGACGACACGCTCTGGATAAACGAGCCGTATTTCCAGGAAACGGAGAATAAATTTTGTGCCTTGCTGGAAGACTATTTGCCACACCACTCGCTTGTGAAAGAATTGTTTAAGACCGAGATCCAAAACCTTCCCTTGTATGGGTACGGCATAAAAGGTTTTATGCTTTCGATGATAGAGACAGCCCTCCGCATTTCTAACAATACCCTGAATATTGAAGTGATAGAAAAAGCCATCCTTTTTGGCAAGGAGTTACTGGAAAAACCCATTGAAATACTCGAAGGGGTAGAAGACGCCCTCAAATCGCTTAAAGGGAAATACCGCCTGGTAGTTGCCACAAAAGGAGACCTGCTCGACCAGGAACGAAAACTAAAAAAATCCGGGCTGGAACATTATTTTCACCATATAGAGATCATGTCCGATAAACAGGATTTGGATTATCTAAAACTTATACGGCACCTGGATATACAGCCTGCCCAGTTTTTAATGATCGGCAATTCCCTGAAATCAGATGTTTTACCGGTTTTATCCATCGGCGGCCATGCGGTGCATATTCCCTATCATACCACCTGGGCACATGAACAGGTAGAACATAACGTAGAACACAGTAATTTCCGCCAGGTCATTAATATCACTGAAATATTACCATCCCTGCTCTCCTGATTTAAATACTTTAATTAAAATGATGACAGTAGATCAGTTACTTAAGGTTGAACTGCACCTTCACCTGGATTGCGGGCTGAGCTATGAGGTGGTGTCAAAGATCGATCCTTCTGTATCCAAAGCGGCCTGGCAACAGGATTTTGTTGCTCCTGCCAAATGTCCCGACCTGGCTGATTTCCTCGCGAGAGCTGTAAAAGGGTACCAGCTTATGCAAACCAAAGAGCAGTTGCAATGGGTGGTGCAGGACCTTTTCAAGCAACTGGCAGCCACCAATACTTTATATGCCGAAATAAGATTCGCACCTTTACAACATTTGGAAAAAGGCCTTATGCCCTACCAGGTAGTAGCATTTACGGAAGCGGCGCTTGCGGAGGCAATAATAGAAACAAGGATCGAAGCCCGGCTTATATTATGTACCCTACGTCATTACTCAGCGGAGCAAAGTATGGAGACGGTACAGCTGGTTGAACAATTCAAAGACAGCACCATTGCGGGGTTTGATATTGCCGCAGATGAAGCGGGTTTCCCGATCGACAACCATATAAATGCTTTTCGATATGCCAGAGAAAAGGGTATTCCCTGTACAGCACACGCAGGAGAAGCAAAGGGTGCCGAAAGCGTGTGGGAAACGCTGCAATATTTAGGCCCATCCCGTATCGGCCATGGGGTGAGGAGCATCGAGGATCCAAATCTTGTAGAGCACCTGCGCTATAATAATTTAGAGCTCGAGATTT
>JBBJMD010000166.1:0-8417 GCA_037719925.1 Ferruginibacter sp.
AGAAATTTAATCGGTTTCTTTGGCAGGGCTACCTATAATTTCAAAGACAAATATTTATTGATGGCAAGTGTGCGCCGGGAAGCTACATCAGCCCTTGTAGGTGCAATTGAGCCTTGGGGAACATTCCCTGCTGTTTCTGTAGGGTGGAGAATTAACAAGGAGCAATTCATGGAAAATGTAAGTGCTATTGAGGATTTGAAATTGCGTGTGGGCTATGGCATCACAGGTACTCCTCCCCAAACGCTGTTTTTAGGAGTAGCCCGCTTAGGTTATAGCGGTTATACGTTATCCGATGGCCGCTGGGTACCTCAGTTGGTTCCTATAAGTAATCCTAATCCAAATCTTCGCTGGGAACAAAAAGCAGAATTTAATGCGGGTATTGACTTCTCTTTGTACAAAGGCAGGGTGAGTGGATCATTCGATGCCTATAAACGCAAAGTGAATGGGCTGTTATTTCAATACCAGGTACCAACTCCTCCCAACTTATTTGGAACCACCTGGGCAAATGTTGGAGTGATGGAAAATAAAGGCATTGAAGCCATAATAAATTTCATTCCTATTTCACACAAAAATTTTGAATGGTCTTCCAGCGTAAACTTTTCTACAAATAGCAATAAATTAGTTTCATTGTCTAACCAGGATTATAAAACAACCAATGATTTTTTTAATGCCGGGGGTACAGGGGAACCTATTCAAACTTACACACACCGTGTTAAAGTAGGCAGGGCTATTGGTGAATTTTATGGGTTTAAAGTTATAGATGTTGATGATAAGGGAAAATGGATTTATCAGGGCAGGGATGGAAAACCGACGTCTTTTCAGGATTTTAAAGCTGCAGACGAAGACAAAATGGTGCTCGGGAACGGGTTGCCTAAATATTATGCAGGTTGGAATAATAATTTCCGCTACAAAAAGTTTGATCTTGCCATCACCATGCGTGGAGCATTCGGATTCCAGATACTTAACTTCCAGCGCATGTATTATGAAAACACAGGCCGTACGCAATACAACCAATTGAACTCCGCGTATGATAAAGTATTTGGCAAAACGGTATTAGATAAGAACGTGCCTTTACAGTATAACAGTTATTACATTGAAGATGGTGATTTCTGGAAGGTGGATAATATTACCATTGGTTACGGCATTGGCAATATTAAAAACATTGTAAAAAATGCGCGCATTTACGTAGCTATGTTGAACTCGCTGGTAATAACCAAATATTCAGGAATTGACCCTGAAGTAAATCGCATAGGCCTGACTCCAGGGAACGATGACAGGGATAAATATCCCAGTGCCAGGACTTTTACTTTTGGGGTAAATGTTACTTTTTAAATAATAAATAAACTCGAAAATGCGACTTTGTAAAAATATACTTCTGGCAGCAGCTATCTTGGCTTCGGGCGCACTTTTCCTTGGATCCTGTACTAAACTGGCCGACAAAAATTATACGGAAATTGTATCCGACCGGTTTACACCAGGTGCTAGTGATCTGGTATCCCTTATAGGCCCCGCTTATGGTGCCTGGAGAAATGTATTGAATTTTGGAGGTAGCAACTTTTTCCGTACTCAGGAGGTTACTGCAGATGAATTGGTAATAACTGCCCGCCCTTATGGATGGGTGGATGATGGAAGTTATCGCCGGCTGCACGAGCATGTCTGGACTAATACCGATGGTACAGGAGGCAACTGGACAGCGGCATATGGAGGAGTAACCAATTGTAATCGTTTAATTTTCCAGATTGAATCTGGTTCTATTCCAGTTGCTTCAGGAAAAGACAGCGTACTGGCAGAAATACGTGCACTGAGGGCTTCATTTTATTATGTGCTTTGTGACCTTTACGGTAATGTGCCTATTGTAACCCGCTTTGATGTAGAACCTGGCTTTCTGGCAGACCAGAATACCCGCCAACAGGTGTATGATTTTATTATTAAAGAATTGACGGAGACCCTGCCTTTGTTAAACAGCCAGGCTAACCGTTTATACTATGGACGTTTTAATAAATGGGCAGCAAATGCGTTATTGGCTAAAATGTACCTGAACGCGCAGGTGTACACCGGTACACAGCAATGGGATAAGTGCATAGCTGCCTGTGATGCTATTCTCACTTCCGGTAAGTTTTCATTAAGTGCTACCCAGCGTGCAATATTTGCAACGGAAAACTCAACCAACACTGAAATTATTTTTGCTGTTCCGTATGATGAGATCTATGCCGGTGGCATGTCTATACACATGGAAACGTTGCATCCGGAAAATCAGAAAACCTATAACCTGGCAACATCAAGCTGGGGCGGTATTGCGGCTATTCCACAATATATAGACACCTATGATCCGCAGGATCTGCGTTTAAAAGAAAATTGGATACAGGGGCCACAGGTTTCCTCTACCGGAGTTCAATTGAAAGGAGGGTACGGACCATTTAGCGGACAGCCACTTACCTTTATCAACGAGATTCCTGGTGTTGACTCCGCCCAGGAAGTACATGGTTTTCACCTCGGCAAATACGAGTACAAAATGGGTGCGCTCACCAACTTAAGCAATGATGTTCCCTTATTCAGGCTTACGGATGTTATGATGATGAAAGCCGAATGCATGTTACGTACCGGCAAAGCTGCTGAAGCCGCAACCATTGTATCAACCATCCGGGCAAGAAGTTTTCCTTCTAACCCCGCAAAAGCTGTAGTAACAGGTGCTCAATTACAGCTCGGCAGTGTGTATGATTATGGCAGAAGGGATTACAAAGTAAAAACCGTTGAAGGTGGTGCCGACGTTCAGTATGGACGTTTTCTCGATGAACTGGGTTGGGAATTTAACCAGGAAGCACGCAGGCGCCAGGATATGATCCGCTTTGGTATCTTCACCACCAAATCATGGCTTTCACACAAGCCTAACGGAGACTACCGGAAATTAATGCCCATTCCCGCGGCCATTTTAAATACTAATCCTAAATTGAAACAAAATCCAGGATATTAATGGAGAATGGTGAATGAATACCGTTGACCTTCACCATTCAATGTCGTTGACTTAAGACATGTTAAACCTGGCGCGAGTGTTCCGCCGGGCTTAATGAAACAATTTTATAATACAGACGTGCCCGGTGGACAACTCGTGCCTGTTACAAATAAGTTAGCCTACGTTTAACCAGGCACAAGCACGCTTACACAGCCTTGCTGCAGCTCCGCCGTATAGAATTGTCAACGGTACCATTGACCTTCCCATTGACCATTCACCATTGACCATTACCATGAGGCTCCTGATTTCACTTTCACTTTATGCATGCGGCTACGGTTAACAAAGAAAACAACTTTCGCCTGCTGTCTGCGATTCAACGGGGCATTTTATTAACGAAGTAAAGAGGATGAAAATGTTAATCCGCTCCAGTACGAGAACAGTTATAACGGAGGTGGCGTAGCCATCGGTGATGTAAATAATGACGGGCTGGATGATATTTACTTTACAAGTAACAGAAATGGAAACCGGCTATACCTTAACCGCGGGAAACTTAAATTTGAGGATATAACAAATAAAGCAGGTGTGTCTGGCAGAACCAGCTGGTCTACCGGTGTAACCATGGCAGATGTTAACGGCGATGGATTACTGGATATGTATGTTTGCCATTCCGGCAATTTATCCGGTCTTCAAAGGGCTAATGAGCTCTTTATCAATAAAGGTTTAAATGACAAAGGCATTCCTTGTTTTTCAGAACAGGCCCAATCTTTTGGCCTGGCCGATTCGGCTTTCAGTATCCAGGCTGCTTTCTTTGATTATGATATAGATGGTGACCTGGATATGATTTTACTGAATCATAGTCCAATCCGCTTTAATAACCTTGATGAAACAGCGATCAATTACCTGATGAATAAAACGGACTCATTAACAGGTCTTAAATTATTTAGAAACGACAATAATGTTTTTAAAGAAGTTACCCGGCAATCAGGCATACGCAACGCGAGGTTGAATTTCAACCTGGGTGTTTCTATAGCGGATATCAATAATGACGGGCTACCGGATATATATATTTCGAATGATTACCTGGCGCCCGACTGCCTTTATATCAATAAGGGTAATGGCACTTTTAAAGACGAGCTTGATGATAGGATATCTGTTACATCGCAATTTTCTATGGGTAACGATATTGCCGATATTAATAATGATGGCTGGCCTGATATCTATACCCTTGACATGCTGCCAGCGGATAACAGGCGGCAAAAATTGTTGTTCGGCAGCGATAATTTTGAACTCTTTAATTTGAGGGTTAAAACCGGACTGCATGCGCAATATATGCGTAACATGTTACACCTTAGTAATGGCAAGGGTGGCTTTAGTGAAATAGGGCAGCTTGCCGGCGTATCAAATACAGACTGGAGCTGGGCTCCTCTTTTTGCAGATTTTGATAATGACGGTTGGAAAGACCTGTTTGTGTCGAACGGTTACCTGAGGGATTATACCAATATGGATTTTCAAAAATATATGGGTGAATACCTGCGCGATAACCAGGGAAGGATACAAAAAGAAAACCTGCTTGAGTTAGTAAAAAAAATGCCTGCATCGGATGTTCGTAATTATAGCTTCCGGAACAAAGGCGGAATTGGTTTTTCGGATAAAAGCGCGGAGTGGGGACTTGATGCTGTTTCTAACAGTAACGGTGCTGCTTATTCGGACCTTGACAATGACGGTGACCTTGACCTGGTAGTCAATAACATTAACAAAACCGCGTTAGTCTATTGTAACAATGGAAGGCTTCAGAATAAGAATAATTTTATTCGGATAAAACTTAACGGCCAGGAAAAAAATCGCTTTGGAATAGGCGCAAAAGTTGAATTGTTTTATAAGGGCCAGCACCAGGTTCAGGAAGAATTAATGAGCCGGGGATTTCAATCCAGTGTTTCGCCGGTATTGGTGTTTGGAACCGGCGCGCAGGCAAAAATTGATTCACTGGTTATTACCTGGCTCGGTAATAAAAAGCAGGTGATAACACAGGTTGCTTGTAACCAGGATATCCTCCTAAAAGAATCTGATGCCGTAACCAATATGCGCAGAACGCCTGGTAAAAGTCAAACAATATTTTCACAAGTCTCTTCTCCTGTCGGTTTTGTTCACCACGAAGACCTGGTAAATGATTTTAAACGGCAGCCGCTATTGATAAATTCTCTTTCTTATGATGGACCTTGTATGGCAAAGGGAGATATGAATGGCGATGGCATGGATGATCTTTTTATCGGTGGGGCAGCTGGATTTGCCGGTGCAGTTTATTTGCAGAAAAAAGATAATAAGTTTGTTAAATTGGCTGAACATGATCTTGATGCGGATGCTTTGTATGAAGATGTTAAAGCCATCATTTTTGATGCTAACGGAGATGGTCATCCGGATCTTTTGGTGGCAAGCGGAGGATATGATAATTTTCAGCCTGGCGATGAGGCTTTACAAAGTCGTTTATATATCAATGATAGTAAAGGGCATTTAAAAAAAGATCCGTCAGCCCTGCCTCAATTACTGGTTTCTTGTGGCGCTATCGCCGCAGGAGATATGAATGGAGACGGATATCCTGATGTATTTTTAGGAGGCCGTGTTATTCCCGGGCGATACCCTGAAACGCCTGCCTCTTTCATTCTTTTAAATGATGGTAAAGGTAAATTCCGCGAAGCCACCCAATCAGTTTGTTCAAAAATTTCAACTGCCGGCATGTTTACCAGCGCCGTTTTTGCAGATCTTGATAGTGATGGAATAGAAGAACTGATAACTGCAGGAGAGTGGATGCCCATTCAAATCTGGAAAGCTATCAATAAGAAATTGGAGGATAAAACAAGTGATTTCATGGATAATTCTTGTAAGGGGTGGTGGAATACCTTGCAGGTAGAAGATATAAACGGTGATGGAAAGCCGGACATTGTAGCAGGTAATTATGGACTTAATTGCCAGTGGCGGGCAAGCGATAAGGAACCAGTGGAAATCTATTACAAAGATTTCGATGATAATGGCGCCATTGACCCTATCTTTTGTTATTTTATTAATGGCAAATCTTATCCTTATGTGGCAAGAGATGAATTGTTAGAGCATATATCAATAATGCGTACACGCTTCCCCGATTATAATTCTTATTCAAATGCACAAATCGCAGATATATTTACAACGGAGGAACTAAAAGATGCCAGGCGGTTATCTGCTAATAGAATGGCTTCTACAATATGGGTTAGCAGCACTTCGGGTAAATATTTGGAACAGCCGCTGCCTGTACAGGCTCAGTTTGCACCGGTGTATGCAATTTCAATAGCT
This sequence comes from Ferruginibacter sp., assembly GCA_037719925.1. Taxonomy (GTDB): domain Bacteria; phylum Bacteroidota; class Bacteroidia; order Chitinophagales; family Chitinophagaceae; genus Ferruginibacter. The sequence goes on from JBBJMD010000166.1 coordinate 6,272, forward strand.
GACTATAATAACGATGGAAAAATGGACCTGCTTATAGGCGGTAACAGCCACTATTGCCGCGTAAAAGTTGGAATGAATGAGAGTAACCACGGCCAGCTTTATATCGGTGATGGGTCAGGTTCATTTAAGTATGTACCACAGACTGAATCGGGGCTGGAGTTAAAAGGAGAAGTACGGTCTTTCTGCCTTTTCGGTAACTTGCTATTGGCCGGAATAAATGGAAAGGCTGTCCAGGCATGGCGGTTCAATAAATAGTTTTCAGCAGTCAGATTGTCTGAATTGGGATGCGTCAGATTTTGGGATTATTGGATTTGATTGGCAAAGATTTGGATCAGCAATCAACGATTAGAGAAAAAGACCAGTAGCCGATGGCTTTTAACAGATAGCTAAAACCTTAACTTGCATTAATAATGTAATCAAAAGTCAGCGGCAATAATGAAAGGAATACTGAGCTTGGTTGTTTTGATAATAATTTTATTACTGGCAGTTATCGTTGCTATCCGATATTTAAAAAAACCTGATGGTTTGGTTGGGTTAAAAGGTGAAATTGTGGAACTTGCATTTGAGTTTGATAAGAAAACTGAATTTGGGGAATACTATTTTGACCTGGATAATGGCGAGGGTGCTACCTATCCGTTATGTTATTGTTTAACAGAAAGAAATGTGTTTCCCCCCGATTGTAATGGAGATATTAAATACATCTATAATAACGCACCAGGAACTATGTGTGTGCCATTGTACATTGCCAAAGGCCGTTGTTCCGCTAACGTAATAAGCAGTTCATCTTATGCTACGCTTTTTCTAATTCCGCTGGAATACAGATGGACAAAACCTGTGGAAAAAATTGTTATTGGGATAAGAATTCCGCAGCTTGCACCTGAAGGCTCCCGACTGATAGTGCAAGTGAATTTTTTAAAAAGAGATGAGGTTGGCCGGTTGAAATTTTTTAAGAAATACGAGCAGAGATACGGGTACGTAAAAAAGCAGGGAAACAGGTGTGACCGGTACAGTAAATTATATATCATAAACAGAAGGCAGACGCTTACGGTGGCGTTCATGGTCATAGTGCAGGTATTGTCTTCATGTTCTTCCCACAAAAAGAAATATCAGGCAGGGGTTGACCAGATAGCTGGCGTAGTAAATTACATGACTGAACTGATGATTCACGATGTAACCAATCCGCCGCTTGCCGCACGATTTTATGCGTATTCAATGCTGGCAGGATATGAAGTAGTAAGTAAAAATGATTCTTCTATAAAATCATTCAGGAGTTATTTGAATAACTATCCGGAAATTCCAAAACCGGCTATCAGAGCGTATTCCTGGCAGTTGGCCACTGTATATGCCATGCTGGAAACTGCTTCCGCGCTTCAACCTTCCGGCCAATTACTTCAGCCTAGAATGCAGGCTATCACCGACTCATGTTACGCGTTGGGAATAGACAGGGAGTTGGTTGATAGTTCGCGTGCTTATGGGAAGGCTGTTTCGAAAGGCATCCTGGCGTATGCAAAAGCAGATGGTTACAGGAAGATCAGTAATTATAGCCGTTATACCCCGACAGAGAAAGAAGGCTCCTGGTACCCGACACCACCAGGATACTTCCCTGCAGTCGAACCATTTTTTAACCGCCTCCGTCCTTTTACGCTTGATTCAGCCACGCAGTTTGTTCCGCAACCACCTGTTGTTTATAGTCCAAAACCTGGTTCGCCATTTTATTCATTGGCAAAATCGGTTTATGACGCTAACATTCACCTTACAGATGCGCAAAGGGAAATATCAGCCTTCTGGGATTGTAATCCCTTTGAACTGGAGGATAATGGCCACCTCCAAATAGGTGTTAAAAAAATCTCACCGGGGGCGCACTGGATGGGAATTGCCGGAGTGGTTTGTAGAAAAAAGCAGGTGTCTTTTTCAAGGGCTATGGAAATTCATGCGGCCTTGGCTGTTACATTGATGGACGCTTTCATGTGTTGCTGGGATGAAAAATTCCGAAGTAACAGGATAAGGCCTGAAACGGTAATCAGGAAATTGATTGATCCTGGTTGGCGTCCGCTTCTACAAACGCCTCCTTTTCCGGAATACTTAAGTGGCCATTCAGTTATCTCAACGGCATCCGCCGAGCTACTGACACATTACTTCGGCGACA
>JBBJMD010000038.1:0-24589 GCA_037719925.1 Ferruginibacter sp.
ATTGCACCAACTGTGTCTGGGTAGCTTTCAACTCTTCGATCGATTGCTGCAACTGGCTGGTCCGCAGGCTTACTTTTTCTTCCAGTAGCCTGTTTTCTTCCTGGAATTTACGCGAGCGGTAAACGATATAGGCCCTTAATATTCCAATACCCAGCAGTACAAACAAAGTGTAAGCCCACCAACTATTGTACCATGGGGGAGAAATAGTAAAAGCAAAAACCGCCGGATCGCTCCATTTACCATTGATCCCCTTACTGCTTACTTTAAAAATATATTTTCCTGGTGGCAGGTTTAAATAATTTTCAGTAAATGTATTTGCCGTAACGGCGCTCCAGTTTTTATCAATGCCTTCCAGGAAATAACAGTACAACGTTGAATCCTGCCTGCTGAGATGAGCCCGTGTGAACCGTACCTGGATATAATTCTGGTTATTTGGTATGCGCAGATTTACCGGCATATTGTACGGACCCGAAACGCTGTCCCACTTTATTCCTTTTGTAGTTGTATAGTTTACATTGCCGGGGATTTGCCCCTTCAAATAAAAAGTATCATTCGTCCAAATTGTGTCTTTCCGGCCGAACGCCTGTTTATTTATAAAATATTGGGGTTGTGTCATTATATTCACTCCTGTAACAAAAGTACGGGTTGGGTCATCATTGGCCCGGATTTCGGAAATAACCGTGAGCCCGCGGTCGCCCCATAGGTACTGGCCGTTATTAGTAATAAGGTCTGTATTCCAGGAACTTCGCTGTTGCCGTACCAGGCCTTCAGATCTATTAAGAACGGATATTTTCCAGGCTGTATCCGATGCTCCCGGATGACGGTTAGTATCTCTGTCCGCAGGGGCGGTTATGATATTTATTTTGGTACTGGTCCCGACAATAACGCTGCCATTATATTCTAAAAGGGATAATACCCGGTTATTCGAAAGGCCTTCCCTGGTGGTTATCGTAGTTAACAACCCTTTTTTTGAATCCGCAATATATATGCCCTTATCAGTCCCGATCCATACACGGTCGTATTTATCGAGCAGCATCATCCTGGTACAGGTGTCCCGTAGCCCCGGCTGGTTATTTAGATATTTGACATTGCCCGTTACAAGATCGATAATATTGATACCGCCCTTACTGGTAGCCAGCCAGAGCTTCCCGCTGTTGTCTTGTTTAATATCCTGTATATTATTATCACTTAATCCACCGGCGGGGCCTGTATGCCTGACCATTTTATTTAAGGGATCAATGAGGTCGATCCCATTACTTGGTCCGGTAAGCCATTTATTACCGCTCCTGTCTTTAAAAACCACATAAGTGGTATCGCTGACGAGGCCTTCTTTTTTCCCCGTATGTTCAATGGTTTTCCGCACGGGATCAATGATGTCTAATCCCCCGTTGGTGGTCACCAGGATTTGCTGGCCTGACTTTGCAAAAGACTGCACGAAATCGTTTGCCAGCCCGTGAGCTTTATTGAGGGTACGCTGTATATTTTTTTTTGGGTCAATAAGAATGATCCCATGATCGGTGCCCACCCATAAATTACCAAGCGTATCTTCCATCTGGCTTATTATAATCGTGGCACCCAATGGGCGCACGATTTCCCCGTTTTGCTCAATGATATGTAAACCTTGTGTAGAACCGACCCACATCCGTTCATAACTGTCCCGTATGCACGAAGTAATTACATTCTCATTTAGTCCATCCTGCTTTCCAATAAATTTGCTCATACCTTTTTCAGGGGATAATAATTCTATACCCAGGTTAGTAGCCATCCAGAGAATGCCCTTATTATCAAAGGATAAATTAAAAGCGAACCTTTTTTCAAGGCCCTGTAATTCATTGTAATGTTTTATAATGCCGCGCTTTGTGTCTACGGCGTCAACTCCTTTTCCTGAAGTGGCGATCCACACCACTCCTGTCTTATCTTTTGCTATGGCCGACAAGGTATCACCGCCGAGGCCATTTGATTGTTTCAGATATTTTATTGTGCCCGTTTTAAGGTCAATGATATTCGCACCGTGGTTGAAAGTAGTGATCCATATATTTTTGCTATCATCCTCGAGTAATCCAAAGGCTGTCGAATCAGACAAGCCTGCTTTTTGATCGAGGTTTTTAAATGTCAGCGCTTCCGGATCTATTATGCTTACCGCTTTATCAATGTCATTATAAACCCAAATAAGGCCGTTTTCTGCTGTGATCATCTTGGCGACATTATTTCGCTGCGAGCCTATTTTTTCGGAAATATTCAGGGTGCCTGAATGAGGATCAACCATTCCAATGCTATTGTGCCTTATATACCAGATTTTCCCGGTTTTGTCTTCAGCCATACCCGCGATGGGAGGGCCGGCGGGGCCGGTAGGATAGGGTTGAATGTTGTTACCGTCATAGCGGAAGATACCTTCAAAAGATGCAATCCACATTAACCCGTTTTTATCCTTGAACAATGCCGTTATTATTTTGGCCTCCAGCCCCTGCACTATTCCGAAGTAAAAAATTGAAAGGGCTTTACCAATTTGCGGCGAAGGATTTAATGATTTAACCGAAGGAGGGAGGACCAGCAAAGAGGTTTTGAACTGTAAGGATTTTGCTGGCAGGTTAGCCATGTTAAAACCTGCACCGGGCAGGCTGGTATAATTAAAGGTAGATTGCCCGGGTGTTTTAGCAAACGGCTTGTAAGCGGTAGTATCAAAGGTAGTGGGCGGAAGGGCATCAATATCCAAATTTTTCACGACAGGGGTAATCCCTCCTGTTTTTACCGTATCCCAAATTAAAGTCTTAGACGGGGTGAATTGCAGTGGTACGGAAACAGGTTGCGAATAGCTTAATTGACTTTCCGGAAACGGAACATTACCCGAATTGTTGCAAGACGAAAAAATAACAGATGCAAAGAGCGCGCATGTTATCATGCAGCATAACTGCTTAGGTTTGATCATTAATAGTCTGTTTAAAATACCTCATTTAAAGGTAATAAAATTATGAACCCGGATACCATGCCTTCTTGTTTCAATTCACCACTTTGCGTTTGGCATCATCGGAAAACGGCAAGCGGATTATGAACGCTGAGCCAACACCTTCATTTGTTTCCACTTTTATTTCACCGCCATGACCTTTTATGATATCATAACTTAAACTCAATCCCAACCCGGTTCCCTGGCCGGTAGGTTTAGTGGTAAAAAAGGGTTGAAATATTTTATCCACTACTTGCTGCGGGATCCCGTTACCGTTATCCTTTACTGTTATCTCAAGTTTTCCATTCACTTTTTTTGTACTTACAAAAACAGTGGGTTCGTAATCTCCTGCCGGGAAGAGGTTTTCCCTGTTAATTTCTCCGGATGCTGAGGTATTTGGTTGCAGCATTTTTTTCTTTTTTTCGGCTACGGTATAAAATGCATTGGTGATGAGATTAAGAATAACCCGTCCTATATCCTGCGAGATGATATTGATGTTGCCTGCAGCAGGATCAAAATCGGTTTTCATCGTTGCATTGAAGGACTTATCTTTTGCCCGCAGGCCATGATAGGCCAACCGTAGGTATTCATCGGCAAGTGCATTGATATCAGTTGGCTCTTTTACCCCATCGCTGCTCCTGCTGTGGTGCAGCATTCCTTTAACGATCGCATCGGCCCGCTTTCCATGATGGTTGATCTTCTGTTCGTTGGCCGCAATGTCATTGGCAATTGCAATGGCCTCCCCGTTGTTACCGGAATTCAATTCAATTTTCATTTCTTCTATCAGCTCTGAATTTATTTCAGAAAAATTATTGACAAAGTTTAGCGGGTTTTGTATCTCATGCGCGATGCCTGCTGTGAGTTCTCCCAGTGAAGCCATTTTCTCTGATTGAATAAGCTGAACCTGGGTTGCTTTTAATTCATCAAGCGCGTGCTGGAGTTCTTCTTTTTGCAGGGTAAGCTCAGCCGTACGATCTGCGACCTGCACCTCAAGTACCGCTTTTAAAGATTCCGTTACCTGGTTTTGTTTTTCTTTTTCTTCGGTCCGCAAACGCTCTTTTTCGAGCGCCGTTCTTTGTTTTTTTGTTATTAACCACATGGCAACCATCCAGATGAACGCGAATAATTGGGCGGTACCAAAATAATTATGCCATTGGTTGTAAAACCCGGGACTGGCCAGTTTCACCAGGTCGTCTAGCAGGGATACGGCAAGGTAGGGCAACATGCCATACATCATTGGCTTTGCAGGCTGGAATTCTTTTTTGTAAAAAATGATGTAAGCGAGGTAGAGAAGTAATGTGTGCCCGAGCCATCCTACCACCGGCCGGCTCTCATGAAAGGCAACTTCAGCCACTAACAGGCCAATGGAAACCGCGATGCCCCCCAGCAATATTCTATCCCATTGAGAAAGTAAACCACTGGTCTGCAACGTTTTTCTCAGGAAGCGAATGATGATAATAGCCAGGATGGTTTCCAGGTACATAAGTTATTTTTGTAAACCGTTAATGATGATCGCCGATCTGGTTTAGCACGCAGAACATTCCCTTGAAAGAGCTTTACAAAAATCGGTTTGACAAAGTAATAACAAACCCGTCATATTCGAATTACTTTGTTGGCTGCTTAATGTAATGTTTTACTGGCCTTAATGCTGGAAAAGGGTTTCACCTGGTAAACGTCAATCAATCGTCTTTCATTCCCTTGATAACTACGTTTCCGGCACCGTTTTTATCGCAAGGGTAACCGAATTCCTTTTGCCATCGTTTTTTATCGTTAATGGATTCATAGAATTCATCAAGATATTTTAGAGCATATTTTTTATATTTTAAATCCAGTGAAGTGCAATTGATAAAAAGATCGTAAATACCTTTTTTTAAAGTAATGTAGGAGGCGATCACACCCTCAAATTTTTTCATTTCTGTTATGCAAAACCCGCGGTAGCGGCGTTGCCGGACAGACCTCATTTTTAACTCTTCTGCAGGTAGCGCATATGGGGCGTTTACCAGCCCGGCATGATCAAAATCGTAGGGGGACCGCAAGGGGAACTGCACCCGTTTCCTTAGCTATCAATTTAACATTCTGTAAATATTGAACACACCAGTCGGTATTTCCAATAAGGTATTCAAATACGACCATTATAAAAAACGCGCCGGGTTCCGTTTGTTCAGGTTGCAGTTTCGTCGTTATACTAACGGCCTGGTTTCTCCTGGCTATATGTTTTTCACTTTCGAGCAGTATGCTAAAGACAGGGGCGGAAGTTTTATTTCTTTTAGTATCAGCTACCCTTAACCGTACGAGCCTGGCCCTGAAACTATTTGGTGTTAACAGGTTATATATTGTATAGGCCAGTCATTCCAGTACCACGTGCTGATCATGCTTGCAGGGCATCACCAGATTTAATTTATCCTGTCCTTTGAAAACAGAAGATGAAAGTTCCGCCGATTTTTTAAACTGCACTAACAAGGGAGGGTAATCGCAATTTCCCTGCACTTTGCGAAAATGGCCCCTTGATTTTACTTCTATGGGGATGGAAATATCTTCTTTTTTATACCGCAGCTTCATCGGGCGGTACTTTGATTTTTCGTCCCTGTCATTTATAAGTGGAAGCATATGGCCGTTAATGTTAGCTCTAGTATTTCATTTGTTTCAAACAAAGTAGTTTCCGTAAATTCGCCAGGCGGTGTTATCAAGGTTATTTTTCTATTTGCCTGTGCGTACCCTGTTAATGGAATCAGCTGATACAATGCAATTAGCAGCAGGGAATAAAAAATAAATCTTTCATAATCGGTTAAATGCATTAAAAATATGAATGAGCAATAACCCCTTTCGCCTAACTATTTATAAAATCAACAGCCCCGGTTACTTAATGAAAAAGCCGGGTAGGGTGGAGGCCAGGGGTGGTGCACGGGCGATTGATGAAGATGTTGATAAACGTTGAAAGCTGAAACAGGCCTTTATTTAATTAAAAGTGCCGCCAGCGCAAAGGCTATCACCGCAACAGCAAGACCATACATAAATATATCATAGGCTATACGTAACAGGCGAAATTTTCGCCCCATCACACGGCCCTGCCAGTAAATATCCTTTATCAGGCTGCTGTAAAGGAAATCACTGTCATTCATCATTTCCTGCATTCCTGATTTATATTCCTTAAAATTCATTTTATAGAAAGACCCGAAAAACAAAAGGTTCACTGTTTTGTTTTCAACCTGTTCGGGGGTAAAGATGCCTGTATGCATTTTTGGCCTTGTGGCGAGTATTGAATAAATGATCGTAGTAATATTGATCAGCAGCAGAATGATCGTTGGAACAATAAGCTGTGTGTTCGTTTCAAATTTCGGCAAAAGTAAAGCAATGATAATGGAAATAATGATGGTATTGACCGATATCATAATGTTCGCTTTATTATCTGCAAGGGAACTCATTCGCTGGTGGTTGGAAGAAGATACCCTGAACATGGTCTCAGTACCCCGGAAAGCTCCGCCGGTTTTTTTCTCTTGTTTTTCCTGAGTTCGAAAAGTCTTGTCAGCAGCAGGATTTGCCGTACCGGGAGGCATGGGTTGTAGGACCGGAAAATTGCTTTTTGGAGCTGCTTGCGAATCACTAAGGGGTTCTGGCAATGGTTCCGTTTCCGGATAGGATGACAATTTATTTTCCTGTTTTTGTTTTAAACGTTCAAGGTTTTTCCTTTTTGGAGCCTTTAACAATTGCTCACAATAATCCGTATGAAATTTATGAGATTCCATCAGGTCGATCATGGATGACCTCCAGTTGGTGCCGCTGATTATTTCTTGTTGGATATATTCAAGTTCAGCCTTAAGCACCTTGTTCTTTTCTTTAAAGTCTGCATTGCCCAGGTAAAAAAAGACAGCATCACACATGATTTTTTCTGTGAGTAATTGCGGTTTTTGTGGTAAACGGGTGGAAAGTATACAGTTCTTTATCCCGGTAATATCAATGTCTTCAGCTGAAAGGCGTTGTAAACAAGTTTCGGCCATTTCGGCACTTTTTATTTCATGGCCCTCCTTTCCCACAATATGATAGCCTGTATCAAGAAACCATGCCGCAGAACAAACAATATAAGAATCACGGGCATCCAACCCATAGTGAGATGCCATTTCTTCCACGGCATACAGGAGTTCCATCGTATGCCGCGGCTTGTGAAATACACGCCCTTCGTCTGCCTTCTCAAAATAAAAGACAGCCACCTGCTCTGAAATTTGTTTTAATAGCTCATGGTAATTCATGATCGTTTTTTATTTTCCAATAGATGATACACGCTAAAAGCTGACTTCTTAAATGGTATTTAGTAAATTCTTGCGGCAGTTTTTATTTTGCGAACTAAGTTACACGTTTTCAATTAGCGGCCCTCAACATTTTAATGCAGATTTCAGTGATGTTGAACCGAACCCACCGTCGCTTTCGCCTGGGTAATCAATTCAGGTAGCCCAGGTAATAATAATTTTTATAGCCAGCAAAAAGCATATCAACTATTGCAAACAAATTGGGTTTCCATTCGGTAAAAAGCGATTTTATAGTACACGGATCACACCGGGATAAAGATCCACACAACAAGATTTGAATCCATTTTCTCCCGAAATCATATGTAAATGGTGTTGGCAGCCAAACCAGCCTTAAAAGTTATAAGAAATTCTCTAGGAGTGAGATAGATAGTTTATCTTTTAACCGGATAACCGTTCGCTATCAGGATTACTTCGGGTAAAAAAGCACTGACTGCATAATCTTTGCACAACCTGTTCAATTTTAATTGCACTTATTTGGAGCAGCTCAATAAAATTAATGATTAAATATTTTTAAAAGATCATATTATTAAAACAATGAACAATATAGTCAAAATTACTTCGGCCATTTTTCTTTTAAGTTTTGGTGCAACCATGCTGCAAGCCCAGGTAAAGCAACTGCATATCCCACGTGTGGACCAGATGCCATACCTGCCTGCGCCACTGAAAATTATAGATTACCATAAACTCGCATTGCGTTTTGATAGTACGGTATATGACTTTAATGCTACAGGAAAATTCTGGCCCCTTGTATGGGTGGATAGCAGTATGCGCAATTTTCCCCAGCCTGTTGTTGGGCTCTACACCGCATTAGCTGACGTGAGACAAGGCCCGGGTAATAACAATGGTATATTTCATGAAGCATTGGCCACGATGGGCGCCGTTCTGGGCGCTACCCTGGTCGGTATTGATAAAAGCAACCAACAAAAACGCAACTATGTTGGAATGCTCAAAAATTATTTCAACAAAGAGACGGGATGGGATATCATGATGAACAATACCTGCCCGGAAGTGGCATTATTGGGAGGCGGTTATGGGCGCGATTGGTGGTATGATGTTTATCCAAATGTGCTATTTTATGCTATCTATGATCTGTACCCGGATGAGCCTGGTTTTCTTGAAATTGCCAGGAGCATTGCGGAGAAATTTTATAAAGCCGATTCGATCCTCAATGGGAATTATGACTGGTCTTATTTCGACTATGGTAAAATGAAACCCATGAAAAACCAGATCTGTGCACAGCCGGACGTGTCGGCCGGGCATGCCTGGGTTCTGTATGCTGCGTATAAAAAATTTGGCGACCAACGATATTTAAAGGGTGCACTCAGTGCCTTATCTGCTTTGCAATCTCAACCCAAAAATCCTACCTACGAAGTGCTGATGCCCTTTGGCGCTTATCTGTCCGCCAGGATAAATGCAGAACAAGGCAAGGCGTATGATATGAAAAAAATGCTGGACTGGAGTTTTGACGGTACTGCAATTTGCAGGGAGGGTTGGGGAGTGTTAACAGGCAGATGGAACGGCATCGATATTTCCGGTATTGTAGGTAGTACGGTGGACCATGGCGGGTACGGTTTTTTGATGAATACCTATGATGCTGCCTGGCCGTTTGTTCCGCTGGTTAGGTATGATCAGTCCTATGCAACCGCCATTGGTAAATGGATGTTAAATGCGGCAAATGCGGCAAGGTTTTTTTATCCGCAATATATGCCGGATGATCATGAAACTATTCCCCGGCTGGCGGGAGTAACCAAGGGTGTTATCGGTTACGAAGGGATGATAAAACAATCCAGTTACAAACAACATGAGCATTTAAAAGGCCCCGTTGCGCAGGGCGACGGGCCGCTGTGGGTGCCCGGCAAAAACCCGGAGGAATCACAGTTCAGTGTATATGGAAGCGGGCATGTTGGGATTTTTGGCAGTATTGTCCGCCCAACGAATATTACAGGAATATTGCAACTAGATTTACTGGCTACCGACTTTTTTCATGATAAGGCCTATCCATCCTACCTTTATTATAATCCATATAGTACAACTAAAACCGTTGTGATAAAAACTTTAACGGGTAAAAAAGTGGATCTTTATAATACCGTTTCCGGTACTTTCATCGCGCGCAATGTATCATCATCTGCCAGGATAAAAATTTCAGCACAATCTTCTGCGGTAATTGTTGTTGTGCCGGGTGGTGGCAAAGTAACCTATAGCGGAAATCAGCTGCTGGTGGATGGGGTGGCGGTGGATTATATGTCGCGCGGAAAAAATTAGCCATGTTGGAAGGCATATAACTTTACAGGCAGATCCAAGAGGTATTGAAAACGTATCTTGGTAAGCTTGACAGCGTAAACAACTTATTTGCGACTCGGTACCTTCCATCACATGGTTGCAGTGGCATCAATCCAGCATATAATTTTATTCGTGCCCGGCATCCATATCTAACATTTTAGCATTCTTTTATTTATCATTCCATTATTTTAGTTTTTAATTGACAGGGTATTAGGTATCTTGTATATACTGAAAAATAGCTACATGACCATTAAGAAAATCTCTTTGAAATTACATTTTACGGCTGCTCTTTTATTGCCTTTTGCATTATGCTGTTATACTGTACAAGGCCAGGCTACCGACAAGAAGTGGTGGAAAGAATCTGTTTTTTATGAAATATACATGCCCAGTTTTGCCGATGGTAATGGTGATGGGTATGGGGATTTTAAAGGTATCACCGCCAAACTGGATTACTTACAATCGCTTGGTGTAAAAGGGATATGGCTTTCACCTTTTTTACAATCTCCAAAAGTAGACAATGGAAATGATGTTAGTAGTTATTATGATATTGATGCCACTTATGGCAACATAGATGATTTCAAAAACTACCTGGCCGCGGCGCATAAAAGGGGTATAAAAGTGATCATGGATATGGTGCTAAACCATACGTCCACAGAAGCTAACTGGTTCAAAGAATCACGAAAGTCCATCGACAACCCATACCGCGATTATTATATCTGGAAGGATCGCCCCAACAACTGGGAATCTTTTTATGGCGGATCGTCATGGCAAAAAGATACGCTGACAAAACAATACTACTATCATAAGTTTGATACGAAGATGGCGGACCTCAATTGGGCAAATCCCAGGGTCATGGAAGAAGTTCAGAATATTCTCCGGTATTGGCTAAACCTGGGCGTGGATGGCTTTAGGCTTGACGTGATCAATTTTTTAAATACGGATGGTATTGTTCACGATAATCCTTCGCCCGGAGGTGTACAACAACACTTTTACGATATCAATCAAAAGGGAGTAAAAGAGGTTATAAAAAAAATCCGGATGATTGTTAGTGGATACAGCGACCGGTTTATCGTAGGCGAGATCGGTAGTGATAAGCTGGAAGTAATAAAGCAATATGAATCACCGCAATTACTGGATGCTGTTTTTAACTTTAATCTTGGTAATATCGCTAAGTTCTCTACCGAACGTATGTATAATGAATTGCGAAATATGGGGGCAAATATGCAAAATTTTCCAACACTATTTTTTGGCAGTCATGATATGCCGAGGTTCATCGACCGCCTGGCTGAGGGAGATATAAAAAAAGCCGAAGTGCTTGCGGCATTAATGCTAACGGCAAAAGGTATTCCCTTTATTTATTATGGCGAGGAGATCGGTATGCATAATATTGCTGCGCAAAATGTTGATGAAATGGTGGATATACAAGGGAAGACCCGCTACCAGCTTGCAATCAAAAAGGGCAGAACTCCGGCAGAAGCGTTGATCGAAGGAAATGAATATAACCGGGATAAATCCCGTAGCCCGATGCAATGGAATGGTAATCCTTTTGCGGGATTTTCCGCATCTAAAAGCTGGATAAAGCTTAACGGGGATTTCCGCCAGGTAAACGTACTTGACCTTACAAAAAATCCGGGTTCAATCCTTAATACTTATAAAGCCTTGATAGCTTTAAGAAATAGAGAACCGGTGCTGCAATACGGAAGTTATGAAAGGCTCGAGAATAAAAATGACCAGGTTTCGTTAACGAGGTATTTTGGTGGCGATAAGATCACGGTGGTGCTCAATTTTGGAAAGGATAACAAATTGACAATTCCTGCAGGCGCAAAAATATTAATGGGGGCTGTAGACCTAAAGACGAATGACTATCTTATTTATAAACATCAGTAATTATTTGGGAGCTCAAAGATTAGCAAGCAGGGGGTCGTTCTGCGGACACCTAATCTTATTCGCGTCCATTGTATGGCCAATAAGTGAGGTAGTTCTTGTATCCTCTTCGGCGCGATACTAATTTGAGATCGTAAAATGTCGCCTCTATGAGGCTTACAATAAAAATTCTTTGAATTCGCTACCAAAATATCGCTTCTCTGGAGCTGCGGGAATGGTAACCCTCATCGCTTCCAACATTATTGGGTTACTTTTTTTTATTACCCACCTGGAATATCAATATTAATCAAAGGCATTCCATTTATACATTGCGAATGCACTAAAATTTTATCGTTTTTTATATCAGCCTAAGCAGCTGAGGAGTGAAGGCGTCAAATAAGCCAAGCCTCATCGAGGCGACATTTTGGTAGAATAATATGCATAAAATTTATCAGGCGCCATCGGCGCGACATTACCGGGTTGTAAAAATGTAGCCTCTATAACGCTTAATAAACATCTTTGAATTCGCTACCAAAATATCGCTTCTCTGGAGCTGCGGGAATGGTAACCCTCATCGCTTCCAACATTATTGGGTTACTTTTTTTTATTACCCACCTGGAATATCAATATTAATCAAAGGCATTCCATTTATACATTGCGAATGCACTAAAATTTTATCGTTTTTTATATCAGCCTAAGCAGCTGAGGAGTGAAGGCGTCAAATAAGCCAAGCCTCATCGAGGCGACATTTTGGTAGAATAATATGCATAAAATTTATCAGGCGCCATCGGCGCGACATTACCGGGTTGTAAAAATGTAGCCTCTATAACGCTTAATAAACATCTTTGAATTCGCTACCAAAATATCGCTTCTCTGGAGCTGCGGGAATGGTAACCCTCATCGCTTCCAACATTATTGGGTTACTTTTTTTTATTACCCACCTGGAATATCAATATTAATCAAAGGCATTCCATTTATACATTGCGAATGCACTAAAATTTTATCGTTTTTTATATCAGCCTAAGCAGCTGAGGAGTGAAGGCGTCAAATAAGCCAAGCCTCATCGAGGCGACATTTTGGTAGAATAATATGCATAAAATTTATCAGGCGCCATCGGCGCGACATTACCGGGTTGTAAAAATGTAGCCTCTATAACGCTTAATAAACATCTTTGAATTCGCTACCAAAATATCGCTTCTCTGGAGCTGCGGGAATGGTAACCCTCAACACTTCCAACATTATTGGGTTACATTTTTTTATTACCCACCTGGAATATCAATATAATCAAAGGCTTTCCATTTATACATTGCGAATGCACTAAAAATCTTATCGTTGTTTAAGGAGTCATGGCGTCAAATAAGCCAAGCCTCATCGAGGCGACATTTTGGTAGAATAATATGCATAAAATTTATCAGGCGCCATCGGCGCGACATTTTTGTCCGCAGGATGAAAACATCAAGAGGCCCGTACCGAATCACCACGAGAAGTAACAACTATGGTATTGCAAATATGCAAAGTTAACAAACCAGCCGCCAGCAGCAATCAGGCTTTTTTCTTCATCACAAGGGCTGTTCTGTTGGTGAGATACACACTCAAATTCTGATGCCCGTCGGCAGCGTAATCAATCGAATCATTTACCCTGTCAAATCCACCGAACTCTTTCCTGTCTGAATTAAGCACGATGGTGTAAGTACCCTTCTCCGGTGCCCTGAAACGGTATCCGAAAATGGAATTGGCGGGATTAAAATTAAAAATAAAAATGAGTTTGTTTTTTTCATAGATGATCACCTTATTATTTACATCCATCTGAAGCTGTGTTGCATTTGCCGAGGTGAGAATATTATTTTCCCGGACCAGCCCGATCATAGCGCGGTGCAATCAGAAAGATACCCGTACTTCAACTCCTTGTTATCGGCCAGTGACCATTGTCTTCTTGCATATTGATGGCTCCAGTTATTGCCCAACCGTGGAAAATCCACCCACTCCGGATGCCCGAATTCGTTGCCCATAAAATTAAGGTAACCTTCACCACCGAGGCTTATCGTAAACAGGCGGAGCAGTTTATGTAAAGCGATACCCCTATCTACCACGAGGTTGGGATCAGTTACCTCCATGTGAAAATACATTTCCTTATCCATCAGCCAGAAGGCAATCGTCTTATCCCCAACAAGTGCCTGGTCGTGCGATTCAGCATACGCGATGGTCTTTTCCTTATAGCGGCGATTATTTAATACTTCCCACATTTCATAAATATTCCAGTCTTCATCTGGTTTTTCTTTTAATATTTTGATCCAATAATCCGGTATACCCATGGCAAGCCGGTAATCAAAACCGATCCCGCCCTCATCTGGTCTCCTGCATAAGCCAGGGATCCCGCTTACATCTTCTGCTATGGAGATCGCATGATGTTTAAACCGGTGGATTACTTCATTGGCTAATTGCAGGTAAGTGACCGCATCCCAATCCACGCCTTCCTTAAAATATTTATCATAGTGGTCAAACGAGGTGGAACCATGGTGGAAATAAAGCATAGAAGTTACCCCGTCAAACCGGTATCCGTCAAAGTGAAATTCTTCCATCCAATACCTGGTATTGGAAAGCAGGAATTTCTTCACTTCCCATTTACCATAATCAAATAATTTGGAATCCCAGCCTTCGTGGTAACCTCTCAAACCGGGATGAAAATACTGGTTGTCTGAGCCGTCAAATTCATTCAACCCCTCTGCCATGTTCTTTACCGCATGGGAATGAACGATGTCCATGATGACGGTGATATTCATGCTATGCGCCTTGTTCACCAGGTATTTCAAATCTTCGGGGGTTCCAAACCTGGAAGAAGGGCAAAAGAAATTAGACACATGGTATCCAAAGGATCCATAGTAGGGATGTTCCATGATGGCCATCAACTGGATGGCGTTGTATCCGCCTTCCTTTATCCGCGGCAATACCAGGTCAGCGAATTCCAGGTAGCTCCCTACTTTTTCAGCTTCCTGGGCCATACCGACATGACATTCGTAGATGATAGGCTGGCGTATATTTTCTGCCAGGTTAAAATGCTGATCGGTCCATTCAAACGGTGTTTCGGGAAACCATAGTTGCCCGGCAAAATCATGGGTAGCCGGGTCCTGTACCACTCTTCGGATCCAGGCGGGTATCCTGTCGGTCACGCCGTTTGCACCCTGAATGGTCACTTTTATTTTACTGCCATGTATAAAAGAATCTTTGTAAGTTTCATAAGGAAGAAATATTTCCCAATCATCATTTAAATTTTTTTTCATTGGGTGCGAGTTCCGGTCCCATGCGTTAAAATCACCCGCAAGGTTTAGTTGGTACGCCTTTGGTGCCCACTCCCGGTAATGCCATCCATTTTTTTCCGGATCAAAATTAATACCGTAGTAATGATGGGCACGGGCAAAATCGAGCAGGCTACCCGCAGCATCTTCGATTTCCCTGAGGGCCGATTCATAACGTTCAAAGCGTGCACGAACATCATGGGTATACGGATCCAACCAGGGGTCTTCACGTATGATTGCTTTTCATTGTGATTCATAAATAGAGAACTTGAGGGTTGAAGTACTAAGTTACCAAATCAAAGTTTCTTAGGCAATCATTTTTTTAATATGTTCTGATGGTCAATATCCATACCGCGGATCATTTATTTTCGTAGGTGATAATACTTGAAAAAGAATTAAATTCCATTTTATTTTTAGAAGTATTTAAGCAAAGAGGTATGATTTAAATCAGGGAGGATCAAGTGCATAACTTCAATTCTTACAATTTGTAACAGAAATGGATGATGATAAGATGCAGATAAGAACCGTTAATGTTACCCGTTATGTTACGCCTTTGCGTGAAGGGGGTTCCCTGCCTGCGATTGTAGAAGCGGACGATGGGTTTTTATATGTATTAAAATTTCGGGGGGCTGGACAAGGTGTTAAATCCCTCATTGCAGAATTTATCGGTGGTGAAATAGCCAGGGTATTGGGTTTGCGCGTGCCTGAAATTGTTTTTGCCCATGTGGACACTGCCTTTGGCCGTACAGAGCCTGACGAAGAAATACAAGACCTCCTGAAAGCAAGTGCAGGCCTTAATCTTGGGCTCCATTATCTTTCGGGGTCCATTACATTTGATCCAACAGTAAATGAAGTAGAGCCAACGCTTGCATCGCAGATCGTATGGCTTGACTGCTTTATCACGAATATGGACCGGACGGTTCGTAACACCAATATGCTATCCTGGCACAAAGAGTTGTGGCTGATAGATCATGGCGCGTGCCTCTATTTTCACCACAACTGGCAGCATTGGGAGGAACAGGCAATGCGTCCCTTCGTATTGGTTAAGGATCATGTATTGCTGGCCCGCGCCAGCGAACTGGATTCGGCTGACAGGGCATTTCATTCTTTACTAACGGAAGCGCATATCCGCTCCATTGTTAGCCTGGTGCCGGAGGAATGGCTTGCAAACGATCCATATTTCAATACTACAGTTGAGTACCGACTGGCCTACGTTCAGTTCCTTACAAGCCGCCTGGCCCATTCATCCATCTTTTTAAAAGAAGCGCAACATGCTGCAAAAACACTTATTTGAATATGCTGTCATTCGCGTTGTGCCCAGGGTGGAACGGGAAGAATTTATTAATGTAGGGGTCATACTGTATTGTTCGAAGCTGGATTTTTTAAAAGTTATGTTTGAAATTAAACAGGAGCGCCTGAAGGCCTTTTGTGAAAAGGTTGATACCAGTGAAGTGGAAGAAAATCTGCTGGCATATGGGCGTATCAGTACAGGCGGCCAGCGCTCAGGGCCTATTGGAAAGTTGGACCCTGCTTCCCGTTTCCGGTGGTTAACCGCAACGAGGAGTACGGTTGTCCAAAGTTCAAAGGTCCATCCCGGGTTTTGCACAGACCCCGCAGAAACACTCCTGCGGTTATATTCACAATTGGTATTATAGCGATTGACTATCCGTAATTAATTTTATATCATTAAATAAACTTCCTATTATGCAGACTCATGCAATCAATAACGAAAATCACCCGTTTAAATAACATAAACTTCCTATCATGCAGACTCAGACATTCAATAACGAAAAATCTCCCGATACCAAACTATTTATAAAAATGGTGCTTGATGGCTGGGAAACCCATAATGCAAGGTGTAAAAAAATGCTGGAAGCCCTTACGGACGAACAATTATTCTCAGAGACAGCACCTGGAAGAAACCGGGGTATCTATCTCGCAGGGCATCTCTTAGCCGTAAGCGATGCGATGTTGCCCCTGCTTGGGTTTTGTGATAGACTTTATCCCCACCTGGAACAACTATTCCTTTCCAGCCCTGACAGATCAGTAGCGGAATTACCTTCTACGGTTGAATTGAAACAATACGGGGATGAAATAAATGCCAGGCTTTCTTATTATATCAACCAGTTGCTTCCGGGGGAATGGTTTGAGAAACACACGGCAGTTTCAGATGAAGACTTTGCGCTTGAGCCGCACAGGAACAGGCTGAATGTCATGATCAACAGAACCAATCACATGAGTTATCATTTGGGCCAATTGGCTTATTTGATCAAGAAAGAGTAGATACGTGCTTCACCATATCAATCGGGTATTATCCCGATGGGTACAATAAACTCCCAACGGTTCCTGGCACCCGTGTTTTGCAGGTCTTTGTCTAACAAGTGCGCGTACCGGATGCCAAAGCTCACCGGCAATGCGTTCCAGGCCCTTGTGTCAAAATAGATCTCTGCACCTGCGCTGCGGTTTTTTATGTCGCTCAGGATACCATTTACACGGGCACGCGCGACGGCATGATCATAAAAAGCGTTGGCACGTACCCGTTGAAAAAAGAGTATGTTCCCGAATCCCCAATCAGGGTATATTAATGGGAAATGATAATTTGCTCCAAGTTTATACATGCGCCTGGTGCTTAATGATTCATATCCTCTTGCATAAGAAAAAGTATTGCTGAAAAAATCCGGGAGCGAATCTCTTTTTTGATACGACGCATTAATCACCAGGCTATGATTGCTGGATAATCCCGGAAAATAAAATGAACTGTTGCCAACAAACTTATGACTATTGATCAGGGTAAATGCATCCCTGTAGGAAAGCGAAAAGCTTTGTGCCCAGCGGGGATTAATATGCTGCCTTGCCTGGCGCATAATATTGCTGAAAGAGATGAATAAACTGCCATATTTCAGGGACCTGTTTTGAAAAACATTTTTAGTGATGCCCCTGTAATAAAACTGCTCCAGGTTATAGCTACCCCCAAAGTTCAGGAACTTCGCGGTTCTGCCGCCGGCAAAACTCAATGGAATAGATATACCCCCGTTTAATTTCGCTGAATTGAATTGAACCGTTTTACCCACTGCTGTATCACGGTTCCTGTTAAAACTATATTCAGCGCCCAACCTGAGCACAGGGAACCAACCAGCAAATGCTTCAGAAAGACCGATCGTCTGGCTACGGTCTGCGCGGTTGTAAGTGTAGCTAATGATGTTGTTAAAGTTGCTTAGGATATTATCACTGTAAAAATGATAACCGTATTCCGGGTCGTTAATCTCCGGCCGCCGGCTATGAAAATTAAAAAGATAAAAACCTTTTTTATAATCAGTATCCACATGGGCAGTATCAGTTAAGGTATACAAGATACCAGCCCCTTTTTTTCGTAATGCGGCGGTTGTATATAAGTCCGGTGTACTGGTAAAATTTTCATCCGTTACTTCCCGCCATTCATTGGCAGTAAGGTGTTTTTTTGCAAGCCTTGACCCGTGTGCAGTAAAGGCTGTAAATAGTATTTCGCCCTTTGTATTTACAGCTGGCTGGTAAATACCGTTGATGTTATCGGTTATTTGAAAAATCTTTTTATCACTCAATCTTACCGCGAAAATTTTATCTGCATGCCTGTTCATCGCGCTAAAATAAACGGTGTCGCCTTTCACAAATGGGTAACCGATCACGTTGAAAGAAAAGGGTGTCATCCTTTCTGATTCACCCGTAGTGAGATCCGTTTTTACCAGGCACATTTTTCCTCCATCGTTTCTTACGGCGGAAATGGCGGTTTTGGGATCAAGATATTTTGACTGCGTATAAAAATAATTATGCGGGTTTGGTACTTCATAAATAAGGTTGCCGGAGTTAGCGTCTATTCGGTGCAGGTAGTTGGTACTATTTGTATTTACCTTTACGGCAAGTATTTCATCACCCGCGTAATTTATATCCGGTGAAAAATATTTTGAACGGAAACTAAGTTGACGTTGGTGACCGGTATAAATATTGAGTAATTGAATTACATTGTAATCCCTGTTTGTCCAGCGTGGGTCCGACTCGTAGGCCGCATATACGATCTTGCCATTATTGTAAGAATAATAATCATCGATCACAAAATCTTTCATTCTTATCTTTTGTTCTTTGCCATTCATCAACAGGTAGAACGAATTGACTTCGTTGTAAGATTGTTTTACTGCCACAATGGTATCATCATTTACATAATAAGGGTAAAGATAATCAACCACATTATTGTTACTGACAGATGAGATGAACCCGATCTTTTCAATATTTTGTTCCGCAGCAGGAATTGAACGTTCCTTAAAAAACGCCAGTGCTTCTTCCCTGAATTGTTGATAGGTTTTGCCTGAATACCGTTGGATAGCCTTATTGAAAGGATATAACAGGCCTTTAAACCTTACTGCGTCCCGGCTTACATTTTTCCAGAAATCTTCATCATATTTTTCATATCCATATGCAACCAGCTGGTAGCCTATTTCATAGTGGTTAGGCGTATAATCCTTAAGTGATCCACTGCGCAATTTCATCCATGAATATTTTTTACCGCTCAGCCATAGCGATTTCATGCCATTGTAAAATGCGGGCATTCTTCCCCGCCCCTGGGCACTGACGAGGGTTTCCTGCCATACAGCGTCTCCCTCAAAAAAATAATTGGGTATGGTTAACCCGTTTGCCAGTAATTGCCCTTCCTGCCCGAGAAAAAAAGAAAAAACCTTTGTAAGCCCGCTGTTAAAATTACTTAACTGCTGCATATGCCTGTTTTCGTGGATGATCAGGTTATCATCCCAGCGCAGGCTGCCCGTATTAAAACTATTCTGATCCGGAGTCATATTTAGTTCACTTAAAACAGGGGCCATTCTTACATAAGCGTTGGGAATGATGGTTTGGTTCAGAAGAACGATATTCCATTTACGCTGTTTGCCTCCAATGGTAGCGGCGGTATGGTTACCCAGCAGGCGGTTGATATTATTAATCCGGTTTGCCTGGCTATCCATTCCTGCCGGGAAAATAACTTTTCCATTTTGACCGTTAAGCTGCCTCCACCTGATGGAGTATGGATTACCGCCAAATTGCTGCGCTGGAAATATGGTAGGTAAAAAAAATAACGACAGGAGGGTAATAAACCGGGTGATAGTAAACATACTGATAAAGATAAGAAATGCATCCCTTTTTCGCGGCCCAGCCAGTTGTTTATGCGGGCGTTTAATGGCGGCAGGTGGCCTGCCAGCTTTGGATACAGAAAGAAATATTCCTTACTGTTAATTCCTGCTTCCCGTAAGTCATTTAATAAAATTAAAAACACAACCGGTAACCAGGGCAGTCATTCAACCACATATTCATGTGATTGTACCTTCCATTCATCGTGTAAAAATACCAATTCATCCCATTTGGCATTTTTTAATGTAACATTTTTAAGTGCTTTGCGTCATAATAAAAAATAAAAAAAACTCAAATGAGAAATTTTACTACTGTAGCCATCGCAATACTAACGCTGCTCACTACCCAATCGATTGCACAGTCCAGGAACAGGATCAATGGAAGTGTAAAGGATCAGAACGACAAACCGCTTGGAGCTACCACCGTATCCCTGCTGCACGTTAAAGACAGCAGCCTTGTAAAAGCAGCTATCAGCGATGCGGCTGGAAAATTTGAATTAGCAGTCTCGGGAGAAGGCAGCTATTTGCTAAGCTATTCCCTTGTAGGGTTTGATATCAAGTATTCTCCTGTATATACAATGACTGAAGGACAGGCCATCACTGCTACTACCGTTACGCTATCGCCGGTTGTTTCAAAATTGGCAGGCGTTACGATCACTTCTAAAAAACCGATGATCGAAGTGAAAGCCGATAAAACAGTCTTTAATGTTGAGGCAAGCATCAATGCCACCGGCAGTAATGCACTTGAATTGTTACAGAAAAGTCCGGGTGTGCAGGTTGATAACAATGATAATATCAGTATGAAGGGTAAAACGGGTGTACGGGTATATATCGACGGCAAGATGATGCAACTTGATACAAAGGACCTTGCTGCCTATCTTAAAAGTATCAATAGCAACGACATTGAAGCTATTGAAATGATCAGTAACCCAAGTGCAAAATACGACGCGAGCGGTAATGCCGGCATCGTAAATATCCGGCTGAAAAAAAATAAGAAATTTGGGACCAATGGTTCTGCTACCCTCGGCCTGGTTCAGGGGGAAACACCTAAAGGCAACGGATCAGTTAATATTAACTATCGCGATAAGAAGATAAATATTTTTAGTAATGTAAGCGCGAATATCGGCGACTATCAGAATATTTTAAAGCTATACCGTATTCAAAAAGATACATTATACGACCAAAAAAGCGTCAACATAAACGCTAACAAGAACATCAATATCAAAGCAGGTGCTGATTACTTTATCAACAGCAAAAATACCATTGGTATAATGGCTACCACCAGTTTCGGGGAAAGCGAATGGACCAGCACCAGCAATACCCCCATTTATTATAAACCAACAGGGCAGTTTGTGAAGAGCCTGCAGGCTTTCAATACCGTGCCTGGTAACAGAACCAATGCCAATTTCAATGTTAATTACCGCTATACAGATACCAGTGGAAGGGAAATAAATTTTGATGGTGATTATGGCTTGTTCCGCGGGACGGGTCAAAGCTACCAACCTAATTTTTACTATGGCGGAAACAATAATTTATTATACAGCATCATTAACCGCAATAATACGCCTACGGATATAGATATTTATACTGCCAAGATAGATGCCGAACAAAAATTAGGGAAAGCAAAATTGGGATATGGTGTTAAAACATCTTTTGTAACTACTAAAAATACATTTGATTTTTTTAACGATAATGCAAGCGGCGTACCGGTAAAGATCCTGGAAAGAAGCAATACTTTTAAATACACAGAGAATGTCAATGCAGCTTATGTAAATTATCAGCGCGAGCTGAATCCAAAGTGGAGTTTACAGGCAGGTTTACGTGCAGAGCAAACTAACAGCGATGGTATTTTAACCAGGGCAGATGGAACTGTACAGGAAGATAACCGCGTTAAAAAGAATTACCTCGACTTATTTCCAAGTGCCGCCCTTACCTGGAATGTAAATAAGAAGAACGCATTCAATTTAACCTTCAGCAGGAGAATAGACAGGCCCACGTACCAGGATCTTAACCCGTTCGAAAACAAACTGGATGAATTGACCTACGAAAAAGGGAATGCCTTTCTCCGGCCGCAGTACACCAACAGCGTTGAATTGACACATACTTTTATCGGGATGATCAACACTACGGTTGGTTATAGTCATGTAAAAGATTATGCTACACAGGTAACCGATACAACAGCGAATGCAACTTATATTCAACAGCAAAACCTGGCTACCCAGCGGATAATGAGTTTCAGTATGGGTTCCCAACTGCCGATAAAAAAATGGTGGAACGGTTATGCAAATGTGTGTTATAATTACCAGATGTTTAAAGGCGCCATCAATGATAAAGCGTTAAGCATTAATATTCCATCTTATGGCGCTTATGTGCAGCAAAGCTTTACCCTGGGGCACGATTATACAGCCGAACTAAACGGGTATTTTAATGGTCCAAGCGTTTGGGGAGCTACCTGGAAAACAAGATCACAGGGTGGTGTAGATGTTGGTTTGCAGAAAGCGATCCTGCATAAGCAGGCTACCATAAAAATTTCCGCAACAGACCTTTTCAAAACAAATCCATGGACTGCTATCTCTGATTTTGGCGGCACATACATTAAAGGAAGTGGCGCATGGGAAAGCCGTACGGTGAGGGTTAGTTTTAACTGGCGTTTTGGAAGCAACCAGATCAAAAATTCACGTGAAAGAAAAACAGGATTGGAAAGCGAAGCAAAAAGAATCAAATAAACCCGGAGAACTATCAGTCCATCATTAATGCAAAGATCTCCCCGCTATATTCGGGGGGATCTTTTTTACTGTACCACCCGCCCCCGTAAAGCAGCTGAGCCTGATACAATGAAATGATGTTTTTTTCCGGGTTGGGCAAAGCGGATCCTGTTTCTCCGCATTAGAGCACAGGCAGAAACCATGGATGCTATAACAGTTTGTAAATTATAAAAGCCAGGCAGGCGATCAATAGCGTCTCAAATATTTCTTTTCTTTAATTCACTTACTGCGTGATCAACAGCCCTTGCCGTAATCGCCATATAGGTGAGGGTTGGGTTTTGTGTTCCGGTAGAGGTCATACAGGCGCCATCTGTTACGAATACATTTTTACAAAGGTGCAACTGGTTCCATTTATTAAGTAAAGAAGTGGCAGCGTCGTATCCCATTCGCACACCCCCCATTTCGTGAATATCCGCGCCGGGCGGTGATTTGGTATCTTCCAGTTTAATATTGATAAACCCGGCTTTTTCAAACATCTCTGTTGCCTGCTGCAGGAAGTCTGCTACCATCTTATCATCATTTTCACTCCACTCGCAGGACACGATCAGTTGCGGAATACCATACTTATCTTTTAGCTCCTGGTGCAACCTGACATGATTTTTTTCCATCGGCACACATTCTCCCATCATCCAGCTGCTGATGTTCCAATTGCCTAATTGCGGGTGAAGTAAATTTTCCCTTAACTGGTCCCCTATCAGGTTTCCATTGGAAGCAAATCCCCGGCCGCCACCTATTCCGATAGCATACCCGCGCAGAAAATCAGTTTCCTGTTTGCGCACATTCCTGAACCTTGGTACATAACTATTGCTTGGATTCCGCCCATCTGTTTTTTTATCTTTCAACCCTTCAAATTCCGCCCCTCCTTTGCCCCGGTAATTGTGCCAGGATATGTATTTTCCTAACAAGCCATTATCATTTCCAAGCCCGTTGGGAAACCTGGCGGATGTTGAATTCAACAGGATGGCATTGGTATTAAGGGCGGATGCATTTACAAAAATTATATTGGCATAAAACTCCATCATTTCTTTAATACTACTGTCGATGATCCTTACCCCGGCAGCTTTGCTTTTAGTCTCGTCATAAATAATGGAATGAACAACTGAATGTGGCCTGATGGTAAGGTTGCCGGTCTTGAATGCCCAGGGTAACGTAGATGCGTTGCTGCTAAAATACGCGCCATATATGCAACCCCTGTTACACATTGTTTGGTTCAGGCATTTGCTTCTTTGTTGCGCTATATGGATGGGTTGAGGATCGGTAATATGTGCGCAGCGGGCTTGTACGAGGTGCCTTTCAGGAAAATTTTTCTTTAAACTTTCCTTAAAATACTGTTCAACACAACTCATCTCAAAGCCGGGCATCACAACACTATCAGGCAATTCAGGAATACCATCCGTGTTACCGGCAATACCCGCGAATTTTTCAACATAGGCATACCAGGGTTCAATATCCTTATACCTGATTGGCCAATCAACGGCAAATCCATCTCTTATGGGTCCTGTAAAATCAAAATCACTCCAGCGTTGGGTTTGCCTGGCCCACATCAGCGATTTGCCGCCCATGTGATAGCCCCTAACCCACCTGAATGGTTTTTCCTGGATGAATGGCTGCTCATCATCTTTAAGCGCCCAATGTACTGTTTCTTCCCTTATGGATCTTGCCCCCTGGTACTCCTTTCTCTTTTCAACCGGTACCGTACCGCGGTATTCAAAATCCCACGGAGCCTTTGAAGCCGTGGGATAGTCGACGCCGTGCTTCACTTCACGGCCCCTTTCCAATATCAATGTCTTTAGCCCTTTATCGCAAAGCTCTTTCGCTGCCCATCCGCCACTGGCGCCGGATCCGATAACAATAGCATCGTAAGTTCTCTTTTGTACTGAATCACCTGGCATGGCTTATGATTTTAGCTCTACACAACCGTAATAATGTCCGGGCGCAATTTTATAGTTAAGATATTGTTGCATGATTTGTTTTGAAGTGATAAAGCCCCTGATCGATT
>JBBJMD010000039.1:0-24563 GCA_037719925.1 Ferruginibacter sp.
CGACCCTCAGAATCACAATCTGATGCTCTAACCAACTGAGCTACGACTACCATTTTAATTTACCGGATTGCAAAAATAGCTAAAAACATTTCCGGAACAAAATACATTTTTGATAGTTTTTTAATGCGTTTCTTTACTGCCCAAAATAAGATCATGAACTTAACCGGTGCCATATTGACATTGCTGCTTGCGTCTTTTACGGGGTGGGTCATGACCTTAATTGCGGTAAAAATGCTTTTTCACCCCAAGCGCGCGATCAAAGTTTTTGGTATCACCATCCAGGGAATATTTGCGAAGAATCAACTGCTTATTGAAGAAAAGATTGGCCAGGTGGTGGGCAGAGAGCTCCTTTCATTTGAGGAAATAGAAAATAAAATCACCAGTACCGAGAACCTGCAGAAACTCCGGCCGGAGATAGAGATTCATATTGATCATTTTCTCCGGAGTAAATTAAAGGATGTTTTTCCTATGGCATCAATGCTGGGCGAAAAATCCATCTCCCAATTGAAGCAGGCATTTTTAATTGAAGTGGAAACGCTCTTTCCGGTTATTATGAAAACTTACATGGACAAACTACAACATGACCTCAATCTAGAAAAAATTGTGACTGATAGAGTTGCAGGTTTTTCCTCAGGAAAATTGGAAAATATTTTAAATGAGGTTATCAAGCGGGAAGTTAAGTTTTTACAGATTATTGGCGCTATCCTGGGCTTAATGATTGGCTTTGTGCAATTAGCCCTCTCCTATCTTATAAAATAAACGGGCGACCATCTTCACTTCTTTCCTGGATTTTTACCGCTCAACTATTTTCATCCACAACGCTTAAACCAACAAGGTGGATTTTAGTTTACCTTCGAATTTCTCCTAAATAACAGTAGCCCCGATGAAAAAAGTTCTCATTATTTTCCTATCATTTTTTATTTTAATACCTGCTACCGGTTTATTTGCTCAGCCACCAGGTGGAGGCAACAGGGGTAGCGGCCAGAATATGAATATGGGTCATTTTTATGGCAAGGTAATCGAAGCAACTACTAACAAAGCCATAAGTGCCGCATCCGTACAGTTATTGCAGCGTAAAGCAGATACCGTTACAAAAACAAAAAAGGATGTGATCGTTTCCGGGATGCTTACTACTAAAAAAGGAGAATTTACAATGGAAAATCTGCCTGTAATGGGCGCTTATAAATTGTTGATTACGGCAATCGGATATAAAGTATTGAACAAAAAGTTGCCTTCGAGGTAAACATGGGCGGCGCAAGACCCGGTGGTGATATGAGTAGTATGTTAAGCGCTGTTGACAAAGACCTGGGAAATATAAAAATGCAAACGGATGCCCTGCAACTCGAAGGCGTGACTGTAGTTGCTGACAAAGCACTATTAACCATGAACATTGACCGTAAGGTGTTCAATGTAGAAAAAAACCTTGCCAGTGTGGGTGGTACAGCCGTAGATGTGATGAAAAATGTACCAGGTTTAAATGTGGACATCGATGGCAATGTTACCACCAGAAATGCTGCCCCGCAGATTTTTGTTGACGGGAGGCCTACTACCATGACAATGGAACAAATACCTGCTGATGCTATAGCCACAGTTGAGATCATTACAAACCCATCGGCTAAATTTGACGCGTCGGGAGGTGGTGCGGGTATTTTAAATATTGTATTGAAGAAAAACCGATAAGCCGGTTACAACGGAAATTTACGGGCTACCATTGATAGCCGCGCAAGGCCGGGGTATGGCGGCGATATAAATATTAAACAACAAAAAGTCAACTTCTTTGCCGGCGGGCAAATGGGTTTCCGTAAAAGTATTTCAACCGTAACTACCGATCGTACTGATTATTTTAATGAGGCCACAGCCCTTTTAAGCCAGGATAACGGCCCGGTGGGAAAGGGATTTTTTGGATTTGGCAGAATGGGCCTGGATTATTTTATGGATAACAGGAATACAATCAGCATAGCCGGAAGTTTAAGTGGTGGGCAATTCAGGAACGCTGACCTGATCGATATAAAACGGGACACCATTTATAATAATAATACAACCATATCCGATTTCGGTAACCGGCGGAGTAATGGTGTTTTTCATTTTAGGAATTATGGTTTTAACCTGAGTTTTAAGCACAACTTTGCAAAAGCGAATAAAGAGATCACGGCAGATGTTAATTATAACTACAGCAAGAATGATAATAATAATCAAATCTCCACGCAATATTTTTATCCGGATACCAGCCCTAAAACGCCACTTTTATATCAAAGCTCATCTGGAGGAGGCATTACAAAATTCTTTACCGCGCAGACCGATTATTCGAACCCGATCACTGCAACCATGAAAATTGAGACAGGTGCCCGAATCGCCCTGAGAGACTTCAATAGCTTCAACAACAATTTCTTCCGGGATCCTGCTACCGGGAAGGATATTTCGCTTGACTTGTTAAATAACCGTTACAAATTTACAGACAGGGTAATAGCGGCATACGCCACATTTGCGCAACAAGCGGCAAAATTTAGTTACCAGCTCGGACTAAGGATAGAAAGCTCCAGGTATGACGGAACGCTGATCAATAAGGATCAATTGTTTTCCATTGAGTATCCTTTTAGCATTTTTCCGAGCGCTTTTGCCACGTACAAACTTACCGATAAGCAGGATCTCCAGGTAAACTATTCAAGGAAGATCAACCGGCCAAATTTCTTTCAGCTGATTCCTTTTATTGATTATACTGATTCTCTTAATATTACCCGTGGTAACCCAAACCTGGTGCCCGAATTCACAAATTTGATCGAGCTGTCGTACCAGAATCAAATTGCAACCGGTCAGAACCTGCTTTCAACCCTCTACCTGAAACATACGGATGACCTGATCTCGAGGTTCCAGTTTCCCACCGCAAATCCCAATGCCCCTGCAAAGCCGGATACGATACTGCTTACCAGCTATGCCAATGCCTCGCAAAGTTATACGTACGGTGTAGAGCTTACTTCAACCAATAAAATATCAAAATGGTGGGATCTTACCAGCAACTTAAATATTTTTAATGTAATCCTAAAAGCCGGCAACCTTCCGGGCGGAGTCGATAATGACCTTGTAAGCTGGCTCTTCAAATTCAATAACAGCTTTAAATTGCCTAAGAATTTTTCTATTCAATTAAGCGCGGATTACCAGGCAAAAACACTGGTGCAGGCAGGCGGTGGGGGCGGTGGTGGCCGGGGGATGATGTTTGGGGGAGGTAATTTACCTTCGGCACAGGGCTATATTAAACCTTTCTACGGTTTTGACCTGGCTATAAGAAAAGATTTTTTGAAAAATAACGCGGCTTCCCTAACCTTACAAATGAATGATATTTTCCGTACACGGCTAAACAGCACTTACAACGAATCGGTCTATTTTATCCAGGAAACGACCAGGCGCCGGGATCCCCAGGTACTGCGGTTGAATTTTAACTGGCGCTTTGGAAAATTTGATGTTTCACTCCTCAAGCGGAAAAATATGAGAGGCGAGCAGGATAATATGCAGCAAGGCATGCAGCCGGGCCAATAGCCTTTTTTTCTATAAGATATGGTTACTAATTATATCTCGAAGCCATTACGGGATCCCAGGCTAACCCTGCTTGGCGGGGAAGCCGTTACCTACCGCAATAGCGTTAAAAAAATCTATAATTCCGCCCGGTCTTTTAATAACCCGCCTGTAAGGGTTGGGGGCTAAATATATTTACGTTAATTTGCCGCCTCATAATCAAAGCGCTTCATGAAGAATTTCAATTTTAAAAACATTATGCCACATGCCATCGCGGTGGCATTATTCCTGCTCATCGCTGTAGTATATTGCCTCCCGGTTTTCCAGGGGATGGTAGTTAACCAGCATGATATGTTGGGTACGAGTGGGATGACGCAACAATCCATTGAGTTTTTTGAAAAATATGGTACGTATCCTTTATGGACCAATTCAATGTTTAGCGGAATGCCAACCTTCCAGATTTTATTTGCTGCCAAATACCACATCGGCATCGGATGGATGCATAACTTATTTACATTTTTTCTCCCCTCGCCGGCAAGCCTTTTCTTTTTATCCTGCATTTGTTTTTATATTTTATCCCAGGTTCTAAAATTAAAACCTGTTATTGGAATCCTTGGCGCACTTGCTTATGCTTTTGCTTCATATAACGCTATCATCACCGCCGTTGGCCATGTTACCAAGTTTGCCGCAATGGGCTATGCCCCTCTTGTGGTAGCAGGGATTGTTTTATTGATACAGCGAAAGTATATCTGGGGATTTGCATTGACGTTAATATCCACCAATTTGTTTTTTAACCAGAACCATGCCCAGGTAGTTTATTACTTTATGTTGCTCTTCATTTGCCTGGGCATCACCTTTTTAATACAAACATTTAAAACCCGGGATTTTAAGCATTTAGGAACCGCAGGCGGCCTCGCGCTGCTTGCGGTTGTTATCAGTGCCTGTTCATTCGCCGTGATATTATTGCCAACCAAAGAATATGCACAGGAAACAATGCGAGGTGGCAGAAGTGAACTGAAGGAAGGTGTAAAAAAAGAAAACTTATCAGCCGGCGGGCTCAAGAAAGATTACGCCTTTCAATGGAGCTATGGCAAAGAAGAGTCCTTTACATTTATTTTACCAAATTTTGCTGGAAGCAGCAATGATCCTGCAGAATTCGGAGAAAACAGTAAGGTGGTGGAGGCCCTGCAGGAATCGGGTTTGCCCAATGATGCTGTTAACTATTTCTATCGGTTTATGTCGCCCTATTGGGGCGATCAGCCAAATACCGCGGGCCCGGTTTATTTCGGCGCTATTATTTGCATGTTGTTCATTGCCGGCCTGTTTATAGTGCGGAAAAATATTTGTGCTGGCTGGTGCCTGGTACCATAATAGGTATAGTATTGGCATGGGGCAGTAATTTTGCAGCTGTAAATTATTTTTTATTCGATCATTTCCCTGCGCTCAATAAATTCAGGGCGCCTTCGATGGCGTTGGTCGTGCCCCAGTTTACTTTCGCCCTGGTGGCTTCGCTTGCATTACAGGAAATTTTTTATGGCAAGACAGACAAGAATGTTCTTTATAAAAAACTAAAGTATGCCGCTATTGCATGTGGGGCTGTCCTTGCAATTCTTTCAGCAGTGTACTTTTCTTCATCCTTTTCAAATGAAAAAACAAGGCAGGCCAAAAAAACCATAACAGACCAGTTAACACAATCCATGAGCCAGGGCAAGCAGCCAACACCCGAAGTAACCGGGCAGGCAAGCACGTTGGCTAACAATTTTACAAAGGCGCTTGTTGCAGACCGAAGGGCTCTTTATGGCGGTGACCTGTTAAGACTTTTCCTCCTGATTGGTTTGGGCGGAGGAATTATATGGTTGGGAAGTAAACAAAAGATAAACCCCGCAATGGCAATCGGAGCAATAGCCCTGCTTTCTTTTATTGACCTGATCACAGTTTCTTCGAGATACTTAAATAAAGAAAAGTATGCCACGCCGGAGGATTATTTATCCGGTTTTACACCCACGGCGGCTGATAATGAAATTAAAAAAGACACCGGCTATTTCAGGGTGTTTGACAACGCCGGTGGTGACCCGTTCCAGGATTCACGCACCTCCTATTTTCATAATTCCGTGGGTGGGTACAGTCCGGCCAAACTAGGACTTTACAATGATTTAATAGAGCGGCAGCTAGCGAGGGGCAATATGGAGGTTTTTAATATGCTTAATACGAAATACTTTATCGTTGCGGGTCAAAACAATCAACCGGTTGCACAATTGAATCCGGGGGTAAATGGCCCCGCCTGGTTCGTAAGAGCGATCAAATATGTAAACAATGCTGATGAGGAAATAAAGTCTTTGGACAGCCTGCATTCAAAGGATACGGTCGTGATTGATAAAAGGGAACAGTCAAAAGTGACCATTACACCCCAATATGACAGTACTGCGAATATTGTATTGATTAAGAACCTGAATGATAATATTACTTACCAGAGCACTGCTGCTGCCAGCCAGTTTGCAGTCTTCAGTGAAATATATTACCCAAATGGATGGAAGGCTTATATAGATGACAAAGAAACACCGATTATAAAAGTGGATTACGCCTTCAGAGGCTTAAATATTCCATCAGGTAACCATACCATAAAATTCGTGTTTGCTCCCGCTGCTTTTGAATTAGGAAATACCCTCAACCTGGTAGCCGGAATATTGTCGATAATCGCATTACTGGCCTGTGTATTTCTTTTATTCAGGCAAAGGAAAATAAGAAGCTGATTTTATTCGGCCTTATCTCGGAAGGAAGTTTGAAAACAATTGTGCATGGATGTTTCTATCATATTGGTAAATTATAAATCGGCTCAATTAGTATTGAATTGCATAGAAAGTATTTACCAGCAAACTGCAGCGCATAGTTTTGAGATAATATTGGTTGATAATGATTCCAAAGATAATTGTGCAGAGCTTGTATTAACAAAATATCCGGAGGTCCGGTTTATAGGCCTTCGGTATAATGCGGGTTTTGCCCGAGCCAATAATGCAGGGATCGAAATTTCGAAAGGACAATATATCCTTATACTCAACACTGACACGATTATTTTGGATGGTGCTATTGATAAAAGTGTTATGTTATTATGCAACCGGCCGGACGCTGTGGGCTGTGGGGTTCAATTATTAAATGTTGATTACACCACGCAAATATCGGGAGCGCATATTATAAAAGGGGGATTAAATACCTTATTACCACTCCCTTATCTGGGCAGACTAATCCGGTGGCTAGGGTATCAATTTAAATCTACTGTACCCAGTGTGCAAACTATATCCAACGTAATTGAAGTAGATTGGATTGTTGGAGCCTACATCCTTGTTAAGTCCGCGGTATTGAAGAAAAGCGGTCTGATGGACAATGATTTTTTTATGTATGCTGAAGAAATAGAATGGTGTGGAAGATTAAGAAAGCATGGCAAATTATTATTGTTTGGTGAAGCAAGGGTAATACATATTGGTGGTGGAACCAGCAGCGGTTATTATAGCACTTCTGAAATTGAAAATGGTAAAAATCTATGGGATAAAAAAGGTAGGCAGATAATTGTTTCCACGATGTTGCGTATCAGGAAACAATTTGGTATATTTTGGTTCCTGTTTATTTCAGGTGTTTATGTTTTTGAAATAGTAGTTTTTTTCATTTTTTTGTTTTTTGATAATATTTTCAATATGGGGAAATCAACTTATAAATGGACAAATTTTCTCGGGTATTCAAATAATATTGGGGTTCTGCTAAGCTATTTTTTTAGGATGGCCCGCAATAAGCCTTTTTTTTACAAGGTTCAATAATTGCTCATTGAAGCAGGATTCCCTTTGAAAAGTTGGTTGAGAAAATGCCTTTTATATTAAAAATGTTTATACCCAATGATATCCTTGAATGAATGTTAATGGTAACTGATAACGAGTTTAGGATGGCGGGAAAAATTATTGTCAAAACTGGATACCTACTGCCTGCTGTTATAGGTAATTTCAGTTTGAAGTTTCATTAAAAAGCCATTGTTGCCATTAATTTGCATATCCTTTACCAAAGCAGTTACGTCAATAACTTCATCCTGGAAAGAAGTGGTGCTTTGTGCAACCAGGACCTGATTAGTCGCAACTGTGGTTGGTGGGTTATTCCAGCTATAATTTGTAACAGCCGTCCAGGGTGATGTGATCCTTTGAATATAGAATGAATTGCTACTACCGAAATGTGCATCAATCATATTTCCTGCTATGGGTGTTGAATCTCCAAAAAGGTATAACCGGGCACTATCAATCACAGCATTTGATGGAATCCCTGTTTGATCAAATTTAACAATATACCTGGTATTCGATACTCCACCCCCAACCGTCCAACCAGCTAAAAAAAACTGATCGTATTGCAGAAATTTAGAATTCGGACTATTACTGCTAATAACTCCTTCAAATTCATTGTTACCAGGACTGATAGATATGGTATTTGAACAGACTCCCCAGATCGGTATTCCATTACAAATAGTTAGATTTTGGCCATTCAAACCCAGGGAGATATTGATCCATTTAGAACCGTTCCAATATTGCATATCACCGGGTAAATTGCCTTTATTAACTACGGGATACCATGAGGAGCCATTCCAATAATAATAACCGGGAACAACGTTAGTTGGGGTACCTCCGGATGTCGATGTATTATAAACAAGTAAGCCATTTGCCGGATTTGAAACAGGGGCTGCTACACTGGTTGCCGTTAATGAAACACGTGGAGGCAAAAATCCTTTATTAGTACTCGTAACGTCAAGCTGCGCAGATGGTACCGGGGTTACTGTGCCTATTCCTACCTGTGAATTCACACATAGACATGGAATAGTAATAGAAAGAAAAGCAAAGATAATTTTTCTCATGTTGGTAGTTTATGTTTCGGAGGAGGAATACAAATATATAAATACATTTCGAATGGGGGTATATAAAATCAATTGCTGAAGTTTTAAATATTAGATACTTTTACGACTTAATTTTTTTCACTGCTAAACAACAGTATTGTGTGAATGGAGATAGCGGCAATTAGTTCAAAGGCAGATTGATTTGCCTTAAAAAAATACCTACAAGTACCATTTCCTGGCAAAAAAATTAAATAAACAAAAAAAGGGTGACCAAATGGTAATCATATTGGAGCGAATGTAAAAGTGTGATTACTCCAAAAATCATTTAATTTTTTTCATGCATCTATCGATCATCATCATTAACTATAACACTTATTCCCTTACTTCCAGGTGTATTGCTTCCCTTTATGAAAAATTAAAAGAGGTCGAATTTGAAATCGTATTAGTGGATAATGCTTCCGTTGAATGCGATCCGAAACTCTTTGCACAACAATTCCCCCATATTAAACTGGTCGTGAATGAAGTGAATAACGGCTTTACCGGGGGAAATAACCTGGGCATCACCCATTCAACCGGTGAGTACCTTCTACTGCTGAATAGCGATACTGAATTAATAAACAATGCGCCTAAAATTTGCCTTGACCACTTGCAGGCAAATTCATCTGTTGGAATGGCTACCTGCCAGTTGCTTTATCCCGATGGAACCATACAATATAATTGCCGCCGGTTTAGAACGATCAACTGGGAATTACTCGAAGTTTTTCCTTTGTATAAATTATTACCCAAGCCTAAAAGAGAATCTTTGATGCTGCACCATTATTTCGATCACCGGGGATTTGCCGATTGTGACTGGGTATGGGGCGCGTTTATGTTATTTCCACGCAAGATCATTCAACAATTACCTAAGCAAAAACTCTCCGATGATTTTTTCATGTATTGCGAGGATGTGTTGTGGTGCTGGGATTTTAAGCAATTAGGTTACCGTATCGACTTCCTGCCCGAAGCTAAAGTGATGCATGTACACAGGGGCAGTACAGACAAAAATAAGTTACAGGCCGTACGGAAGGTTTCAATTAAAAATCATGCAAAATTCATGAAAAAATTTTATCCCGGCCCGAGATGGTATATTTTCGCAGCGATATACTACGTTAAGCAGTATGCCGCATTGGCTTTTGGAAATATTAGTAAATAATTATTTGTTATTTAATCAATAAGGATAACTATGAAAATCGCGTTATTAACAGGAATTACCGGCCAGGATGGAGCTTACCTTGCAGAGCTGCTACTTAAAAAAGGATATACCGTACATGGCATCAAGCGCCGCAGTTCCCTCATCAATACCGACCGGATCGATCATTTGTTTAATGACAAAAGTTTGTCGGACCGGTTCCAATTACATTACGGCGATATGACTGACGCGTCAAGCCTGTTACGGATAATACAACAGACGCAGCCTGATGAAATTTACAACCTGGCCGCTCAAAGCCATGTGCAGGTTAGCTTTGAAACCCCTGAGTATACCGCTAACTCAGACGGCATTGGTGTGTTAAGAATTTTGGAAGCGATCAGGATACTCGGACTTGAAAAGAAAACAAAATTTTACCAGGCATCTACCTCAGAATTATATGGATTGGTACAGGAGGTTCCGCAAAAGGAAACTACCCCGTTTTATCCCCGTTCTCCTTATGGTGTTGCTAAATTATACGGGTACTGGATCACGGTGAATTACCGCGAAGCATATGGAATGTATGCAGTTAACGGGATTTTATTTAATCATGAGAGCCCGCTGAGAGGTGAAACATTTGTGACCAGGAAAATTACCATCGCCGTTGCTAAAATTGTAAATGGTGGTGACGAAATATTAAGATTGGGTAATCTTGAAGCGAAAAGAGATTGGGGCCATGCAAAAGATTACGTAGAAGGAATGTGGCTGATGATGCAACAGGAAATACCGGAAGACTTTGTACTTGCAACCGGGATAACCACTACGGTACGGGATTTTGTAACCATGTCATTTGCGGAAACAGGTATCACACTGGAGTTTAAGGGAACCGGAATTGATGAAAAAGCTTTTGTAGCCAAATGCGACCACCCGGATTACCAACTGCCTATTGGAAAGCAGGTGGTGGGTATCCATCCCCGTTACTTCCGGCCCACGGAGGTTGACCTGCTTATTGGTGACGCAACGAAAGCTAATACAAAACTGGGGTGGCAGCCAAAATATGACCTTTCTATGATGGTGAAGGAAATGATGGAAGCCGAGTTGAAATTACAAAAGAGAAGATGAAAGTTTTAAGATTATGTTAGAAAAGAGGTTAGTAAAAAGGTGACTTGAATACCTGATTATGCAAACATAAAGTTCCCTGGTACCTATTCAACTATGCGTTTACAATTCTAACAACTTAACAAGTTCAGCGGCAAAAAATCATCTAAAAAATAATTCCCCAATGAATGATTTAAAGAAATACTTTGATAAAAATACGAAAAGAGTAATACACAAGTGGGAGCATTATTTTGAAATATATGACCGGCATTTCAGCGCCTACCGGGATAAAGAAATCGTGGTGTTGGAAATAGGCGTGTTCCAGGGCGGGTATTGCAAATGTAAAGAGTATTTAACCGAAAGCAAAAATTTATGGCATTGATATAGACCCGGAGTGTAAAAAATTTGAGGAAGAAAACATACAGGTATTTATTGGCTCTCAATCAGATAAAAATTTTTTACAAAACTTAAAAAGGGAAATCCCTCCAATCGATATCGTGATCGATGATGGAGGCCACACTATGAATCAAATAAAAACATCCTTCCTGGAGCTCTTCGATCACGTAAAGGATGAGGGTATTTATGCCGTAGAGGACCTTCATACCTGCTACTGGCTTGATTATGGGGGCGGTTATAAAAGGATGGGCACATTTAATGAATTCAGCAAAAACCTGGTGGATTCACTCCACGGCTGGCACTCCCGGCAAAGCATTTTTAAAATGGACAAGTATACAAAGACGGTGCATGCCTTACATTATTACAACAGCATCACTATTATTGAAAAGCGTGTTATTACGGAACCTGTTTCCTTATCATCCGGTGTATTGGTAGGCGATCCATTTGCAGAATGGAAACGCACACCAGCAGAAAAGTTAATCCGCAAAACGGGCAAGATTTTTAATACAATACTGTCAGGGTTAAGGCTTCCAAGTATTCCCCGGATTTAAGAATTATCCCTGGTCTTTTAAACTTCTTCTAAAGGTACCTGAAGTATTCGTATTACTTTTTGCAATGGCGTATTCAACAATTTGATACTGGGCATACCGAAACGAGGCTAAATTGAAAAACCAAAGTACAAATTACGAACCTAGCTATATTAAAAATTGTATGCTGGACCCCAGGCTGATCTGAATAAGAGCTGGTATTCCAATCTCCTGATTTTTTATCATGCCTGGTTGTGCTTTATCTTTCTGTTAGCAAACTTGTTATATTTTGGTATAAAGCCAATTTGTAAAGTCCATTATGTTGTAGAATAATTCATCTGGATTTAATTCTTTTAAAGTTTCAGGTTCTGCTGTGTCTGCCCAGGCAGCTGCAATAACAGGAATGCCAACCTTTCTACTTGCAATAATATCACTGGGTGCATCGCCTACATAAATAAATTCCTCCTTTTTTATCTCTGGTAATGAGTCTAAAATTATCTGAATTCCTTCTGACTTTCTTGGTCCATCTGGCAAACCCGTTTCAATGAATTCAAAAAAATGAGCCAGGTCAAACTTATTTAAGGAAATATGGGTACTATATTTCCCTTTACCTGTCACCATTGCAATTCGAATGTGTTTATCTTTTAAAGTGGTTAGTAAATCCTCAATTCCGTCAAATGGTATAGGGCAGATTTCATGTAGGACTTCATAGAAGTGTAAATAGTCAGAAACCCCTTTTTCATAATGATCAGGCGCTAATCTCATTATGGTTCCTTCTTCTGAGGGACCAAAAGTAGCAATGATTTCAGTGTCGGATATCGGGCGGTTGACGAGAGGTTCTATAGATTGTCGAAATGCTTGAATGCAGAGAGGGAGTGTGTTAGCTAATGTTCCATCAAGATCAAAAATAACAGCTTTTATCTTTTTCATAATTTATAAATGTCAGTAAATTAATTATCATGCTGCGTATGGCTGATACTGAGATACGCTGGCAAAGCACATAACAACCTTACCTGCCTGCCGTCCTTTGCCACAAAATTTTGGTTACCACTGATGGCAGGATTAAGGCACCATAAATACATTCCTTATAAAACGAAAGACGGCGGCCATATAATTTTGTGTTGATCCTTATGTGTTTAAAAACAGCGCTAAACTGGAAATGAATTATAAGATTACAAACAATATACCTGGTGGTTAAAAAATTTACAGGAATTTCCTGGTGGTATTTGTTCTTTGCTTTGTTAAAATCTGAGAGGGCCATTGATACACCCTGGATGATATGATCAGTATGGAGGTTTGTTACCTGGATGAGCTCATAGTCAGAAAGGCCATGCCTTTCAAAATCGCGGGCTACGGAGTTCAGGTAAATGGAAGTGGGCGATAATAGTTGTACCATAGGCAATTTTCGCGCCGCGTCTGATGTACTCGCCCAGGTAATACCACTTGAACAACCTATCAAAAAAGTACAATAATGGGTTAACGCTGCAGTTTCCCGGATACTCAAAACGCTGCCATCAATGATCCGTTTATCAGTATGTGTTATATGCTCGCCGGACGATAAAATAATTGCCGCACCGGTTTCCTTTACCAGTTCTTCCGCAATTTTCAACGCGGATTCTTTCGTAATATTCGCCTGTCCGCTTAATGGTGAAAATTCAAAGAGAACGATGTGTTTATATTGTGAAAGACTATTTCTATCGGCAAAGTCCTTTACATTTTCCTTTTCTTTCCCGGAGATCCTGAGTACCGGTGTTACTGGAACGGTTATTGGATTTTTGTAGCCCCGGAATGTAGCGGAACGGATACATCCATCATAATTCGCCGCATTGTCATCAATTACCTGGGTTATAAAAACGTCATCCCAAAGCCCCTCTTTTTTTTGCCTGAGAATCCTTTTTTTGAATCTTCTGAAGGCTGCAAGGTCGTTCTTAGGAGCATCGTTCACCTCCATTATTGCATCTACATATGGGTTGTGAAAAATAATACTTTTGCAAAAGCCCGCTATTGCCCATGTCAGGTGGCAGCCCGGATAATCATGTTTGATTTGCCGTGCTACTGCAGTTGCATACAAACAGTCGCCGTTTGCACACAATTCAACCAACAGTATCTTGCTTGCTCTTTCCATAAACTATATAATCAGCTTAGCATCATCCTTGCCAACTGCTCAAAAGAAATATTTGGTTTCCAACCCAGGGAAAAAATAAGGGATGAATCAGATACTAAACTTTTATACTCCGGCCTGAAATCATTTTTTAATATCACGTATTGCCGCCAATCTTTCGATACCAGGGTAAAGCAGGTCGCTAACCAATCTTCAATAGAATACCCAAGGCCTGAGCCGATATTAGCCTCGTAAACAAGATCCTGTTGCATGTACGTCCAAACGCCTTTAACAATATCGCCCGCGAAGGTCCACTCTTTTACAACACTGGTATCCCCTATCTCTAAATTCTCCTGGCTTC
Organism: Ferruginibacter sp.; assembly: GCA_037719925.1. GTDB lineage: Bacteria > Bacteroidota > Bacteroidia > Chitinophagales > Chitinophagaceae > Ferruginibacter. The sequence goes on from JBBJMD010000039.1 coordinate 14,014, forward strand.
CACCAGCAATGCGCTTTACAGCTTCAGCAATCTTTTTAGCCATATGCCTATCATTCCGCCGGGGACTGTCATGATTAAAAAAATAACCGACATAAACCTTCAATCCCAGCCGCCTGTAATATCTTGCCGCAAACACCGAATGAATACGGCTCACGGAATACGCGTCCTTTGCATCAAACTCATCCGTTTCTTTAATAGGTTCACCGATGTTAACGAATTGAAGCCCGCTTCCTGAAATAAAAACTTTAGTATCCGGGGAAAAATTTTTGACTGCTTCTAAAATATTGATTGTGCCGGTGCTTATCGTAGCATGATTTTCAAATAATGCGTCATGCCTTGTAGTGGAGTTAGCGGCAAAATGAAAAATAAACCTGGGAGAAGTAGTGCTAACAAGTGCTGCTACACTATCGTAACTGGTAATATCTGTGGCTTGTTCTTTACCCGTCCGGGAAATTCCTATTACCGTATAACCTTGTTGCTGTAATAGGTCCGTCAAATAAAATCCATCTTGTCCATTGGCGCCAAAGATAATTGCTGTCATTAAAATTGATTCTTTTTTACTACGAAGGTTGCAAAACTGTACACATACTTACCGAGATAATGAAAATCAGGATTGGGGCACTCCCATTGTGGCTCGTCTGCCAATATACAGTCCGGCATGTGATCTAATAAACGTTGCCTGAGGTCCTGCTGCGTGTAGAACCTTGCATCCACAGGGGGTTTTGGGTCCCCGGGTCTCCAGCCATCTTTATAATCACAGGTAATTATTGCCACACCTCCCGGAGCCAGCAGGTCATTGATACATCTTACAAATGATTCATCGTCGGGATCATGTTCTATAACTGAGGTACTTAAAATAATGTTGTAAGAATTCAGCCGGGTGGTAGGTTTTGTTGTATATTCCTGGAGATAATAAGTGATCATCGGGTCTATCTCCTCTACTGCCAGTCCCATCCTGATCAGGCTCATAGATGCAGTATCTTCATAACTTCCAACACAAAGTATTTTGGCTTGTGGGTATGATGGCAAAAACCTGCATACTGTATCAAAAACAAATGCCTGCTGTACGTTCGCTTCCGCTATTTTTTTACCCATGGTTTTTGGAACAATCCCAAACAGCTTTTCTATTGCCGGCGCATATAACATCCTTGCTTTATTATCCAATATCCTATTGAGCGAATCTGCCCTGGATAAAATAATAGGGCGATAAGTAATAGCATAATCAAATGCAAGCGAGTCTTCCGTTGCGGCTTCCGTATTTCTTAACCATGTAAATGATTTATCGGGCAATGATAATAACCTTCGGTAGTGTGATTGCATAGTCCTCACAATACCCATTTTTGGCCTTGCAGTATTGCCATATTTATTAATCGCTGAGTCAAGAATCCGTTCATATTCCCACCGGGTATTTGTTCCATCCCATTCAAGGAGTAGTTTTTGAAATGGCTCAAATCCGCCCGTTAGTACCTGTTTCAGGCTACTCGTATCCAGGCGAACCGAGGGGACGGTTTTTAGAACGTGACGGAACATTGAACTGTTAGAAATCGCCAACGGCCGCCCAACCGCCAATGCATTATCAGTCGCGCTTGACAGGCCTCTCCCACTGGTCGCTTCGTATAAAAAAACATTGATAGAATTCTGCGCCAAAAAATCCAGCATCTGATTATCTGATAAAAAATCGTGTGTTACTTCGAGTTGAATTCCTTTTTTACGTAGTAATGCCCTGCAGTTAGCAGCTATTTTTCTTGCATTGGAACCATCTGCATCTCCAAAATCGGCCGACGGAATATTCAGGCGGATGATGGCATCATCAAATTCCTCCTGCACCTTTATGATTATTTTTTCAAATCCTTTTTGTGGTGTGCCAAAACCAAAACTGCCTACCGTTACTACGGCGGGTAATGGAAAATTATTTTTATAGGAAGGAATGCTTCCTGTTTTATATACAATAGGATTTCGCAACAATAACGTGGATCAGCCGCTATGTAGTAATCAAACAAAACATTCGCTAACTTATTGGAGCCACCAATGATAAATGGTTTGCGATAATTCGTTGCACTATCAGCAAGTTCCTGGGTGATCTCATGAATGATACCTATTTGAAGCACACGGATATCATGCACATTATTTTTGTAAAGTTTAGGCCCCTTCCGATTGCAAAGCCACGGCATCGTTGCAGGATGATAATTATATATGATCGCGGCGGGATTGTGTAAGCTTATTGACTGGCGCAACTGAATTAGTGAACTGCACTCGATCCAGATGAATTCATATTTTTCAGAATCGGCGATCGCCCGGTAGATATTCTTTCCAAACTCAAAAACACCACATTGTTTTTTTGGATGTGATATGAAGAGTACCTTAGTTTTATTCATTATTATTGCTTGTAAATATCAATGGTAGGTATCGGGAATATAAAACCCGTTCCTTTTTCCAGCGCTTGCTTTTCTCTTTCTATAAACTCCTCTTTAAAATGCCAGGGTAATACAAGGTAGTAATCGGGGTTCATGGCCCTGCTTTCTGCTTCACTGATTATAGGGATATTAGTTCCCAATGTGTAGGCCCCGTATTTATCAGGATTTCTTTCCGCAGCATATTCCACCAGCATGCTGTTGATATCGCACCATTGTAAAATAGTATTTCCTTTTGTAGATGCACCATAGATATGTACTTTTTTACCATCATGCTTTAATTTTACCAGCAAATTGTGCAACTCGTTTTTTACTTTTTCTATCCGGTACTGGAAGGCCACATAAGGCTTGTCGGTATCGAGCTCGAGGTCGAATTCCTTTTGCCTTACATCATTCATCAGCTTATGATTTTCCTTATTGTAATAAAGGCCGCTTTCTTTGTGCGTAGCGTAACACCTGATGCTTCCGCCGTTGATATCATTAAAGGAAATTTTAAAGATTTTCATTTCCGCCATTGCCACTATTTTTTCCAATACCGCAAGGCTATAAAATTCCAGGTGTTCGTGGCAAATGGTATCATAGCTATCAAGTTCAAGCATGTGCGGCATGTAGCTCATTTCAAAAACCCATATCCCTTCTGCAGACAAATAGCGCTTAATATTCTTCACAAAATCGACCGGGCTCTCCAGGTCGTAGAACATAGCGATGGAAGTAATCACATCAATTTTTTGATTGCCGATGGCCGTAGATAATTCCATGGAGGGAAATATATCCTGCACAACGGTCGCGTTCTTTACTTCCTGCGCCACATCACTTGGGTCGCAACCAAATTTTATAAAATTTTGGGGGTAAAAATCTAATAAAGTGCCATCATTACAACCTATGTCCAATACCCTGCAATTATCTTTTTTTAATAAATCAAGCGTACTGTCAACAATCCCTTTTAAATGATTTCTCATCGTGGTATTAGTTCCGCTACGGTACCAGTAAGCAGCATATAGAATTTCAGGAGGCACGCTATGCTGCATTTGCAGTAAGCCGCAGGCATTCTCATCTTCCTGTGGGTTACACCTTACCAGCGAGCAATTGATCTTCCTGTGCGAAGGCATTTCCTTACCCGGCTTTACAAAAGAACCCTGTAAATATTGCGGGCCCAGGTCTATAACCGGCGTTAATGAGGCGGAACCACATACCCTGCAGGTAGTCCTTTTACGAATATGCATAAATTAATTTTTATTATGAGTTGACACAAATGTGGCAAACTGCAGGTTGATGGCATCGATACATTTATTGCGTTCCAGGTTTAACAGCGCCAGCTGTTTTACGACCATATCTTTTTCTTCCAACGGCACTTGCTCAAATTCATATACTTTTTCCTGTTCGTGCCATAACCTGCAATTGATATCTGCCAACTGGTAAAATACTTCGCCGATCTTTCCCTGCACATCTTTTACCTCGTTGCCTTGCTGTTTAAAAATCTTGTTACTCGCAAATGTGAGCCTTTCCGTTGGAATTTTCCCGGAAACCGCATCGGCAAAATATTCATCGATTTCATCTTGTAACTGTTGACACTGCTGATCAAGGCTCTGTAATCTAGCCCCGTCGGAACTATGGTATTGTTTTAATTTAACTATCGTAAGTTTATCACACAACATTCCAAGGGTTTCGGCCATGTACTAACAATTTAAAATGAGCTGCAAAATTATCCTTTTTGGGCTTATTTAAAGAAAGGAATTTCTTCGCCTGATCTTTGACCAAGCCTTTTTAAAAATTCCTCCATTCCTTTCCTGTTCTCGTTCGTTAAGCGGTAACGGATATATTTGGTATAATACTGCTTCAGATCAAATAAGTCGCACGGATTCTGCCTCACTACATCATCAATATGCTTTAATCCAAATTCGTTGGCAGCATTAAAATTTGCTATGAAAGATTGATCAAGCGGTGTATTGCTTACCCAGGCCGCGAAGACAAACGGAAGCCCGGTCAGTTCTTTCCAGGCCACCCCAAGATCATAACTGTATGCCGAGATATTCCTTTGTTCAAAGGCACGGTCGCCAATGACTACGGCTGCTGTACTGCCTGATATCTTTTCCCGGAAATCAATATCCGCTTTCTTAAACACGGGATTTATTTTCCAGTATTCTTTTAACAAAAGCTGTGCAAGTTCAATGGACGTACTGCTTTGATAATCCAGGAGCACCACCTCTATCTCCCGTACAGGCACTTCGCTGAACAAGCCAACACTGGCTACCTCCCCATCAGCGCTGATACAATAATCAGAAACGAACTGGTATTGGTGAAGTTGTGGTAAGATCGCGATTGGAACTAGGCCTACATCAATCTTATTAGTTAACAGTGCTGAAGCAATATTTGAAGGATAATCGAAATACAATTCCACCCTATCGTTCATCATCCCCTGTTGTATCCCATATACCAGTGGTTTAGTGTTGAGATAGTCAACGGCCCCTACTCTTATTTTTCTGTCCAAATGCTTTAGTATAATTTTGGCTGCAAATTTACAGCTTCAATATGGAATTAAGCCAACTTACTGCTATCTCGCCGATTGACGGGCGTTACCGCCACCAGGTACAACATTTGGATCAATACTTTAGCGAATATGCACTTATAAAATACAGGGTGTTAGTGGAAGTGAAATATTTTTTATTTTTAGCTGAAAAGAAATTTTTTCAAATACCTGCACCTGTAAAAGCATACCTGCAAAAAACCCCGGCTAACTTTTCACTTGAAAACGCTGCAACGATAAAAGAGACCGAAAAAATAACCAACCACGATGTTAAAGCAGTGGAATATTTTTTAAAAGATGAGTTGGAAAAATGCGGTGGCGGCAATGTAAAAGAATGGATACATTTCGGGCTAACTTCCCAGGACATCAATAATACAGCGATCCCGCTTAGTTGGAAAGATGCAATGGTAAACGATTACCTCCCTGCAGTTATAAACCTGCAACAACAATTATTACAGGCAGCCCGGCAATGGAAAGATATACCCATGCTGGCACGCACCCACGGGCAGGCCGCCTCGCCAACCAGGTTAGGCAAAGAAATAATGGTATTTGTAGAAAGGCTGGAAAACCAGCTTCGCCAGTTTAATTTCATTCCTTTTACGGCAAAATTCGGCGGAGCCACCGGAAATTTTAATGCTCACCATGTCGCCTATCCGAAATACGATTGGATAAAATTTGCCAATGAATTTACACAAACAAAATTGGGGTTACAAAGACAGCAGTACACAACACAGATAGAACATTACGATATGTTGGCAGCGCATTTTGATGCAATCAAAAGAATCAATAACATACTTATAGATCTCTGCAGGGATATCTGGTCTTATGTAAGCAGCGATTATTTTAAACAAAAAACAAAGAAGGGTGAAATCGGATCATCGGCAATGCCGCACAAGGTAAACCCGATCGATTTTGAAAACGCGGAAGGCAACCTTGGTATCGCCAATGCTTTACTGGAGCACCTTGCTGCTAAATTGCCTTTATCCAGGTTGCAGCGCGACCTTACGGATTCTACCGTATTACGAAATATCGGTATCCCTGTTGCCCACACGATCCTGGCTACCAGGTCCATTGCAAAAGGGCTGGACAAATTGATCTTAAATGAACCAAAGCTTAAAGCAGACCTTGAGAATAATTGGGCGGTGGTAGCGGAAGCAATACAAACCATTTTACGCAGGGAAAACTATCCACAACCTTATGAAGCATTAAAAGAGTTAACGAGGGGAAAACACGCGATTGATAAAAAAGCCATCTCTCAATTCATAGCTGACCTGAAGGTATCAAAAGAAATAAAAAAGGAATTGAAAAGTATTAGTCCGCATAATTATACCGGTATTCAATAAGAATTTTTATATTACCGGTCATGCAGGAATTTAAAGCGTAAGCCTGGTATGTCTTACAACCTTCAACAGCAGCTTATTTTAGTGGACAATCCACTATAAGAAGGTACTGCTTATTTATGAATCTCGCTGGTAAAATGAAATTCAATACCCGGGTTATTCTGTCTTTCGGTATTTAAGAACCATTCGCTTTGGGCGAGGTACACAAGGTGGCCATCCTTATCTTCCGCGATATTGGCCTGTTTAAATCTAATGAAATCGGCCAGTTTTTTTGGGTCTTCGCTGGTAAGCCAGCAGGCTTTGAAAAACGGCAGGCCGTTCATTTGTACAGAAGCGCCGTATTCCTGCAAGAGGCGGTATTGTATTACTTCAAACTGGAGTTCTCCCACGCATCCGATGATTTTTTTATTACCCCCAAATTGCGTAAACAACTGTGCTACCCCCTCGTCTGTTAACTGGAGCAAACCCTTTTCCAATTGTTTCGTTTTCATAGGGTCCTTGTTCTGGACCTCTTTAAAGATTTCCGGTGAAAAGGATGGGATGCCTGTAAAATAAAATTTCTCTCCATCCGTAAGGGTATCTCCGATCTTAAAATTGCCGGTGTCAAATAACCCTACCACATCGCCAGGGTAAGCATCCTCAATTACTTCCTTTTGCCGTGCAAGAAAACTATAGGGGTTGTTAAACCTCAGATCTCTTTCAAGCCGTACATGTTTATAATATTTATTGCGCTCAAAACGACCGCTGCAAACCCGTAAAAAAGCAATCCGGTCCCGGTGCTTGGGATCAAGGTTAGCATGAATCTTAAAAATAAAACCACTGAATTTTTCTTCATCAGGTGTTACATCCCGTCCCGTAGTATGCCAGGGTCTTGGTGTTGGTGCAATCCTGACGAATGTATCAAGCATTTCTTTTACCCCAAAATTATTGACGGCACTTCCGAAAAAAACAGGTGCAGTCTTGCCGCTTAAATAATCAGCAAGGTTAAGTTCACCGTAAACACCATCTATCAGTTCAACGTCCTCGCGAAGGGTAGCGGCATCTTTCTCCCCTATTTTAGCATCCAGGATAGCTTCACCCAGGTCTTTAATTTCAACCACATCTTCATCATTCCCGCGTGTGCCCGCCGTGAAAAGTATCAAACTTTTTTTATGAAGATCATACACTCCTTTAAAATCCTTGCCACTGTTAATGGGGACGGTCATCGGATGCAATTGCAGCTTCAGTTCATTCTCTATTTCTTCCAGCAGGTCGAAGCGGTTTTTGCCGTCGCGGTCCATTTTGTTAATGAATACGATGACGGGGGTATTCCGCATTGCGATCACTTCCATCAACCGTCTTGTTTGTTCCTCCACCCCATTCACACTATCGATCACCAGCACCACACTGTCTACTGCTGTGAGGGTGCGATAGGTGTCTTCCGCAAAATCCTTATGGCCGGGGGTATCCAGCAGGTTGATCAGGTGGTCATCATACTCAAACGTCATTACACTGGTAGCCACGCTAATACCCCGTTGCCTTTCAATTTCCATAAAATCTGAAGTAGCATGCTTTTTAATTTTGTTGCTTTTTACAGCGCCGGCGGTTTGAATTGCACCGCCAAATAATAGAAATTTTTCTGTGAGTGTGGTTTTACCGGCATCCGGGTGAGATATAATGGCGAAGGTTTTGCGTTTGTTTATTTCGTTGATGTACTTCATCTTTGTTAATAGCGTTCTTTTTTGTTGGAGTTTAGCTTATGGCGGAGTTGATAAAGCCTGCACTAAGTACCTGATTTAGCGCGCAAAGGTACGGGATGACGGCAGTAATACAAAGGAGTGTTGTTGAAACCGGATTAATGCAGGATTTGATCATTCAACTGGCAAGAGTAATAGAGGTAGCAATCGAGTATTCTTGAGCTGGAACAGAACAAGTATTACCAAAGGCGAAAAATAAGTGAAGCAGCAATTAACTGTATTCAAACCAGGCAGGAAAGGAAATGGGGTAAAAGGTACAGGCATCCAATATTCATTACCAGGTATCACGCAGCCATCCTTTGTAAAATAACTTTACAGGGAATTTTAGAAGTAACGATCACCTGGTGATTTTCATGGAGCGGAATGGAGAAATAATCTCCCGGGATAAGAGGAAAAACATTTTCTCCGACACTAATATTACAGGTTCCTTCCACAATCAGGAATTTTTCATATTCAGTCTCATGGACCTCCGCAGGCGCTCTGTCTTTTATCCACACGATAGCAGTAGTGATCCCATCAGCAAATCCGATTATATTAAGGTGGATATCTTTAAAGTCACCAGGTAAAACTAAATCCGGCCTATCGAGCCATAAAGAAAAATCACTGATTAACGAATGCTCGTTTAAAACGGGCGGAAATGTCGGTTGCTCACCATGTTTTATTCTTTCCCCATAATCAATCATTGCCATTATAAGTGGCTTTGCGACCGGGCCCGGGGTATTTACATTCGCCTTCGCGTATATTTCGACAGCCTCACTTATTGCAACAATTTCCTCTCTTATTTCGGAAAATTCAGCAGCCATTAGCTCAACAATCTCACATTGCGAATCGGGCAGGTTGCCGGCTACATAAGATTCCAGCATCCCGGAATCAATAAAGGATTTCCAATTTTCCCTGTTTACACTTTGCTGCATAACTGTCTACCTGTAAATGAATTTTATGAGTAAAAAATAAAAAATTTGCCCAAATTATTTGCAAAAGTAAATTTAACCGGGATAATATCAAAGCATTGCGGGGAAACCTGCAAACCGATCGTATTCTTCCGATACTGCTGTATATACTAAATTATACCAGGGAAGGATTGAAGTTAACAATATTTGTTTAACTAAAAAGGCAAAAAGTTAGGTTTAAGGTTAACAATTGTCAGGTAAAAGCAGAAATTTTTTCTATTTTAATTCAAGTTCCTTGCTTTCCCTTTTACGGTGGATGTGCATCCACGGCGTTCCGTCCTATATATCCTTCCCGTGGCAAAACCGGGTAAACTTTATATTTCGCACATTACCGATTATTCCCCCCCGCCGGCAATAAATCCCCATTCTTCCCTTAGCGAAATTAATTTTTCTCCTTCCAGTTTCGCTTCCTTATAGTGGCCTGCAATATTTTTTTGCCGGAAAGCCTCGTATAATGTAACGGCACAGGCAACAGATATATTCAACGATTTTATGATCCCCACCTGCGGAATGATAAAATTACCATCGGCCATTGCAATGATCTCCTCGCTGACACCACTGTGCTCATTACTAAACCAATGCTACCGGTTCGGTCAGATCCAATTCGTGCAAGCCCGCTGCATCGGCGCTCAAATGAGTAGTATAAATCTTTTTGAAGCATTTTCGCAGATCTGTAAAACAGGCCTGGGCATCTGTGAACTGGTGAATAGTAAGCCATTTAGCGGCGCTGGAAGAACTGTTTGCACCCCATTTCCGGTGCGGTGGAATTTTATGATTTAGAATATAAATATCCTGTATGCCTACAGCATCACAGGTGCGCATAACAGCAGATATATTGTGCGGATCAAAAACATTTTCCAGTACAACGGTAAGATCCGGCTGCCTTTTATTTAATACTGATGTAAGTCTGTCTATTCTTTCAGGGGTCATACTTATAAATATAAAAGTAAAAATAAGGTATTCGGTCTTCAGCGATCATACGAACGGAGTTATCTTTACTTCGTTAGTTTACATCCAAACATGCCTTGCTCTTCCTACTAACTCTTCGATAAACCGGGTGTATCTTTTCATTGCTGCAGGTCTTTTTCCAGCTGGTGAATGATTTGTCATAACTTCTGATTTAATAGTATGCATTTGAAAACCCTTTTGCCCACTCAATGGTAACTCACAGCCAGGGGCGTGTTGGTTTTATCCAACGTTCTTTTAAAAGCGCTCCTGCCAATTTCCACCCGTCAAAATTTTTAACCATTACCCGAATCATTCCTTATTTTTAAAATAAAAACATTAAAATGAAACAGTTAATTGCGTTGGTAATCGGGGGAATATTTTTAATGTCTTGTAATAATAGTGTTACGCCAACTATGAAAGCCGACGTGCTCGCTGTTCATTTAGATACCACCATTAAGCCGGGTAACGATATATTCATGTATGCCAATGGGGGCTGGATTAAAGCGAACCCGATTCCAGGCGAAGAAAGCCAATGGGGTATCGGCAACCTGGTAATTGAAGAGAATTCAAAACGCTTACGCGAGATCAGTGAGGAGGCAGCCAAACAAAATTCGGCTAAAGGTACTGCATCGCAGAAGATA
>JBBJMD010000167.1:0-8285 GCA_037719925.1 Ferruginibacter sp.
TAACGCCAAAGCTACTTTCCAAAGCGTTGCACAGAACTCTGTTATCCCGGAATTTAAAACCCAGGCACAGCAAAGGTTAGATAAAGCAATGGAAGAAGAAAAAGTGAGTTCTAAAATTAATTAATGGTTACCCGTTTTTCAATACCCTGTATATTTTATAGCGCCTTAAAATTTATAATGTTTCATATGATAACGAAAAATTTAATGACCACGCTTGTTTTTTGCGTTACCGCATTTTCGGTTTTTGCACAGCGCGATACTGCACGGAAACAAACCATTGATATAACATCTACCTATAAGCCTGTTCTTAGAAACGCAGTTAAAGTAAATTTTTCAGCTAGTAACCTGGTCGCCGATACTTCAAAAATTATAGCGCCTTACAATATACCTCCGCAAAATTTATTCTATACTTACCAGCCCGTATCATTGAAGCCGCTCGCCCTGTCCCTTGATTCAACGCTTGAAATGGGGATCCGGAATTTCCTTAAAGTGGGTTTTGGCAATCTATCGACACCATATGCAAGTGCGGGATTTAGTTTTGGCGATGGTAAAATCGCGCTTGTAAATTTATACGCAGATTTTATTTCTTCAAAAGGAAAGTTAAAGAACCAGGACTATTCACAGTTAAACATCAAAGGAAGCGGAAGTTACTTTACCGGGCGGCATGAAGTGTATGGCAGCCTGGGAATTAGCCAACAGGATTATTACTTATATGGTTATGACCATTCGTTACACAACTACAATAAATCTGATGTATTACAACGTTTCCAGGACGTGAGCATTAAGGGAGGACTTCGTAATAAGGATAAAAATGAAACCGGGATAAATTATAACCCGAATCTACAGATAAGCCATTTCAGTAACCAGGACAAACTAACGGAAAGTTCAATAGTGCTTGAAGCGCCTGTTGAAAAAACCTTCGGGGAGGTTTTTTCCATAAAGGTTTCAGCGAAGGCAGATATTACGACTTATACTACCAAAAATTTGCCATCAAATGTTAAGTTAAACAATAATATTTTTCAACTATCGCCGGAACTGATCTATACCACGGAAGCCCTTACCCTTCACGGGGGTGTAAGCCCGGCATGGAACAATGGAAAATTGAGCGTGCTTCCTAACATCTATGGTGAATCGCAGATCAGGGATAAATCCTTCATGGTTCAGGCAGGGCTGGTTGGCCGTTTTATTAAAAATACTTTCCGAAATTTATCTGCGATCAATCCATACATACAAACAATTTCAATTCAACAGAATACGCGTGAAACAGAATTGTACGGGGGTATCAAAACCTCTGTGGGCAAGCATTTTAATTTCAGTGCCAAGGCAGGTTTTATTAGCTACCGCGATCTGCCGTTCTATATCAATGACACTTCAACTGATAATAAATCATTCGTGGTTGTAAATGAAAGCAAATTAACTGATCTCCGTTTACATGCGGATATGAGTTTTGTAAGCCAGGATAAATTTACAATTACCGGTGGCGTCACCTTCAATGGGTATACAGGCATGCAGGATAATGACAAGGCTTGGGGAACGATCCCCCTGGAGATAACAGCATCAATGCGCTGGTGGGCATTTAAACAGGTAATGCTAAAGAGTGATTTCAGGGCATTTACGGGCGGACCCTATTTACTTGCAAACAATGTGAACCGCACATTAAGCGGTGCCGCAGACCTCAGCGCGGGACTTGAATTCGCCATCAATAAAAATTTCAGCGCCTGGCTCGATGTAAACAATATCTTCAATAATAAATATGAACGGTGGCACAATTACCAGGTATATGGATTGAATGTATTAGGCGGTATGATATATAAATTTTAAGCCAGGCTGGTAATTAAGAATAATCGTTGCTCCGACGCGATGCCTTCCAAATTTGCCAGTCTGGTACAGGATTAAGTGCCTACCCGCCAACGATCAACGGCCTGCAACCAACGATCCTACCACCAGGGGGTAAGGCCAGGCAATAACAACTACCCGTTAAACTCCACTTTTTTAAGTATTTAAAAATTTATACCTTCAGTTTTCTTAAAAACCATTGTCATGTACCAAATAATCGCGCCCACACTTTTTCAAAATAAAATATGCCGGTTGCCCGGAATGGGTACATTGATAATGGTGCCTCTTGTAGCAGAAACAGATTTTATAAATTCCCACATCAAAGCCCCGAAAGAAACAATTGAGTTTATTGCAGAAGAGGAGAGTGATAAGGGGTTCAATGAATTTTCAGCGATCAGTGAATTACTGAAAAAAAACCTTGATGAAAATGGCAGTTTTTTATTAAAAGGGATTGGTACGTTTATAAAAAACATGAGTGGGGAAATACGTTTTGTGCCCACACCGGTTGACCCGATTTTTTCTTTCTCTATACCTGCCCAAATGATAAACCGCCAGGCAGCATCTCATGCTATGTTAGTGGGCGATCAGGAAACAACTAATGTTGAAATGTCAGAATATTATAACGGCAAGCAGCTTTTAAATGACCGGTGGTGGGTTTGGGCCATTGTATTAGGCGCAATAGGCACGGGAGTTTTGTTCCTGTATATTTATAAGAACGGGTTTAATGGATTGGGCAATGTGAATTATTAAAAATTGGAAATGTGAAAATCAGAAGTTATAAGATCACGGTCAACTGCTTTTTTTATATCTACCACCTGTTTCGTTAATTTAACGTAAGCTCAAACAATTTTGGCCAGTGTTTGCCGGTTATATACATTTTCTTCCGGGTGCTATCCCAGGCAATTCCATTTAGTACTTCATTTTCATCCGGTGTAAACCCTTTGGCATATTGCTCGATTATTCCCGGGAGGTTGATGACGCCTGTAACATGGCCATTAGCCGGATCGATCCGGATAATGACATCACTACCGTAAACATTCGCAAATACAAAACCATTAAAGTATTCCAGTTCATTGATTGCCTTAACGGGTCCAATATTATCCAGCACCTGGATCATGCGCTGTACCCTGAAATCATCGGGATTTACAAAGAAAAGATTCGCAGACCCATCACTTATGATTAATTCTGTGTCATTGTGTGTTATTCCCCAGCCTTCGTAAGGCCAGTTAAAAGTTTTGACAGGCTTGTTTATATTATTTATATCGTATACGTTTACCAGGTGGTTCTTCCAGGTGAGCTGGTAAATCCTGTCTTTCAATATCGTTATACCCTCCCCAAAAATATTTTCAGTTCCCATCGAATGTTTTTTCGTCACCTGGCCGGATTTTATATCCGTTAACCTGATGGAAGAATTTACGTAGTCACCCGTACTTTCATATAACTGACCTTTATATATCTCGAGGCCCTGTGTATAGGCAGCCGTATCATGCGGGTAAATACCTATTATATTGACAGCAATATTTTGTGGTGCGGCAATACCGGTAAGTGGTTTAGTTAATTCTTCCGGGGGAGAAGAAGAGTCAGGGCCAGCGTCGTTACAAGCGACAAAAAAAATTAATCCAATCACATAATACTTAAGGTTCATTTGGCGTTATTTCAATTAATGGCCAAAAGTACTAAAGGGACCTTGTTTATGACTGTTTAAAAATTAAATTGGGTACTTTTAATAATTAATTATAATTTTGAGACGCTTCTGAACCGTTATTTTCCTTCTTTTCCCCAATTTGGGTTATTTATACGATTGTATAGAAGCTGAAACACCTCAACCATTTATTTCATTTTTATTTCTCCAATACCTCTGTACCAACCAGCTGATCCAGTTGAACTGTCATTGAATTAGTATTCTCATACAACATTTCCAATACCTCTGTTGCTCCACTCGTAAATTCTGCCACATTATTTGCGTAATCCCCTTTATCCTCCTGCTTCTTCCAATACCTCTGCAGAAATAAATGTTTCAAAAACGAAGCATTTGATAACAGGATAAGTCAAGGTTATTATGAAACTATTTTTACAAGGGCTGGTATTTTTTCTTTCAATAATTTTAAGTGCCGATGCACAACGTATTTGTGGCACCAGCCAGTATAAGCAACAAATGATTACCTCCGACCCCTCTTTCAAAGAAGTGTTCAGGAATATCGAAAAACAGGTTGCCTCCTTTAACAATAAATCAACCCGCAATATTGCTCGCCGGGATACCGCTTCAGGTGAGATTATTTACATACCAGTGGTCGTTCACGTTTTATACAAAAATTCCGCAGAGAATATTACTGATGCCCAGATAAAATCACAGATAGATGTATTGAACAACGACTTCAACCTGTTGAATAGTGATAGGACCAATACCCCGGACGCTTTTAAGCCGCTTGCCGGTGATGCCCGGATCCGGTTTTGCCTGGCGCAGGTTGATCCGCAGGGAAAAAAAACCACCGGTATTGACAGGAAATATACCACCCAGGATATGTTTATAACGGATGACGGGATGAAAATGGTCTTAAAAGGCGGGGCTGCATCATGGGATAGCAAACGTTATTTGAACATCTGGGTATGCAAATTGGGCAGCAGGAGCGTTGGCTATGCAACACCTCCCGGTGCGCCGGCTGAACTGGATGGAGTTGTGATTGCTTATGATGTCTTTGGCACAACAGGTAGCCTGCGGCCGGTATTTAACAAGGGCCGTACAGCGACTCATGAGATCGGTCACTGGCTGGGCTTGATTCATACCTGGGGTGACGACAATTGTGGAGACGATCATGTTGATGATACACCGCAGCAGCAATCTTACAATTTCGGTTGCCAGAGCTTTCCAAAATTAAGTTCCTGTTCACCTGATAGCAATGGTGATATGTACATGAACTTTATGGATTTTTCCGATGATGCCTGTATGAATATGTTTACAAAAGGACAAGCACAAAGAATGCGTGCGCTTTTTGCTCAAAATAATTTTCGTAATTCATTCCTTGCTTCTTTCGCCTGTGACAGTACATTGGCACAGGCTTCTCCACTGCCCATTACTGAATCAGTAAAACAGCCCCGCGTATCGCTGGCATCTACCCGGATCTATCCCAGCCCTGTAAATTCGGTAACAACCGTGGATTGCAAGGCTGCGTCTGCACTTACTGTTAAAACAGTGGATATTTTTAATAGTGTAGGCGTAAAAGTGTTTACTGCACGCGTAAGCAGGGAAAAAACCATCCTGAATCTATCTAAATTAATTTCCGGAATTTACCTTGTGCAGGTTGAAGACGGAAAGGATAAATTTACAGCCAGGATCATTAAACTTTAATCATCGTTTATTCATCAGGTTAACCGCCTGTTGCGCTACTACTGGTGATAACGCAACGCCCATCCCGCTCATACGTACGCAGCAAAATACATTTTTACTGATTGCTTCCACGATCGGTGATTTGTTTACACCCATTGCCATAATGCCTGTCCACCTGTCAGTAATGGTAAAAGTAGTTTTAGGCAACAGGTATTCCCGTATAAATCTTTCCAGTTCCTGCTGGATCAATTCGGTGGTTTGCATATCTGAGGTATTTTCTTCACCAAAGGCCTTATGCCTTGCCCCACCTATTAAAATGCGGTCACCGAGATTGCGGAAATAATAAAAGCCCTTGTCAAAATGGAAAGTACCCTTGAAACTTAGATGATTTAACGGGCCTGTGACCAATACCTGGCCCCGGTTTGGAACGATATCAATAGCAGGAACCAATTGTTGCGCAAATGCATTGGTGCAAATTAACAATTGCCTTGCCCTCATTTCGATCTTGCAACTGGTAGTAACAACAATACCGTTATCGTTTTCAGTATAATCAATACCCCGATGCCTGTTAACACCTGTACATCCAGGGACTGCACTTTCTTTAATAAGGCCCTTACCAATTTTCCGGGGTGCAAAGCTCCTTCAAGTTTATTTTCAATCATATGCTTAAAGCCCCCGAAACCAAATCCGGGAAGTTTATCATCTGCAATTGCGAAAACCTTCTCCTGGCCGGTAATATTCCTTAATCCTTCATTCAGCCAATCCAGTTTTTGGGCACAGTATTCCCAGTCTTCGGAATCATTTGTAAAACATTCATAGCCCCCTTCGCCTTCGTAATTGATCTCTTTATCGTTAAAAAAATTTCTGATTTCACTTAGGCCCTTGTAACGCATGGCCACCAGCTTCCACATATTTTCGGGCCCCATTGAATGGGCATCGTTTATGAGTTCTGAAGGGCTTCCAAAGCAACTAAATCCTGCATTCCTGGTACTGGCGCCGGTAGGTATCAGCCCCCTTTCAAGAATGGTCACTTTATGTTCCGGATGTAATAACTTCAGGTGTAACGCGCTCCAGAGGCCGGTAAATCCACTGCCGATAATTATTACATCCTGCGGACCAAAAAAGCTTTCTTTTTCCCAAATGGATAATTGAGACATGTATGTTGAATTGTTAAAGTCAGTGAAGGTAAAAACTTATCGTCCAATCTAAAGACTAATGGTGCTATTTTTGTCTTACTACAAGAAAACACTATGAGAACTTTTTTATTGGCCCTGGCTGCTATCCTTTTTTTTTTCTACAACCGTTCCTGCGCAAGGCTTTGGGGATATGTTGAAAAAAGTTACCGCTAAAGATTCTACCGGTAAAAATACCCGAGATAAAATTTTGAGCAATTCATCTTCGACAGGTTCGGGTGGTAATTTAAGCAATGATGATATTATCAGCGGTTTAAAAGAAGCGCTGCGAATAGGTACTGACAGTAGCAGTAAGAAACTAAGTAAAGCCGATGGTTTTTTTGGAGATGCCGCAATAAAAATTTTAATGCCCCCTGAAGCCCGGAAAGTAGAAAAAACACTTCGCGGTATGGGTGCGGGTGAACTGGTAGATAAAGCCATACTCTCTATGAACCGTGCCGCAGAAGATGCTGCCAGCGGTATTGGCAATATATTCTGGACCTCGATAAAACAAATGAGCGTTAATGATGGTTTGAAGATCTTGCGTGGCGGCGATTTTGCAGCAACGGATTATTTGAAAAAGAGTACTACCCTGGAATTAACTGAAAAATTCAGGCCGGTAATTGAAGAATCTATGGCAAAAACAGAAGCCACTAAATATTGGGACAAAGTATTCTCCAGGTATAATATGTTCTCTACGGATAAGATAAATACGGACCTTACTGCTTATGTAACCGAAAAAGCATTGGCGGGGTTGTTTTACAACATAAGCCTCGAAGAGCAGAAGATTCGTAAAGATCCCGCTGCTCAGGTAACCGGTATTTTGAAAAAAGTATTCGGGGGAAAGTAGGGGAAAAGCAAAAATGTAAGGGTAATAAAAGTCAGATTTAGTAAGTAGTGACCAAGTTCGCCCAATTATAGATATTATTTAAGGGCCGGTTATCCGCCCCTTAATTTTTTGAATGCTTCCCCGATGCAATCGATTATGTCACCTGCGATCATTGCTTCCTGCGACATTTTTTCAGCCGCTGCATCACCCGCGGTACCATGAAGATAAACTCCCAGCAAACAAGCATCTGTTGGAGAGTAACCTTGTGCCAATAAGCCCGTAAGCATCCCCGTTAGTACGTCACCACTGCCAGCCGTTGCCATCCCTGCGTTGCCTGTTGTATTGAAAAATACCTGTCCGTCAGGGCAGGCGATGAGCGTATGGTGGCCTTTAAGAATTACATAGCATCCCAATTCTAATGACCGTCTTCTCGCTGTATGAATTCTTTCCAGGTCATTGTCATCTTTACCAAATAGCTTTTCAAACTCGCCCGTATGTGGTGTAAGTACCACAGGTTGTTGCTTCTTTCGGTGCTGAAAACCGTCGATACCCGATGCCAGTATCGATAATGCAGAAGCATCAATGACCAGGGGCCCATTGTAACCGGATATTAATTTATATAAGAGGTCATTATTTGACCGGGATAATTCAAACCCGGGACCGATGCCAATAGCGGATTTTTTAACTGATAATTTTTCGGGATCAATTTCAGTGCTGGTGATCGCTTCAGGTAAAGCAGTTTGTACAATAAGCTGGGTGCCATCTTCCACAGATACCGTCACCAATCCTGCACCGCTTCGCAGGCAACCTTTTGCACAAAGTATGGCCGCGCCCATCATATTTTTACTTCCTGCATACAGTAATGCATGGCCAAAATTATATTTATGCGCAAACTGGTTTCTTGATTTGAAGATCGAGGAAATGTATTGTGGATCGAGGGTACTGAATTGTGCAGGTTCATCATCATAAAATTGCTTATCCAGCCCAATATCGAGCAGGTGAATGATGCCGGTGTAAACTTTATGGCCGGGGATAAAAAATGCCAGCTTCGGTACCTGGAAGGAGAGTGTATGGCTTGCACGCATAACAACATTTTCTGCGGCAATTGAGTTATCAGCCAAAC
>JBBJMD010000040.1:0-24340 GCA_037719925.1 Ferruginibacter sp.
CGCCGGTACCGCCCTTTACCGTTAGCACACCTGCTACTTTCAGTATCACATCTTTTGGAGCCGCCCAGCCACTTAATTTACCCGTTAGTTTTATGCCGATCAGTTTAGGCATTTTCAGTTCCCATGCCAGCCCGGCCATTACATCGCAGGCGTCTGCACCGCCCACACCAATGGCGATCATGCCGAGACCGCCTGCATTCACTGTATGGCTGTCTGTACCGATCATCATTCCGCCCGGGAACGCATAATTTTCCAATACAACCTGGTGAATGATCCCGGCCCCGGGTTTCCAAAAACCAATCCCGTATTTATTGCTTACAGATGCCAGAAAATCATATACTTCACTGCTTTCATGAACTGCCCTGTCAAGATCTTTTTTACTATCAACTTTTGCTTCTATTAAATGATCGCAATGTACCGTACTGGGTACGGCTACTTTACTCCTGCCACTTTGCATAAACTGTAATAAGGCCATCTGGGCAGTGGCGTCCTGCATGGCTACACGGTCGGGTGCAAAGTCGACATAACTTTTACCCCTATCATAAGCCGTGGTCGCATCACCTTTCCACAAGTGAGTATATAATATTTTTTCGGTAAGTGTAAGCGGTTTTCCAACAGCCCGGCGTGCGGATTCGATACGGCCGCCAAAGTTGGCATATAACGTTTTTATCATTTCAATGTCAAAGGCCATAATGTCAATTTGAAAATTAGGAAATAGGTCAGTTTGAAAAATAAAAGGGTTAAATTAGCGTTGTAAAAGCCGGCTGTTACATTTTGATACTTTCAAGTTTCGCTTTTTAATTGATTTTGTGCAAATTTACTGAAAATCACCTAAGCTTTTCAGGAAAATGAGATTTTATATAACTGAAAAATCATTACTAACCTGTAACTTAGTGTTATGAATAATTTCAAGCATTTTATCGAATGGCATGTATTCGGTGTTTGCACCGCTATAGGCGAGTTCCTTGGAATTGCTACTTCAATCATCAGGAAAAATTTTATTTATATATCCTTTATCACGATGGGTTCTCCCGTTATCATCTACCTTTTTGTAGCTTTCTGGATGAATATCAAAAGATATATCCTTTATGCGAGGCGCAATCCCTTGAGGTACCTCTAAAAGCAGGTAACCTGCCATAAATTTCTTTACCACCAATTTGATGGGGCTTTCAATATACTACCGGGGATTGTTTACACATTACTCAGGGCCAACATCGGTTTTCAACACCTCCAATTTCGGCAGGAAGGATGAAATTTATTGATTTCTATGTTTGGATTTAATCCCGAATCCTAATTTTCATCATCATCTTGTGATTAACCGATACGTTATAAGTTAGCTGTTTAATGCCCGATAGCCTTTATAAATTCTTCTTTCTTTCTGCGCGCAACATCGAGGGTTACCCCGTTTGTCATCAGCACCTGACCTCCTTCGCCTTTGATGTATTTCTCCACACAGTTTTTATTGATGAGGTAGGAATGATGTATTCGGATAAAAACAGTTGAGGGTAACAGGTCCTCGAAATCTTTAAGGGTTTTAGTGGCAGTAATTTTACGGTTTCCGGATAAGAAGAAACTTGTATAATTGCTGCTGGCTTCCAGGTAAATGATCTCGTTCGTAGCCACAAACTGCAAGCCTTCCATTGAAGATATTACAATCCGCTGATGCGCAGTTTTTTCCTCCAGCAAATTTTGCAACAACAAATCGATCCGGGTATTTCCCTGGGCCAGGCTTTTTATTTGAGCTGCTTTTTCCACAGCGGTTTTCAAATCTCCTACTTCGACAGGCTTAACCAAATAATCCAATGCACTAAATTTTATTGCCGTTATTGCGTAATGATCGTAGGCGGTTATGAATATTATTTCAAAATTTCTGGTTTTTAACTGGTGCAACATGGTA
Organism: Ferruginibacter sp.; assembly: GCA_037719925.1. Lineage (GTDB taxonomy): Bacteria > Bacteroidota > Bacteroidia > Chitinophagales > Chitinophagaceae > Ferruginibacter. The sequence goes on from JBBJMD010000040.1 coordinate 1,898, forward strand.
AAGCCATTCATACGGGGCATTTCAACATCTAAAAAGACAATATCAGGTTTATTTTTTTCAATGCTAATAATTCCTTCTTCGCCATTTTCGCATTCAGCAATAACCTCTACGGTTGGACAATGATTATGTAATTTTTGCCGCAATGCATTCCGGCTGTTGGGTTCATCATCAATAATAATCGCCGTGAGCATATTTGTATCATTAGGATTGGTTAATAAGTTTTATTGCTACTTTGGTGCCACAGGCTTCCTGCAATTCGTTTACCATGTCTGTGATGAGGACAACACCGTTTTTGTTTTGGTTAAATAACCTGATGCGGTCGTTGGTTATTTGCATACCCAATGACCGGTGCGAACGTTTATTCAATAATTTATAGGCGTTTGCTTTCTTACAGCCCAAACCAATATCTTAGATGAGGTAGTGGCCCGGTTGTTACTGAAACATATATCACGAGCTTTTTGTCGCCTGCTATATAACAAGCCAGGTGAAGGCGTTTCAACAAATGGCGGATCACAAGAGGTGGTACTTTATAATCACCATTCAATATATCATCATCAATTTTAGCTTGTACGAAAATTTATTGTCGAACCTCAGGGACTCCAGTTCAAGGTACAATTGCAGGGTCATATCCTTCCAGCAAGGCACTGTATCGTTAATTGAATTTTCGAGTATGGACCTGATCACCCTCCAAATTTTGACAGTTACATAGTGGCTTTTTCTTTTTCATCCATCTGGATAAGATTATCTATCGAAGTGAGGCAGTTAAAAATAAAATGCGGGTTCATCTGCGCCCTTAAAGCTTCCAGCTTTGCTTTTGAAAGCTGCTCATTCATACTGTATATTTCAATGTGTGTCTGCTGCAGTAACTGCTCGGCTTCGATTGATTTGATCCTGTTGGCCACCAGCGTGGCAATAGTGCTTAGTACCTGCAGGTGTTGAGCAGTATAAAAATTTGTTTCGTGATGCCCGCTGTCTATCACTCCGATCAGTTCATTATTGTAGATCAAGGGAACCGTTAATTTGCTCAGCAGCTGCATCTCTTCTTGCCTGCAACGGCTGTCTTTTGTGGTGTCAGGGATTAGTAGTGGTTCTTTTGTTTGAATTACATAACCCGTTACTCCCTCGCCCGGAAGCACATCTAAGTGTTTTTCATATGTTTTCTTCGATGCGCCTTTGGGGCCAAAAGCCGCCTTTTGGATCATCCTGGTTTTGTCTTCGTTCCATAAATAGATCAGGCAGTCTACAAAACCTAACCGGCCGATCAGTTTTTTTGCTACATCCGATAACACTTCGTCCACGGTGTTTTTGTCGATAAGGGATGAAGAAAAATAGTTGATGATCTGCTCCAGTTCAAGCTGGCTTTTATATCGTTCGGCACTCAATTGCTGAACTTTCACTTTTTCCGTTTGAATCGCCCTGATGCTTTTTTCCTGCCATTTCACAAAACTGTAGACCAGTAAAACGATGCATGCCAGGATGATAAATATAAACCACCATGTTTCCCAAAAAGGCGGAGAGATGATAATCCCGAATGATTTGATTTGCGCTTCCCCGGATCCATTGCCGGCCTTCACTTCAAAAGTATATTTACCTGCCTGAAGACCTGTGTAGTTGGCAAATCTTTTCGTTCCGCCGTTAACCCAATCTTTGTCCACGCCATCCAGCCGGTAATAATAATTGGTTTGATGAGGGTTGGAAAAACTTAAAGAAGCAAATTCTACGGTAAAAAAATTTTCTTTATAAGTAAGCCTTACCGGCTTGTTGGTATCCAGTAATGAATCAATAAATAGCGGTTTGTTAAAAAGTTTAAAGCCCGTTATTTCTATTTTCGGAAACCGATCGTAGTTTACGGCTGATTCGCCTGGTGTAAAAATAATTGCTTCCGCAAGTGTAAAAGTTAACCATTGGCCATCCTGTAAGCGATAAAATTTATTTGAGATAAAATGAGAACTGACCAGGCCTGGCCCAATGCTGTAAGGCATCACTTTTTTATCAGCCGGGTTAAATTTGAAGAGTCCATAGTCAGTTGTAAACCATACATTTCCTGCAGCATCTTTTTTAATGGCATAAATCGTATTGGATGGCAGGCCATCAGAAATGTTATAATGCGAAAAATGCCCGTTCTTTTTATTAAAATAATTGAGGCCGCCATATACAGTACCGACAAGCAAGGTGCTGTCATCGTATTCTTCGATACCCAGGCTGGTTTTTCCGGAAATACTGGTTGAACGTTTTCTATCGGGCAACCATGTATTAGTGTAGGCCATTTTATCCGGATCAAATTGTTTAAAGCCGGCTTCGGTGCTAACCCAGCAATACCCGGCCCTGTCAATGAACATATTTAATACGGGTGGCAATTGCATGCTTTTTGTTTGGTCTTCCCGGAAGGGGAAAAAGGTACGCTTCTGTTTATCCCATTTAACTATTTTCCCATTCTGCAATCCAAACAGTACATTGCCTTTCTTATCTTTTTGTATGCACCGGACAGTAGACATTTCCATCTCCTCAGGTTGAAATGTTTTTGTTGCGCCCGTGACGAAATTGTACAATACCAGGTAGCCATGCTGGCAACCGGCCCACAAAGAATTATGATCAGCCTGTTCAAGGCTCCAAACCTTATTTTGATCAGGGGGCCCTTTGAAAATAAGGGTTTTCTTAAAATGCAGGTTGCTGTCATAAACACCGATCCCGCCGCCCCAGGTACCCAGAAAAATTTCGCCGTTGCTGTTTTGAACACAGCTTATGATTTCACTTTTATTGATGGATAAAGGATCATTTTCCTGGTGCCGTACCACTTTAAAATACTGGCGCTCTGGATTAAAAATATTTATCCCTTTATCTGTGCCTACCCATATGTTAAGTTCTTTATCCTGGAAGAGGCTGAATATCTTATAATCATATTGAATACTTTCCCTTTTCTTCTTTTGAGCGATACAGTAATCGAAGTTTTTTGTAGCAGGATTGTAACGCAGCAGGCCTGCATGTTCAGTGCCTACCCAAATCGTATGGTTGTTATCTTCCAGTATGCAATTGACAAGCGGGGGAGACCCTGCTGCTTTAATACCCTGTTGGTTTCTTTTTATGGCGGATAAAGAAAAGCGGTATACTTTTTTGGTGGTGTTATCGAACCTGTATAGATTATCGCCCCAGGTAGTAACCCAAATATCCTGCCTGCTGTCTAACATAACATACCGCCTGGGTTGATGCATCACCGGCAAATGGTATCTGTAATAAAGGATGATGATTTGGATTAAATTTGTGTGAGTACACCTTCCTGGTTTTTTTTTCAAATAGAAATAACCCGGATCCGGGTGTTATCCACTTAGCGTTGCGGGTGCTATCAGATGCAATAAAGGAAGTTCGACGGGAGTTTTCCGGTAAAATATTTACCTGGTACAATATATTTCTTTTTGTAATTGGGTGATGGTAATAGATGGCTTTATCACCCAATAACCAACTATCATTGGCCTGATCCCTGTAGGGAGTAAAAATAAATGAGGAATCCTTTATTAATTTTTCTGAATCGTATAAAGTAAAATGATACCTCGCCAGATTCATTCTTTCAAGGTTTACGCCATTGCTTATCCATAAATAATTATTTGTTTTATCCGCATAAATTTCAGCGCCGAAATTTTGCCCTCCAAGTGGGTCACTCAGCATGTCCGGGTAGTAACTAAACGAAGATCCATCATAGCGTTGTAAGCCATTACGAGTTGCTATCCATATAAAGCCCCTTGCGTCCTGTGTAACAGAAAGTACCTCGTTATGAAGCAAGCCGTCTGATTGGTTTATTTGCCGAAAGGCGTAATCGAAACTTCGCTGCGGCATAATATTTCTGCCTGGAAAAAAAGTTAGCAGAAATAAAATGATGATGCGGAACTTGCACATTTTTTAAAGTTACCTTAAGTTCATGAATTTACTTTGTGATGAGTTTTTCAGTTGGGTCACATTTTTATTGGTTGTATTTTATAAACTACTGTATTTTACCGTAGCCGCTTACGGCTCAATTATAACTGTTTACACCAGGGGAGATCAGCAGGAGATTAAATTGCCTGTTGGTCTCAAAAAGATTAGTGTCAAATTAAAACCAGCAGCTCAATTTATCTTTAAGGGCGGGCCGATTACCTGCATTTCATTTTCAGCGAAAATTGCGGCGATTTCTTCTTTCGAAGGTTCATGGTCCATTGCAGCCATTGTTACAAAAAATGATTCAAGCTTCCCTGCCGGTTGCAGTATCACCGTCATTTTGCCTTTTTCGCTTGCCTGGGTCCAGGCGTGCGGTACATTCCTCGGCAGGAAAATGCTTTCCCCTTTATTGAGATGATATTTTTTTTCTCCTACCAGGAAATAGTATTCACCTTCAAGTACTATAAATATTTCGTCTTGAAGCGGATGTATATGAAGCGGTGTTCCTTTGCCCTGCGACAAACTTGTTTGTTCAAAGATGGCCAGGTCCCCATTGGTATCCTTACCCGATATTTTAACATCCAATACGAATTAACTCCTTTCAAACGGAGGTGGCCATGAAAGCGGCCTTCACCGGCGGCTATTTTAAAACCTTTTGTTTGCCTTGATACTTTCTGTAAGTTTCGGGTCAGGGCTGCAACGGGGAACATCACAACAGTCAGGAGTGAGAAGAGGAAATTGTTTCTTTTCATATAGTTAGAAAGATATATTTTATTTGCAACTTTCAATCTTATTTTAAAATTGCTTTTTATGCTTTTTATATGCTTTTATTGTTGCCCATATAGTTGGAAGAAAGCCAACAATAATAAATAAAAGGCCCCAAAACACCACTTCATTTGTTCTGGTTATAGAGCGGTGGTATTGTTGTAAATAGGATAATATTTTTTCGTTGGAATTAATGCTGGTTACATCAAGCGGATACCGGGTAGATAAAACGGAAGTTGATGGAAGACACAATAACAGAATTATCAGCAAAAAACCTACCTGGATTATCATTAGCTTTAACTCATCTATTGACTTTTCCAATGAATTTCCGGCGCGTTTTGCTTTTACCCTTACAATTATATTTACAATCAATACGAGGATCAGGGCGGCTCCTAAAATATAATATAAAGGAATTTCTAGAAACATCATTTTTTAAATTTAAGGTCAGTTATATTGTTTTTGGGTATTGCATATTACTCATGATATGAAGTGCTATATTGGATGGTATAAATTGGTTAGCAACATAAATTTGTAAATGATTTTTTACATCCGACTCACACCCATCGAGATGAGTTTGTTCCTTGTTAAATATTTGCAAGCACATTTTCAACATTGATACCGCATCTAACGTTCGGATACTTGTAGGTGCATGGCATCATTAAAGATGGGTATATTAATCCGCTACCGTTTTAAGGCTCTGCCTACTCTTCAACAATTCAATAGTTGCTGCCATTTCTGTTATTTTTTTACCTTGCATTTTTAGGAGCCTGCTTAATTCCTGTGTGGCAGAAATATTGAGTGTGGCGAGGCCTTCATAATCCACTGTTCTGAAATCCTCCACTTCTTCTCCAAATACAAATATTTTATCACCTGTTATCTCTGCAGCCCTGATGAATACTTCATTGGCTGAAGGGATGTCAATAATGTCATATTCCTGCATTTCTTTTTTACCTTCAACAAGTAGCTGTAATTTTTTTGCACCTGCCGTGATATGATGGGCTGAAAGAAAACTCAGCAAGAAGCCACCGGGTACCGCTGAAATTTTGCTGGTAAGCTGGTATACATTCGGGATAAACCCAGTGTGTTTTGAAACAACCTGTGGATACACTTCTTCTACTTCCTGTGCAATTACTTTTTTGAAAGCCTTGTCGCCATATTTTACTTTGTCCTTCATGGTATAATCGCGTATTTGGATCGTATTAATGATACCGAGGTCTGTACTCCCATTGCTGGTGCCGCGCATATCCTTGATGCGGGCATCGGAAAATGCGTCAAACTCGCTTGCAAGAACACGCCCCGACGCATAAATGGAGGTCTCAACAACACCAATGTTTCCACCAATGTTTTCCTCGCAGGGTCCATTGCGGGCAAAAAAAGCGTAACAAATGGAAGGTGACAATACAAAGTCGGAAACTTCAAGGGGGTAATCGGGAGTAGCCGTATTGATCCCCACCCTTCCACGGGCATTATTCCGTGGCATGAAGACAATATCGGTGGAGGAAGCGAACGTAGTAGAAGTATTTGATTGGTAAATGGCCATAGCATTTGTGCCATTCCCTATTGCGATGTCATTGCCACTAAAGCCAACACTTCCGAGAGAACCAATCTGAAGTCTATTGGCAGGAGCCAGTGTTTTTATCCCGATGTTACCCGTATTGGTGTTCATTACCAATCCCCATCCAGAGACATCCCCATACAGTCCTGCGGTAGCATTGTCTGCAATACCCATAAAGGCAATCGGTGTGGTGTTGGCTATATTGTTGAACCAGATGCCAGCACTGTTTCCATCCGATTGCGTCTTGAGCCTAACCCTTCCTGCTACCTCCAGTTTGTAAGCAGGATAGTCAACACCGATACCGACGTTCCCTGTAGCCGATGCAAGAAAAATGGCGGTCACTATAACAGAAAATGCGCATATCGCAAAGAATAAAATACCTGCAGAAGTGCCGCCCATTTGAGTCCTGATTACGTTTCCGCCTTCACCGCGATGTGATATCCCGGGACTGTTATTGGTTGTTTGTACAGTAAGCTTTTCAAATGGAAGTGATGTGCCTATCCCCACGTTCCCGGCATTGGTGTTATAAACAGTTATCCCGTTCGCCGTCCAGGAACTGCTCCCGCTGCCGCTACCTGTTAAGGAAGTCCAGGCGGACCCATTATAATAGTAGTACCCCGGGGTGTTATCTGTTTGGTAAACCATCAGGCCGGTTGCAGGCGTGGTAACCGCATTTCGCTGTACCTGGGTCAACCGTGGAATAAGCAGCCCCTTAGTAGTGCTCCTGATATCAAGCATTGCGCTGGAATTAGGAGCCAGTCCGTCTGTGGTAATGGCAACGCTTTGAGCAAAGGCGTTAGTAAAGCATTGGAAAAACAGCAATGTAGAAAACAGCATTTTCATAATGAGGTATATTTATGGATGAAATTGTTCTGGTTGAAATTAATTGAATGATTTTTGTTGCAAACCATGGCTGCGTAAGTGGCAGCCCGGATTGAGTAACAGGCTAACTGGACGCTTAGCGGGCAAACGAAAACGGACTGCAAAGTATTTGAAAGAAATAAGTAATCTGAAAGGGTAGTCAAACTTAACACAAATAAAGGTTACCGGCAACTTACGTCAAAAATAAGAATTTGCCATCCAATTGAAGCGGGAGGATGAAGACATGAATTCCCGTTAACCAACCTATTTGCTTACATAATCACGAAGGAGGTATTTGATCACTAAAATCAAGGTTCCACGGAGCCTGGCATTAAAGGGTAAGTTTTACTTCTTTATGGTGCTGATATATTTGGGATGATCTGCTTAAAGGATAGCTTTTCTGAGCCGCACTAATTTTTCAAGTAAATTCTCCAGCAGATCGAGTTGTAACATATTGGCGCCATCACTTTTTGCTATAGCAGGGTTAGGGTGCGTTTCAATAAATAATCCATCTGCGCCCGTAGCAATAGCAGCTTTAGCAATGGTTTCAATAAGCCGGGGATTGCCTCCGGTGACACCGCTTGTTTGATTGGGTAGCTGAAGGGAGTGCGTACAATCCATAATAACCGGGACTATGAGTTCCTGCATCAGGGGTATGTTACGGTAATCCACTACCATATCCTGGTACCCAAAAGTATTCCCCCTTTCCGTAAGCATTACTTTTTGATTACCTGCCTTTTGAATTTTTTCAACAGCGAATTTCATGGATGGCCCGCTCACGAACTGGCCTTTTTTCACATTCACGACCTTTCCGGTTGCTGCTGCGGCAAGCAACAGGTCGGTTTGCCTGCAAAGGAAGGCGGGGATCTGCAATACATCGACATAACCCGCTGCAAGTTCAGCTTCATCATGTGCATGGATATCTGAGACTGTTGGCAACTTAAATTTTTCCCCCACTTTTTTCAGCAGGGATAACGCTGCCATGTCTCCGATACCTGTAAACGAATCCGCGCTGGTACGATTCGCTTTCCGGTAGGAGGATTTAAATATGTAAGGAATGCCGAGGTTTTTACAAATGGAGGAAACGCTGTCCGCGACTTCCATTACTAACGCTTCACCCTCTACCACACATGGCCCCGCGATAAGAAAAAAATTATCTTTATCGTACTGCTGATCGGCGAACAGATCCTGAACAAATTTTTCCATATTGCAAAAATATGTTTAAGTATTTGGATTCAAAACCCCGAAATGATTGGAGGATTCTCTATCCATTCAAACGGCGCCGTGGTCTGTCGTTCGGGCATCGGCACTTTTTTAATTATTAGGAGGGGAGTTATTTATCTTGCACCAATATTTTCCGTCAATATGATAAAAGAAAAAATTTTAGTGATCGGTGCATCCGGCCAGATAGGAGTGGAGCTTACGCTTGCCCTTAGAAAAATATATGGCAATGTCAATGTGGTCGCCAGCGATCTGCGCGAAGAGAATAACCTCTTGAAAGGCACCGGACCTTATGTAAGCCTGGATGTAATGAATAAAGAGATGCTGCACGTACAGGTGATTCGTCAAAGTATACGCAGATCATTGAATTTCGCAGCCATACTTTCCGCTACCGGGGAGAAGAACCCTAACCTTGCCTGGAGCCTGAATATGCCGAGCCTCCTCAATGTGCTGGATATCGCCAAAGAAGAGAAAATTTACAAGGTTTACTGGCCCAGCTCTATTGCGGTATTCGGGCCTACTTCACCAAAACAAAATTGCCCGCAGCAAACCATTATTGAGCCCATTACCGTTTATGGAATCAGTAAATATGCAGGGGAATTCTGGTGTAATTATTATCACCAGCGTTGGGGGTTAGATGTGCGAAGTATCCGGTATCCCGGTTTGATAAGTTATAAAAGTGCACCAGGAGGCGGCACAACGGATTATGCGGTGGAGATCTTTCATGAAGCATTGGAAGAAAAAAAGTATGAATGCTTTTTGCAGGAAAATACTTACCTGCCTATGATGTATATGCCTGATGCCATCAAGGCCACCATTGAGCTGATGGAAGCGCCTGCCGATAAGATCAGTATCCGCACAGCTTATAATATTTCAGGGATGAGTTTTTCACCAAAAGAAATTGCTGCCGAAATAAAAAAGCATATACCCGGTTTTTCAATTACCTATGTGCCCGATTACAGGCAACAGATCGCAAACAGCTGGCCCCAAAGCATTGATGATAAGGTAGCCAGGAGCGACTGGGGCTGGAACGAAGATTATGATCTTGAAAGTATGACAAAGGATATGCTTGATAACCTGGAGTTACAAATGACTGCACCCCAGGCGATAAAATGAAACAAAGTACCCGGCATTAAATTTTCATGTATTCGTTAACGTGATCAACTGAAATTTCCACGGTACTGCCTTCAGCTAAACATTAACAATTTATAAGTTGTGTGAAGCAGGCCACCGTGTTAAATTTGGATAATCATCAAAAGTAAAAAAAATGAAAAAACTCCTCCTGTCAGCCGTAATTATTGTTGTTGTATCCATATCAGCTTTTTCCCAAACTGATAAAAAGTTCTCCTTTAGTGTAGGGCCAGAATTAAGTCTTCCCACCGGTAGTTTCAATAATACGCATTCTTTGGGTGTTGGCGGTTCAGTTCAGGCAGAATATTATGTTATGGAGAAACTGAAGGCAACGGCTACACTTGGTTTGTTGGCGTATGCCGGAAAAAAATCTGTTCTCCTGAATCCCGATAGGGCCGCGCAAAGGATCGTTCCTTTGCGAATAGGTGCAAAATATTACCTGGTTAACCGGCTGTATGGTGGCGCTCAATTAGGTGTAGCCTTTCTCAGTAATTATGCGCAACACAGCGGAACTGCCTTTGCTTATTCACCTTTAATGCTGGGTTATGAATTCAATGCAGGATCCGGCAAGTCGCTGGACGCTACTATTAAATACGATGCTTATACCGGCGCGGGTGGGTTGGGCACAATTGGTACATTTGGCATCAGGCTGGCCTATGTATTTTAATTTTATGAACAGTGTTTTATCTTGCCATATCGAGTTATATTGATTGGTCTAAGTAGTGGAAGTAACAATGTAATATTATCAATAATAAACCACCCTTCTTTTATGAAAATAATATTTAGCTACCTGCTTATTGCTACCAGCATTTTATCCGTTAACGCACAGGAGAGCGATCGTATATTTAAAAGATTTAAAGGTGATGTGAGCCTGGGCGTTGCGCTGCCTACGGGTTCTACTGCAAATGGAGGTATTTTATTCGCCATGGAGCCAAAGTTTGCACTAATGAATAAACTTAGCGTTGGCTTACGGATCGAAGGGTGCAGTTATGGCCAGGTTTACCGGCAACACAGTTAATGGCAATGCCGAACCGGATGATGCAAAAGTGGCTGGTTCTTATGTAGCAACAGCCGATTATTACTTCACCAGCAACTATTCTTTCCGGCCATTTGTTGTTGGCGGTGCCGGTGTTTTTTCCCTTTCAAATGAATATGAAAATTTTGATGCGAGGTCTCTTGGAATGGAATTCGGGGGCATCGTGAGGGTGGGGGCGGAGATAACGCATTTTCGCTTTGGAAGAGAATATAATATCATTCCCGGGAATACCGCTTACAGGTATGATAATACTACGGGAAATTCGGTTCCCACGTTTGTAAAGAATGGTTATTTTGGAATCAAATTCGGCGTTTGCTTCGGTGGGGGACCTCTTTAACAACGTTCATCAATATCGAAACAGGGGGTATAATGACCGTGCAAAACAGCCTTACTTTTTATAGCTTTAGTCCGATGTTAAAAGCAACCACAAGAAAGTTTTAATTTACATGCCGGTATCTTCCGGCAGGGGGCCGGTAAAAGCTTCCTTCATTTTTTGCATTAATCGCTTTTCAATCATTCTTTCCGCGATGAGGATCATATTTTTAAAGGCAATGGCGTGGGAGATACCATGGCCAATGATAACCGGTTTAGCCACACCCAATACAGGAACGCCCCCATATACTTCAAAATTAAAGCGATCAAAATGTTCATCCTGTATCCCCCGGCGCTGTACAAGGTCGTAAACACTTTCCGCCATTTTCAGGATCACATTCCCTGTAAACCCATCGCAGATCATAACGTCTGCTTTATCCATCAAAATATCACGACCTTCGATATTACCAATGAAATTAATGTGTTTATTTTCTTTTAATAAAGTATAGGCTGCTTGTGCTAGCAGGTTTCCCTTGCCTTCTTCTTCACCTAAATTAATAAGGCCCACCCGGGGATTTGCAAATCCCAGGATGTGCTCGGCATATAATGAGCCAAGGACGGCAAACTGAGCAAGGTTTTCAGCTTTGCAATCGGCATTTATCCCTGCATCAAGCAGCAGGCCCAGTGTTCCATTCTCTCTTGGGATATAGGCCCCGATAGTCGGCCGCGCAACGCCGTCAATTGATTTAATGCTGAACAAAGCCCCTACCATCATGGCACCTGTATTGCCCGCGCTGATAAAAGCATCTGTTTTGCCGGCAGCCAATAATTGAAAACCAATGGAGATAGAAGAGTGTTGTTTTTCCCGGAGGGCTTTAGTAGGATGATCATGCATTTCAATCACCTGGGAAGCATGTACTAGGGTAATACCCGTTAAAGGTACCGCATGTACCCTAAGCAATGCTGCAAGTTCAACTTCGTCGCCAATTAATGTGAGTGTTATATTTTTACCCTGTTCGGCCAAAAACAGCGCAATACCTTTAACTGCTTCCAGGGGTGCAAAGTCGCCACCCATCATATCAAGGGCGATATTCATCGTACATTCATTAAATAAAAAATTCCAAGTGCTAAATTCATTATTGATCGAATTTAGAACTTAGAATTCAGCATTTGAAAAATATTATGCTTTAAGCGGTGCTTTCTCAGCAACCACCTGCCCTTTGTAGTATAATTTGCCTTCACTTACATGTGCACGGTGACGAACGTGTGTTTCACCGGTAGTTGAATCAACTGTTAACGGAGTTTCACGGGCTTTATAATGGGTCCTTCTCTTTGCGCTGCGCTGTTGTGAATGACGCCGTTTCGGATTTGGCATGATTGTAAATTTTAGTTGTTATAATGAATTTAATAAAATAATACTTGATGCTGTATGCTTGATACTTTATGTTTGATGCTTGATCCAGGTATCCTGTATTTAGTATCCGGTATCCTGTATTCCGTATCCCCTATCTACTGCCACCTCTATCCTATTGATCCTTAAATTTCTCCAGGTCCTTCCATATTGTAGTTGCATTCTTTGCATCCTCGCTTACCCTCATCGCATTTAGCTTTTCCAGAACTTCTTTGTTACATTTTGGCCCTCCCACTTCTTCATCCTTACACATTTTTTGCAAAGGCACACTCAGGCTGACAAATTCATATATCCAATCATTCAGGTGGAGGTGGCTTTCGGTTTTCGAGATGTAATAGACATCCGGATCATCTTCGGACTGGTTCATTTCATCAGGGTTATCCACCATCTTGACAACCATGTGAAATTCATCCCACAGATCCATAGTGAGGGTGTTACCGCAACGGTCGCATTCCACATCCGACTGACCGCCTACCTCAAATTTGAGCATCATAAAACCGGACTTTTTATCCAGGTGCAGTTTAACCGTTGCACTGCAATTGGTAAAATCCCGAGCCTCAACCTCCGCAAAGAACTGTTCTTCTACTTCAAAAGTAAATTCATGAAGTCCGGGCTTTAATCCCACGAACGCTATCTCTAAATCCCTTCTTTTTCCCATGACCTCCCGTTTAAAGGACGGCAAAGGTAGGAATTTTGCGCTTAATTTGGCATATTATCCGGAGAATCTTTGATCCTTAATTTTTCAGTAGATGCGCTTTTATCTTATTTTTAGCACTCATGAACCGTAAAAAATATTGGATCTGCGTTTGTGCGCTGGCCTTAATCGCCCTTTTAATACATTTTTTTTCTTCTAACCAGGCACGGGTAGAAAACTATTATTCTACCGGCATTTATCCTTTTATCTCGGTTTTTCTTAGACATTTATTTGGCTGGATACCGTTCAGCTTTGGTGATATCTTATACGGGGCGGGTGTGTTTTGGATATTGAGTAAGCTGGCAAAATTCATAATCAAGCTGATAAGGAAGGAAATGTCACTCAAGGTATTCGCAGCAGAGTTTCAATGGGTGCCTGTAACGATCCTGCTACTGTACATTTCATTTAATGCCCTTTGGGGGATCAACTATAACCGTAAAGGAATTGCCAGCCAGTTAGGCTTAACTATGGGCAAATACTCCAGGGAGGAACTCGGTATGCTGAACAATGTATTACTTCAAAAGGTAAATGCGGCAAGCAGGCAGCTTCCAAAGGGGCCCTCAAATGTAATGAGCACCAGGGAAATATCACTTCGATCACGGGATGCATACGGTGAACTCAACAAGCAATACCCCTTTTTAAAGTACCAGCCGGCGTCAATCAAAAGATCGATGTGGGGATGGCTGGGAAATTACCTCGGTTTCCTGGGTTATTACAATCCATTTACGGGCGAAGGACAGGTGAATACAACGATCCCGAAGTTTTTACAGCCCTATACCAACTGCCACGAAATAGCCCACCAGTTAGGATATGCCAAGGAAAATGAAGCTAATTTTGTAGGTTACCTGGCCGCGGCATCATCAAAGGATGTTTCTTTTAATTACTCGGTGTATCTCGACCTATTTTTATATGCCAACAGGAACCTTTTTCAAACTGATTCCACTGCCGCCACGGCTTTCATCAAACAACTGCTGCCACCGGTAAAGGCAGACCTGAGGGAATGGCGGCAATTTATTATTAAACATAAAAACCCCGTTGAGCCTGTCATTCGCTGGTTATATGGCAAATACCTTGAAAATAACCAACAGCCTTCCGGAATATTAAGTTATGATGAAGTGACAGGTTTCCTCATTGCGTATTATAAAAAATACGGCAGGTTATAACCAGGAAAGGGTGACTCTTGGCATGGTTTTTAGATAATTGCGCCTTATGAAATTATTGATTTCTATTGCCACACCATTATTGGTAGGTGTATTTGCTGGTTTACTTACGTCATCAGGAGTTAATGGCTGGTATGCCGTTGCCAATAAACCGACATTCAACCCTCCCAATTGGGTATTTGGCCCGGTGTGGACAGCCTTATATATTATGATGGGGGTCGCACTGTGGCTTGTGTGGAAAAAAGATGGCAGGAAGGAAGTAAAGAAAACCGCTATCATTTTATTTGCGATCCAGTTACTATTAAACTTCGCCTGGTCCTTTATTTTCTTTTATGCTCAACGTACGGGTTGGGCTTTCGTGGAAATTATCGCTATGTGGATTATGATTCTGCTGACCATCATTTGGTTTGGAAAACTCTCTCCCGGGGCTGCATGGCTTATGGTGCCATATATCTGGTGGGTAAGCTTTGCATCGGTACTAAATTTTTATATCTGGAAACTGAACTAAGGATTTCGGTTTCTGGCAAATTCACATAGGAGGAAAAACGCAAAAAAGGATTTTTAGGTACAGTAATTCGTACCATTTGCAGGCATTTGAGATTTTTCGATCAAGTGACCATATCAATCCCTGGGGGCTTTCCGGAACAAACTAAAACGCATTTTTCCACATCATACTCTCTACCGGCTTATAATGTTGACCGCTGTACTTGGCATCTTTCTTCTGGTTGTATTTTACCTCGATCACCCCATCCACCGGGAAATAGATGAGCTGGCCGATCGGCATACCAGCATATACCTTAACCGGTTGTTTTACGGAGATTTCCAAAGTCCAGTTGCCGCAAAACCCAACATCGCCTTTGCCCGCCGTTGCATGGATATCAATACCCAGGCGGCCCGTACTTGATTTGCCTTCAAGGAAAGGAACATGTGCATGCGTTTCCGTGTATTCTTCCGTAGCACCCAGGTAAAATTTATGCGGGTACAGAACGATCCCATCCGCTGGTATTTCAAAGTGTTCAATAGTATTGTGTTTCCTGGCATCCAGTTGTTCATCTACATACGTAGCCAGGTATTTGCCTAAATGCACATCATAACTATTACTCCCGAGGGCTTGCCTGTTGTACGGGACAATTTTTATACTGCCGTTTTCTATTTCTTCTAAAATTCTTGTATCGCTGAGAATCATGGTAGGTTGAAGATTAAAATGTAATGGTGATGCTCATCCGGTCTTCATTTAAGTACTAAACCGTAAATTAGCGGCGTAGCCAATTACCACGCCAGGCAATTTGTTTGCAAATATTCATTCAAAAATCTACAATCTAAAATCCGGGACCATTTCATGCCGCTGCTTTATCAACAAAATATCAACGCTTCAACCAAATTAGGTGTCTGGCATATCGCTGAACCGGAGGAGTACTTCCTGTTGGCAGTGCCATTGCACAGAGCCATCACTCATCCTAACAAAAGGTTGCAGCACCTCGCCGGAAGGTTTCTTCTAAAAGAATTATACCCCGATTTTCCGTATGAGCTGATACGGATCGCCGATACCCGGAAGCCTTTTTTAGAAAACGAGGCCTATCATTTTTCCATATCACATTGTGGCCCATATGCAGCGGTAATCGTAAGTCCCGACCATCGGGTAGGTGTTGATGTAGAGCTGGTTTCCGTCAAGGCTGATAAAGTGAAACATAAATTCCTATCTGAACGCGAACAACAGCTAATGGAGGAAATGCCATTGTTTCCATGGCCTGCTTCGAGGGAAATGTTATTAACCGCAGCCTGGAGTATCAAAGAGGCACTCTTTAAATGGCAAAGTAAAACTGAGATAGATTTTAAAAAACACCTCTTAATAAATAAGATGAACATTTCTGAAAATGAAGGAATAGCCCATTGCAGTCTTAAAAAAGACCGAAGGATCGAGCTTACCGTTCATTTTTTGTTTTTTAATAAGAACTGTCTTTCCTGGGTGCTGAGCAAAGGTAGCGATGATTCATTGACCCCTTCAGGCTTCGAGAAAGGGATCATCAGTGCCCTCCAGTAAAGGTATATCACCGATAGACGCGCCTGCGATTCCTTTTACAGAACCATACATGCCGCTGGTACTAAGCAGCACCTTTTCCAGTTGTTTTTCTCTTTCTTTCCATATTTTTTCCATTAGGACCCTTTCTTTGGAGATACCTATTTTCATTGCCATAAAGCCTTCCACGATAGCTTCAACCTGCCCGCGGAATTCATTGCCGGTAAGATAATTGTAAAGCAACTGCATTTTATCCACCTTGTTTTCGCCACTCTTTTGTATTTCGTAAACCTGGATTATGCCGTTTCTAATGAGGTGCGCCACACTGTTCACTTCGGTAAAATTGCATAGCCAGATACCGTCCTTCTCGCCAAATCTTTCCATGTCTTTTGGAAAAACCTGTGTTACCAGGATAGCCACGTCCGCCTTACGGTTACGCTTATCTGCTTTTAATTTTTCGAGCCAGTTATTGTTCCAGGATTTAGTTCGTTTGCTTTCATAAATGATCCTTCCGCATTCAATGCCGATATTATTACGCACTACCTGAATGCAATCAGCGCCTTCCACTCCTTTGCGTACTTCTTCTATCAGGTCGAACGGAAAACTTTCTTTTAGAATTTGTTCCAATAATAACTCCTGGGCCTCACCCTGCCGCTGCATTGAACCCTGGTCTGCACGCCGCTTCATTTCTTCGGCGAGTTTTCTCTGTTCTTCGAGCTGCAGTTGCAGTTCCCTTAATTTTAATTGAAAAGTGGTTTCTTTAATCGCGTTTTTTTCGATTTCCTGTGCGCGGATCTGTTCGGAAATGGCCGTCCTTTCCTGTTGTAATTTTTTTTGCAGTGTCAATTCCAGTTCAGCTTCTTTATTATTCAGTTGCTGTTCTTTTTGTAAAAATTCCAGTTCTTTTCTCCTCGCTTCTTTTAATTTTTCTTCGTTGTCCCTATTGGTATCCGATAGTATACGCATCCTGTTTTCGTAATCGGAGGAAATGGTTTTCTGCAATTGTTCCTGGATCCCGGCTTCCAATTTCAACTTTTCCTGTTGCAGTTTTTGTGCAAAGGTCTCATTTGCCCTTTTTTTCTTTTCTTCAAATTCATGCTGTTCCTCCCCGAGCTTCCTCTTATCTTCTTCAACCTGGCCTAACGACTGGTTCAGTTTGTCCTGGTATTGTTGCTGGTACCTGATTTCAATATCAGCCGCCAGCACATTTTCCACATCGAATACATGACCGCAGTTCGGGCATTTTATATCTTTCGGCATATGTATAATTTTTTTAAACCTGCATTAATTACGAGGGGCAAATTTAATTCATTTCTGTCGCCAGGAATTACCATCTTGTATACTCGATGGTTGTTATTTGCCACAATATATCTGAAATAAGTATGCCGGGTGCTTATCCCGAAATTAGCCTACTCATACAGAATTGCCAAGCCTACTAACTCTAAATCTCGTTGTTTAAGATTTGTTGCGGCTTAATATGATTTCTTTCCACAACGGAAATTTTAATAAAAGTTAAAACCATCATAAAAATGTTTTCGTATCTTGAGAAAACAATGATTGCGAATAAGTTATTCCTGCAGGAAAGCTTTTAATCCCACCCCGAAGAAACATTACCTCCACCACTAATTTCTGAAAAACAGGAAATTCATTTTTAACCTTAAAACTGCCTGTACGGTCAACTACCCGTCGTGCCTGCCATATTGGTGAGCAGGTTCTGCGTACAATTATCATTTAAAAAAAATCATTTATGAAAAGAAAAATTTATGCTTCTTTTATGTTGTTTGTAATGGCGATACAGATAACAGCACCGGTGTTTGCATCCTCGCACAGGGAAGCACCATTAATTGCCGATGACAGGGTTGCGGATAACACGGATGTTTATGCATTTCGCAGCCCGGACGATCCGAACAAGATCACCATCATTGCGAATTACATTCCGGGTCAGTTACCGCAGGATGGTCCAAATTATCACCATTTTAGTGAGAATGTACGGTACGAAATTCATATTGATAATAATGTTGCCACAAAAGGCGATGATATTACGTACCGGTTCACATTCAAAAGGATGAACCAGGATCCCACTACTTTCTTCAACATCAGGCTTGGACAGGAAAATTTAAAAACCACCTATATGATGGAAAGAAGCATGGACGGTGGTAAAACTTTTCAAACTATTGTGAATGATGGTAAGGTTCCTCCGCCCAATATTGGGCCGCGCTCCATCAGTTCACCCGTGGGCCTGAATGCGCCAGATTACAATACGTTGATGACCAATGCTATTACCACTTCTAAAACTGGTGAAAAAGTATTTTGTGGTCCCGTTGACGATCCTTTCTTTGTTGATCTGGGGGGTATTTTTGACTTAGGCGACGCTCCACGCGCTTCCGGAAAGTCGATTGATGGCCTTAAATGCATCAATGTATCTACCATTGCTTTGCAGATAGATATATCTACCCTTCAAAAGGATCATAAAACGGTGCAGCAATGTACCAGTATACTTGATCCTAATTATGTGATCGGCGTGTGGGCAAGTGCAAGCAGGCAACAAATCAAGATACTGAAGGAGTATTCGCTGAGCTCATTAAAAGCCCTGGTACCATGGAAGGACCGGGAATTCAAGTTCGAAAGATCACTAGGTAAATGGATACAAGTGTCAAGATTGGGTATGCCATTGACAAATGAAGCCGTGATACCTATTGGCTACAAAGACTTATGGAATTATTTAACTCCTTATGAAGATCTTGAAACAATCAACCTCTTTGGCGACTATTTCTACAATCCAGAATTAGTACTTTACATGGATGATGCCAAATTTGGTGGTGCAGTTCCTGCATTCTCACCGTTGCGCATTCAAAAGAATTCATTAGGATCATTTGGATTTGGGAATGGCCAGGATGGTTTGTTTGGGTTAAAAGGTAGTGCTGCATTAGCAGGTACAGCTTTGGACGATGCTATCTTTGGTACTTTGTTATTACCAAGAAAAGGCGCTCCGCGTTCAGTGGACCTTTGGCCAATCTTTCATACAGGTGTACCTAACCTGCCCCCATACCAGTTGGCCACAGGCAAACCAGCAGGTAATCCCCTGGCTGTTGGTAAACCTTTCATTAACAACTTCCTGCCAAATGGTGGTGATATGTTAAGGCTGAACATGGCCGTACCCGCTACCCCAAGGGACAGTGAAGCATTTAGTTCTTTAGGCCTTGTACAGGCAGTGGTAACCGGTTTAACGGATCCTATGTATGCTAACACTACCATTCAGAATATTCCGAACATGGATGGTTTTCCAAATGGAAGAAGGTTGGAGGATGATGTAACAAGGATCGAATTACAGGCTGTTGGTGGCGTTGTATTAGCAGCTCTTGGCCTGTGGTACGATGATTATACTGTTGGCGGTAGCCCGCTTACACCACAATTGTGAATGTATTGGGTTATACTACAGGTGTAGAGGCGAACGATGCTCCATTTAAGACATCATTTCCCTATTTGGCAACGCCATGGGCAGGTAACCATATTTGCGATTGTGACGAAAACGATCCGGCTACTTCTTCAAGAAAAGCAAAAATTGGTAATGCCGCGGTATTCCAGGGCTTAGCAGTAGCTCCACCAGAAATGATGGCGACTACTTCCCCTAATCCTTTTGTTGGCAGAAATAACTTGCGTTATCACCTGGATGAAGCAGCCCAGGTAAATATCGCATTGTTTGATGCAGAAGGACGGCAGATAAAAGTATTGGTTAACAAGCAATTGAAACCCGGTACTTATAATCAAAGCTGGAACGGTGATGATTTGATCAAAGGAATTTATTTTATCAAAGTGACAAAGAATGGAGTGGTTAAACAAAATTTAAAGGTTGTAAAAGGCTAATGAATAGATGACAGACCGTTGAATGAATAAGCCCGCATGTAAAATGCGGGCTTATCTTCCTAAATTGCTTTACTTCACTTACCACGCAAATAAGTTATTAGAGAGGGGATGCTGTTTACAGTAAGCATGCCTTAAATCAAAGTCATATTTAAATACACTAACATGAAAAAAAATTTACTGTACGCGGTGTTATTATTAGTCTTTATTGGCGCTGCAGGCTTTGTAGTTGTCAAATTTCGCAGCGATGAAAAAAAGAAAAAAACCGCTGTATATGAGTTGATGGAAAGAAAGGGGGTAATGGCAAAATCACAGGAATGGGTTAATGCCAGCAAAAATGCACAAAAACTATTAAATGATCTTAAAGCAAAACCAGGTGATACCAAATCGATGATTGGTTTAGCAAATTTATATATACTTGAGGCCAGGGCTACCGGGAATTACCTGTATTATGACAAAGCTGCAAACAGATATGTTGACGAAGTACTGGTGATAGAGCCAAATAATTTTGAAGCACTAACTTTAAAAGCATTGTTGTTCCTTTCACAACACCATTTTGCGGAAGGTTTGGCAATGGCGCAGCAGGCACAAAAATTATTTCCTTACAATGCATCCTTATATGGTGTGATGGTAGACGGGCATGTTGAAATGGGAAATTATGATTCCGCTGTACTATGCGCTGAAAAAATGATGTCGATAAGGCCCGACCTTGGCTCCTATGCAAGGGCATCCTACCTGCGTGAAATCCATGGGGACATTCCCGGGGCGATCGAAGCCATGACCCTGGCAGTGGAAGCGGGTCAACAAGGTGATGAAGCTACGGAATGGTCAAGGGTTCAACTCGGTAATTTATTTGAAAAGATGGGCGAAATGAAATTTGCAGAGATGCATTACCGCATTGCTTTAAACCAGCGGCCATCTTATGTGCATGCTTTGGCAGGGATGGCACGGGTAGCATTGGCGGATAAGTATTATGACAAGGCAATCCATTTGTACCAACAGGCAGATTCCCTTGTAAGCGATTATGTATTTAAGGAAGAACTGGTGGAGGTGTACAGGTTAGCGGGACAGAAAGACAGGTCAGCGGCAACAGCAGCAATCGTTATTGATGCAATGAGCAAAAATTCCGCAGCTGCGGCCACAGACGAAACTATTGGGCATTATGCTGATAAAGAACTTGCCTATGCATATTTAATGATCGGTAATCATGATAAGGCGTTGGAACATGCTTTGGCGGAATACAACAGGAGGCCAAAAAATATAGAGGTAAATGAAACCCTTGCATGGGTATATTATGAAAAAGGTGATTTTACGAAAGCTGTACCGTACATCCAGGAAGCACTTAAGACGGGCAGTAAAAATCCGGTATTACTTTGCAGGGCAGGGTTAATTTATAAGAAAGCCGGGGATAACTCAAAGGCAAAAGAATATTTAACACAGGCGCTTGAACACGATCCGAATATTCCAGCACTTCTAAAATTAAGTGGCGAACAAGAACTTAAAAAAATATGAGGACGTCAAGTGACTTTTTTGTAAGGCCTATGTACCGCAATTTTATTGGTAAAAAAGTTGCCTTATTAACAATAGCTTTATTTTTTCTCAGTTCCCTTTCTGCACACAGTATTAATTACGCGCTTGAAAATGCGCCTGCGAACGAAGTGGCCTGGTTTTATTTAAAGCTCGGGTTTGAACATATCATACCATTGGGAACAGACCACATTCTCTTTGTAGCTGGGATGTGTTTACTTAGTAAAAATATAAAATCGATGCTATGGCAGGCAACTGCTTTTACTGTTGCCCACTCTATTACCCTGGCACTTACGATGAAAAATATCATTATAGCTCCGGGTGCGGTAGTGGAACCCATTATTTCTTTATCCATTGTATTTGTAGCGGTAGAAAACATGTTGCTCAAAGAGCTTAAACCATGGAGGATATTGGTAGTATTTCTTTTTGGTCTCATACACGGAATGGGTTTCGCGAGTGCGTTAAACGAGATAGGTTTACCGCTGGGTAAATTTTATACCTCGATTCTTGCTTTTAATGCCGGTGTCGAACTGGGCCAATTCGCTGTAATAACCGTTTTGTTTGCCTGTATAATTATCCCCTTGCGAAATAAAACCTGGTACAGAAAAGGGATAGTGTTCCCCTTATCGGGATTCATAGCCCTCGTGGCTGCATGGTGGACGATACAACGTGTCTTTTACTAAGAATTATGATCGGAATAAAGTCGCCCTAAATTTAAAACCTGCTATAAAGAAGTTTGTAGTACGGCTTAGAAAAATCAGCATGCTAACTTTTTCCATATCATATTTTAAAGTATGATAATTGTATCTTGACCCCTACCACTAAAAATACGTACAATTTTATTTGAAACTTTTGGCGGGTTTTTCTCCAACGCTTTCACCGCCCGACTAAAAAAAAAGGCAAAAATCCCCACAAATTCTAAAAGAATACTAATAGTTGCCTTGCCAGTAAGATTTTGGGCAAATGTTTACACAAAATTTTGTTAA
>JBBJMD010000168.1:0-8195 GCA_037719925.1 Ferruginibacter sp.
TTTCATTAAATTATCTCCTGATGGTAAAAGCTTTGTAAATGGAAAGGGTGTACCCCAGCGGTTTTGGCCAGTTAATGGTGCAAGGGCTACCAATGAACTGAATGATGCCCAGCTTAAAAGTTATGCCCGATACCTGGCTAAAATTGGCGTGAACCTTATTCGCTTTCATGCGGTTATTGCACCCAAGGGCCCGGATAGCAAGATTGATGAAGTGGATACAGTTGAGGTAAGAAATATTTGGAGAGCAGTAGCTGCATTTAAAAAAGAAGGAATATACACGGTTATCAGCCCTTTTTGGGCTCATTTTTCTCCTGTTCCCGCTTCCTGGGAGTTGGGAGAATATAAAGGAGACGTAAGCCTGTGGGGTGTAATGTATTTTAATGAACGATTGAAAGCCGCCTACAAGAAATGGGTTACTTATCTCTATTCAACTGTAAATCCTTATACGGGCATTGCCTTAAAAGATGAGCCGGCCGTTGGCCTGATTCAAATTAAGAATGAAGATGGATTATTGTTTTATACGGTAGATGCAGTTCTCCCAAATTTAAAAAATGAAATGGGTCTTGGTTTTTTTCAATGGGTTAAAAATAAGTATAGCAATATTGAGGCAGCGTTTAGCGCCTGGGAGGGGGTAACGATTGCTGGCGATAATAAAACTGAAGTTAAACTTGGATTATATAATATTTGGGAAGCCACACAAACACAAACTGGCGGTAAGGCCAGGAGGCTAAGTGACCAGGTTCAATATTATAGCGAACAGCAGCGCAATTTTTATTCAGAAATGCGCGATTTCTACAGGGCAATGGGCTGTAAGCAACTGATCAACGGAAATAACTGGATCCCCGCCGGTGAAAAAATGATTGATGCGGAACGCTGGACGAACTCGTCTGTTGATGTACTTGCTGTAAACCGCTATTACGATCCGCAACATGTTGGTGAAAACAATGGATGGCGTATAGATCCGGGCCATAAATATGTTGGTGCATCGGTGCTTTTTAATCCGCACTTACTCCCTATTAATGTAAAGCAGGTAGCTGATAAACCATTTTTTGTTACGGAAAGTGGATGGAACCTGCCGCACAAATACCAGGCCGAAGGACCTTTCCTCATCTCTTCTTATATGTCGCTTACAGGCGTTGATGGCCTTTTTTGGTTTTCTCTCACTGGCGCTGGTATAGATCAGGAGCCTTACTATCCCTGGTTTGATTTAGGTGGAGGCAAACTAGCCATGGAACGATGGAATGCTTCTGTGCCCGGGCAGGTGACCATGTTTCCGGCCAGCGCACTTTTATTTAGAAAAGGGTATGTGGCACACGGTGCACCCGTAGTACATGAAGAAAGAACCTTGGCTTCAATTTTTAATCGCGATCTGCCTCTTATATTAGAGTCAGCAAGCTTTGATCCTAACCATGCCCAACCGGTTCCGGGATCTACGCCTGATGCAACAGTAGTATCTCCACTGGCATTTTTAGTAGGCCCGGTAGAAACGGTGTATGGTAGCAACACCAATAGTTCTGTTATTGCACCAAACTTATCTCAGCATATTAATGTAGATCAGAAAATTATCACAAGCAACACGGGCGAACTTCGCTGGAATTATAAAGATGGTATTTGTGCGCTTGATGCGCCTAAGGCAAAAGGCGTTGCAGGATTTTTGAAAAAACAACCCGTTATAGAACTGTCGGATCTTACCATCACCTCTCAAAATGAATATGCAGTTGTGCAGGTTGTATGCATGGATGATAAGGCAATCACAGAGTCAGAAAAAATTTTGGTGCAGGTAGGTACGGTATACCGCCCCAGTGGGTGGAAAGAGTTCCCATCGAAAGTAAAGATTGACGACGTTGAATATGATGGATTTGTTATTGAAAACACAGGGAAAATGCCGTGGGTTGGTGTTGACGCTAATGTTGTTCTGAACTTTAAAAATGCCAAAGTCAAATCAGCACACGTACTTGATATTAATGGATATCTAAAAAAAGAGGTTCCATTAACTAAAGCTGGCAGCGGGTTCAACTTAACCATACCTAAAGATGCTTTTTATGTCATCTTAAATACATCAGAGCCAACCGTTGCGGGTGTAGACCCGGAGAGCCTGAAGGTTTATCCTAATCCATCAAACGGAAATATAATTTTAGAAGTGCCGCCTGGGTTAGCTCTTCATAATACGGTGCAAATTTTTGATCAGGGCGGACGAAAGGTTTATCAAAAGCAAAATCTTGCAGCAGGAAAAAATACAATTACGCTGCCTAAGGTTTCTGCTGGTCTATACGACGTTGTTGTTACCCATAGCAGGACAAAAGAAAAGAAAGTTTATAAGATTATGATCAAGGCTTAGAGGCACCAGCCACTCGTTAATTTGGCTTCGAGTGAGTAGATGATGTGTCATTATAGGAAAGCCTGGCCTGCATTAAAAAGATTTTTAAGAGCGTAAAAAATGTTTTAAATAGAGAGACGATGAAGCTTATGAAATCTACTATCTCCATTAAGGTGCAGGTATCAGCAAGGGAACCTAATGGCACTCTTAGAGTAGGTAAGCAACAGCTTTTAATTCGTTCAAAATCATACGGGCTTCATGGAGTTATAATCCTTTGCCCTCAATGGGGACAAGAACATCTTTCACCGAAAGTATTTCTTTCAAAAGTTCGGGAAGCGGGCTATGATGGTATTTACACGTGGACGCCCGAAGAAAAAAGAATAAAGAAGAAAATTCATTCAATTCGTCAGGGACTATAAGCTGGCAGTTGTAAGCCATCAGGCCAGGCCAAGGTGATGACATCACGGCATTTTGTAAATTGTTTGAATAGCCAATGGCACATCAAGGTGTATTTAAAAGACCTGATTGGGCAATAATGACTTCAAAAGTTAGGACAAAAGTCAGCCGGGGCGAGCCGAAGAGGATAAAATTTTTCATCAAAAAACACATTAAGCATGCGTTTATACTGTCCTTTGCTGGCCTGCATTTTTCTTATTAACCCAACCATTTATGCACAACATCCCGTCCACCCTGCCCTGATAAAGCATCCGTTACCATCAACGCAAACACTTAATTAGAAATGTCTTTATTAAATAACAGCTGCCATGCATTTTTCCAAACTGAGCTATTCTGCACTCTTTTTTATTTTGCTTGTTAGCCATGTGCTTCACCTGGTGGCGCAACCCCTGTCTGCCGAAGTAAAAATGTACAACGGCCGACCCGCTGTTTACCTGAACGGCGAACCGGAATACCCGATGATCTATGCGCTGACCGATGTGCCCGGTGGGAGGTGGTCTTGGGAAGAATTGCCACGCTACAACTTGCAGAACTTTTGCAGCCGCGGTGTCCGCATGGTTCAGGTTGACCTGGCGTTCGATCATGTCTGGAAAGCCGATGGCAGTATTGATACCGACACGGCACAAAAACAGTTACGCGGTGTGCTCGATGTTTGCCCCAATGCCGCTATTTTCATCCGCTTTCATGTGAACCCGCCTAAATGGTGGCAGCAAAAACATCCTGAAGAAAACACGGTGTATGCCGACACTAAGCCGATGCCCGATATCGACTGGGGCCTGCAACGGATTATTGAAGACGATGAAGAAAATCCAACGCGGCACAGCCTGGCCTCTGCCCGTTGGAAAGAAGAAGCTACTGTTAAACTGGTTGAATTTTTGACCAAGCTGAAAACGCTCCCTGAAGCAAACGCTTTGGCCGGCATCCAGGTAGCAGGTGGCGTGTATGGCGAGTGGCATTACTGGGGCTTTATCAACAACGAACCGGATGTGAGCCTGCCCATGCAGCGTTATTTCCAGGCCTGGCTAAAAGAAAAATACGGCACCGATGCCGCTTTGCAAAAGGCCTGGAACAATAAGCAGGTAACCCTGTCTGTGGCGGGCTTGCCCACCCTGCAGGAAAGGCGTACTACGCAGGACGGCATTTTCCGTTTACCTTCCAGCGAACGAAAGGTGATTGATTATTACGAAGCGCAGCACCAGGTAGTAGCAGACAACATCATCCATTTTTGTAAAGTGGTGAAGGAATCATGGCCACGGCCTATCATCACCGGTGCGTTTTACGGATATTATTACGCAGTTTTTGGCCGCGAAACCGCTGGCGGGCATTTGCAGTTGCAACGGGTATTGGCTTCGCCCTATGTAGATTACCTCAGCGCCCCCGGCGCCTATTACCCCGACGCCAGGGAAATGGGCGATCCATACCGCTCCCGTGGCCTTGTTACTTCTGTGCGGCTTCATGGCAAACTGTGGCTCGACGAGATGGACCAGCAAACGTTTTTAGTGCCATTAAAAGACACGGCTTTTAAAACCAGCCTGCAAAAAAGCATTGCCCAAACGCGGCGCAACCTGCTCTTTACTTTCACCAACGGTGCCGGACTTTGGTTTTATGATTTTGGCCCTTCGGGATTTAACGGCGGGCCGCGCCTGATCGATCACGGTTCCTTTGGCTGGTGGGATGAACCAACGCTGATGCAGGATATTGGAAATTTGAAAAAGCTACTTGATTCTTCCTTCCACCAACCGTACGTCACGGCTGCGGATGTGTTGATGGTGCATAGCACGGAAACTTTTTACTACACCGGCAGCGACCGGGCTGCTTCGTATATGGCCCATTGGGCCAACAATTGGGTGCCGCCGGCGGTATTCCGCAGCGGCGTGGTGCACGATGTGGTGCACGTAGATGACCTGGATAAAGTGAATATAGATCAGTACAAAGCCGTGGTCTTCGTAAATACATGGCTGCTTACCCCCACGCAAAAACAAATGATCCAAAGCAAAGTGGCAAAGAACGGTCGGCACCTCGTATGGCTTTACGCTTCGGGCTACACCGATGGGGAAACTGTAAACAAGGAATTTACTGAAGCGGTTACAGGCATGAAGATGCAACTGCTGCAACAGGACACCACTACAACAGTCGTGATAAAAAGAGAAGTCGGAAAAGAATATCGCTACAGCATCGAAAACAAAGCAGTAAACCCTTTGCTGGTGGTACAGGATAACCGGGCAACAACACTCGGCGTTATTGCCGGTACGGATTACACAGCCTTTGCCCGCAAAGTACAGAAACAATCCACGTCCTGGTATCTTGCGTTGCCCCCAGCTCAACCCGAATTATGGCGTTCTATTTTCCTTGCAGCGGGTGCGCACATTTATAATGATAGTGGTGATATTTTTTACAATGGTAGCGGTCTTTTGGTGGTACACACAGCTACCGGTGGTTACCGAACCATCCGTTTGAAAACCGGCCAGGAAATTTCAATGAATTTGCCAGCAAATTCCACCACCGTACTTGAAGCACAAACGGGCAAAATTTTGTTGCGGTAACAATACGGCGTTCAAGCAGGTATTTCTTAAAATGAAAAATGTACCGGTTGCCAACGAATGGTGCACTAATGTTTTTATAAAACTCTTTTTGAAAAAACATTATTCAAAATGAGAAAAGAAACAGGATCTATTACCTAATTAAAATTTATAACAGACTTGTAATGAAAGAAAGAATCATACTCATATTTTTATTCATTTCAATTTCCCTGGTTACTGCTTTTGCACAACAGAAGCCGGTTACTCAAACAAAAAAAACGCTGGAAACTGGTTTTATAGATCCTCCGGTTATTTCAAGGCCTAAGGCCTTGTGGCCATGGGTTAATGGCAATTTCAGCCTGTCACAAATTACCTTCGAAATGGAACAGGCAAAACTAAAGAGAATGGGCGGGTTTGATATTTGGGATGTTGGCACAACAGTAGATGCCGATAAAATTGTACCTGACGGTCCACCATTTTTAAGTGACCCGTCATTGCAGGGAATAAGACATGCTGTAGAAGAAGGGGACCGGCTCGGGCTGGAAATAGGCCTGATAAATTCAAGTAGCTGGAACGCCGGCGGCAGCTGGGTAAAGCCCGAACATGGCGCGATGGGCTTATTTAAAAAAGATACCGTCATTACCGGGCCTGCTGTGTTTAACGCGGTCATTCTTTTTCCTATTATCCCTGAAGCCCGCAGAGGCGACAACAAAACATTGCTTCAACGAGATGCAGTTACAGGGTTTCCTGTTTATTATAAGGAAGTTGGGATTATTGCACATCCACTCAATGCAGATTCTTCTATAGGTAATGCTACACCTGTAATTGATCTTCAAAAAAACAGGGCGGCAACATCAGGCGTAATAACCTGGAACGTACCTGCAGGCCAATGGCGCATTACCCGTTATGTTTGTGCACCAACCGGCCAGCCACTGATGATACCAAGCCCGCTATCAAATGGGTTGATGCTGGATCATTTTAGCGCTGCGGCGCAAGAGGCCAACCTGGCTTATATTTTTAAACGCCTTAAAGAAACATTAGGCAATTTAAAAAACCGTTCATTAAAATATCTTTACGAGGATAGCTATGAGGTAAATTCGGCTGTGTGGACACCGCTGTTACCTGAAGAATTTCTAAAGAAAACCGGCTATAGTCTTATTCCTTATTTACCTGTGCTGGATGGATATACAATTGGTAGTAAAGAAACAACAGAAAGATTTTTATACGATTTTACAAAGCTTCTTTCTGACCTCATCATCAATAATCATTATGCGAAAGGAAGGCAATTAAGTGAGAAGGAAGGATTGGGGTTTTATGCCGAAGCTGGTGGCCCGGGT
This sequence comes from Ferruginibacter sp., assembly GCA_037719925.1. Lineage (GTDB taxonomy): Bacteria > Bacteroidota > Bacteroidia > Chitinophagales > Chitinophagaceae > Ferruginibacter. The sequence continues at coordinate 6,630 of JBBJMD010000168.1, forward strand.
AAACCGATACACAATGTGCCATTTGAAGATCTAAAAGCCTTAGGTTCTTTAACGGTGCCAAGAGGTGAGTTTTGGAATAGGCATGGTGATTTGAATAAGTTACAAATCATAAAAGGCATTGCCAGTGCCGCACATATTTACAATCAACGGTATGTGGAGGCTGAAGCTTTTACTTCTGTATGGTTGTGGCAGGAAGGCCCGGCAGAATTAAAGCCGCTTGCAGACAGGGCCATGTGCGAAGGGCTTAACCGATTTGTCTATCACACTTTTCCCCATACGCCACCCGAGTCGGGCAATCCAGGATGGGTATATAATTTTGGAACACTTATTAATACGACAAATGGTTGGTGGCCTAAATCAGAAGGCTTTCACCAATACCTGGGCAGGTGCAGTTATTTATTGCAGCAGGGCGAATTTGTAGGTGATGTGGCTTTTTATTATGGCGACGAAGCTCCGAATTTCGTTTCGCCAAAACATGTACCGGCAACGCTTGGCCTTGGGTATGATTATGATGTGGTAAACACCGATGTAATAATGAACAGAATGACGGTAAGGAACAACCGTATTTATTTGCCACAAGGGCAGTTTTACGAGGTGCTGGTGTTGCCACAGGATGAAAGGATAAATCCCCTCGTAATTAAAAAGCTGGAACAAATGGCTGCCGCAGGTGCAACCATCATCGGGCCCAAGCCAAAACGTTCTTATGGTTTATACAACCACGCAGCCAACGATAGCCAGGTTGTATCCTTAGCCAATAAATTATGGGGAAATGTAGACAGCAACCGTGTGACATCACATACCTATGGCAAAGGAAAGGTAAACTGGGGTAAAACCGTACGGGAAGTTTTAATGCAAAAAGGCATCACCCCGGATGTGCAATTTCAGAGTAATCAAAATGATACATTAGATTATAACCATCGACGAACATCATATGCAGATATTTATTTAATTCGAAACAAAAGACTGATGCTATCTTTACCTGCACTTTTCGTGTAGGAAGCACCCGAATGGTGGAATGCAGAAACCGGTAAGACGATTCAAATAACTAAATTCAGCATTGCTAAAGAGGGCATCACCATTCCTTTGAATTTAGCAGCACATGAGTCTGCTTTCATTGTTTTTAAAAATGCTAGCATTGCCGGCCCAACGTAAAGAAGTTATTGATGACAAGGAAATTATTTATACTCAAAGGATGTGAAAACGAATCAAAAACACTCGGTAAATCCAATAATAATAACCTGGAGGTACGTTTGAGCATAAAGGAAATACACCTGTTGTAGATACGATGCAGCAGCTCTTGTCATGGCATACCTCAAAGAATCCAGGCGTAAAATATTTTTCTGGCCAGGCTGCATATTATAACAGCTTTGAAATAGCTGCCGTAGATTTAAAAAAAGATGCTGTGCTTTTATTATCGCTTAATAAAGTAAGGGAAATTGCTGAAGTGTATGTTAATGGAAAACGGCTTGGCCTGCAATGGCATCCTTCTCAACTATTTGCGCTTACAGATGAATTGAAACCCGGTAAAAATTACCTCGTAATTGAAGTAGTTAACTCTATCAATAA
>JBBJMD010000169.1:0-8175 GCA_037719925.1 Ferruginibacter sp.
AGTTCAAGGATATTGGTAACACTGCTAAATACACCTCCTGCATCCATCACAGTACCGATACCAAGTTGCTCGCTGATTTGAGCAAAATCACTCTTGGCACTTTGCGCGGCGCCCTCGTCCAATGCAAAAGTAATTTCAGCCGTGTAAGTAGTTTTTTTTAGAGCGGTTATTATTGCCGCAATGGAACCCGCAACAGTTGCAATCAGTAAAATGATCAGCCATTTGGAAAGCGCATAAGTACCGGCTTCCCGCATCTGGAGCACTAATTTCTTTGGGGAAAACTCCTCAAATACCCGGCCGCTATCAGGTTGGTGTATATCTGTTATTTCTGTCATCATCTGATTACGTTATAAAGAATGGCAAGCATGGTAACTACCGAGGCGCCTAAGGTTATAACTTCTCCCGCTCTTAACCTTTCTCTTTCTCTCTTTACCGGAACGAAAATTTCGGCACCCGGACTAAGTTTAGGATAGCTTTTAAAAAAGAGAAAACACTTGGTTCCCTTTATCGACCCATTAGCATAAACCACATAGGGTTTTCTGCGCGCTGAGCGTTCGCTATAGCCGCCTGCTTCTAATATATAGTCTCTGAACCCTGACCTTCTATTATACCTAACCAATGCGGGATATAATACTTCGCCGTTTACTCTAACAGTTTGTAATTGTTTAGGAATTCTCAGGGTATCGCCATCATTTAAAATGAGGTCATAAGCTGATTGTGGATTATCCAAAATTTTGTCAAGGTCAATACCTACATTTTCGGACTTTCTCCGGTAAGCAAGATCCAGCTGGTTCTGCAACAGTACCGGCGAAACGCCCGCTTCATAATTTTGCTTTAAAAGATTGGCCAGTCCCTGTTCGGTATTATTATATTCAGACCTGGTTAAATTTTTAGTTCTTACCAGGACAGCTCCATCCAAATAAGCTTCGGGCGTAAGGCCTCCGGATCGTTTTACGAGGTCAGATACGCGGTCGCTCTTTGCAGTAAGTGTATATTTTCCTGTATAAATTACCTCTCCTTCCACCACTACATTTTTTTGCACATAATAGCCTGGGGCAGGGCGAACAGAAATCTCATCAAATGGAAGTAAAAAAAATTTTGGTATCGTGCCGGTGTCTTTTAAAGAGGCTGAAATATCCTGCTGAAAAATAATAGCAGTCCTGGTGTCTGCAGAATCTTTATTAGCGTTTTTAACCCGTCTTGATATCTCAACCCGTTGGGTAGAGGCTGCTTCCTTAAGTCCGCCTGCCATTAATATAAGGTCCTCCACAGTAATGCCCTGCTCATATAAAAAAACGCCTGGTACAGAAACTTCCCCTTCAATGGTAACATAGTATCCTTCCCTTACATCGAATTTTGAAAAAATATGAATTCTATCCTCCCGTTTGAGTTGAATATCTTTCATTTCGCCTGACAAAAGCTTCTGCACATCAAACGAAATAATTTCAGGGCTTAAGTCATCTTTCAGCCTATGCAATGTCGCCCTGCTCGTAAATGCATCTTCTCTTAAGCCGTCGGCTTCTTTTATCAATTGCAACAAGGTCATTCCTTCTTTTAATTCATATCCTCCGGGCCGGTAAACACCGCCCCTGATGCTGATTCTATTAGAAAACCGGCTCAATATTTTTCCTACAATATATGTATCGCCTTTCGCCGGTACACTATTTTTCATTTCGGCTTCAGTAACCGTAGTTACCTTTCTTTCCTTATTTGTATTTTTAAAAACCTGTATCCTGTCGGTATAAGCATTATAGGTAAACCCTCCGGCATAGTTTAATATATCTTCAAGGGTTTCCCCATTGGCAACATCGTATAATCCTGGCTTTTTTATTTCACCCTTCAATTCTATCCTTACATCATAGGTGTTTATCTTGATTACATCTTCATCCATCAAACGGACGTCATTCATTTTACTTCCGTTAAGCAGGTATTGATATACATCAATAGTCACGATGGTGCTATTGTTCCTGATAACTTCTATGTTTCTGAATGATCCGTTCAAGTTAGGGCCACCGCATGCGTACAATGCGTTATAGGCGGAGGCTAGTGATGGTAACGTATACGTACCCGGCATGGTAGCTTCTCCTATGATGGTCACCTGTATGCTTCTGATGCTACCAAGATTAACATCGACAAAGGTTCGCCCGGTTTTTATATTACTGTAAATTGTATTTGCCAATTTGGTTGTGATTATTTTTTTTGCCTGTTCTATTGATAGGCCGTTTACAGAAACTGGGCCGGCTACCGGTATTCTAATTAAACCTTCGGGCGAAACCTTTAGTCGGTAACTCATTTCAGATATCCCGGACACATCAATCAATAATTCGTCATCAGCAGCCAAACGGTAATTCCTGGGAGTCGGCAGCCTTAGATTGGGTTCAAACGTAAGCCTTCTGTTATTAAACACTTCAAAACCAAAATTTTTTGGTTGGAGTTCCGTGAACACGCTATTAAAATCGGTTAATGGTTTTTGTTCCATCGAAATAGCTGAATCCGCGTATTTATCAGGTGTTGAAAAACGAACAGGATCTTTTGCCGGTTGATTATTATCACCCGGTAATGCTTTTCGCAAAGCCTTCATCCGTTCTTTAAGCTTTGCTAACTCATCAGGGTTCATGCCTCTCTGATAGGCTATTTGGTCGATCTGATCAACCGTAAGGAAAATGCGGTCAGCTTCTATTACAAAACGCCTGATTTGTTCATCTGTGAGTTCTTCTGCTTTTATATTCCCGAGGTCATTTGCAACCTGTGCATTTATCTTTACCTGGAATACAAGCAGGAATAAAAAAAACAGTAAATATTTATTTAGAATATCGTATCCGAAATGAATTTTTGAACGCCTGATTGAACAACACCTGATAAAAGCACTAGAGACAACTATATTGAGATTCATACTGTTATTAATATTCTTTTCCAAAAAAACAAAAATAGAAGTTATTGGTAACCCGACAGGTTATCATAACATTAATTTTAGATAAGATAAAAATATAGTATAGAAAAAGTGATTTCTTTGGAAAAATACTTAGGTAAAACATGTTATCAGTCGGTTTGGATATTGCCCTTCAGCGATACTGTAATCCTTCGTTCACTGGCATAATAACAACTGTTGACCGGTGTACTATGAATTAAGGATCGCCAATTAAATAGCTCGTTGGAATGACTAAAAATGTAATTGAAGTTGAAAATCTTTCTAAGCTTTATAAATTAGGTAATTTAGGTACCGGCACGTTCTCGCATGACTTAAACAGGTGGTGGGCTAAAGTAAGAAAAAGAGAGGATATGGATTTGCTGACTGCGAAAAAAAATGACCGGAATAATCATGATGACAAGGGTTATGTTTGGTCACTGAAGGATATTAATTTTGAAATAAAAGAAGGTGAAATATTTGGAGTTATTGGCGGTAACGGAGCCGGAAAATCTACACTATTAAAAATTCTTTCCAAGATCACCAAGCCCACTAATGGATTAATTAAATTAGACGGCAGGGTGGCATCCCTGTTGGAAGTTGGAACGGGCTTTCATCCTGAATTAACAGGCCGTGAAAACGTATTTTTAAACGGGGCAATTCTTGGTATGCGTAAACAGGAAATAAAAAGCCGCTTTGATGAAATCGTTGAGTTTTCCGGTATTGGCAGATACATTGATACTCCTGTAAAAAAGTATAGCTCCGGAATGTATGTAAGGTTGGCCTTTGCGGTAGCGGCATATTTAGATCCTGATATTCTGATTATAGACGAAGTATTAGCAGTGGGAGATGCGGAATTTCAGGCCAAATGTATCGGCAAAATGAGGGATGTTTCACTTAACCAGGGGCGAACGGTGTTATTTGTAAGCCACAATATTGCTGCAATCAGGCAACTATGCAATAAAGCGCTTTTGCTGGAGCACGGGATGCAAAAATCGATTGGAAATATAAAAGACGTAATAAATGCTTATCAGCAGGAAGAAAACCAAACAGTTGACGGTAAACGGCATGGTCTTCCTTTCGGGCAGGCCGGGTATTTCACAGATTGGGAACTCGGGGGTAAAAACCCTGATAAGAGGCATACCTGTTATTCAGGTGAGACCTGTATATTCTCTTTTGGCTTTTATGCAGCTGAGCACATAAAAAATTGCGAAGTACGCTTTACAATTAAGTACGACGAGCTGGTGATACTTCATGCCAGCAGTTTGGCAAATAATGGAATTAAATTTTCCGTTTCCCCCGGTTATTATAGATTTAAATTTATAATTGATCTTCCGGTAAGAGATGCCAAATTTAATATAGATGCCTGTTTTTTAAGTTTCTCCAAAGATTTGGATGCATGGGCTTCTTCCACGAAGCTTACAATCTTAGATAATTTCGAATCACCTGTTTTTGCCGGCCTGATCAACCCCGTAATACGATTTTCCCTGGAGGAAGCAGAAGTAAATATACTAAGGTAAAGATCTGGGGCTGACTATCAAAGGGAGGTCAAATCTTAAAATACGTTTGAGATGCAAACAAAAGCGAAAAGAAAAATCTTATTCGTAAGCCATATGGCGAGCAGGAGCGGAGCGCCCATTTTACTACTGGAAATAATAAAGGAATTTAAAAGAGAATCAACCGTTCCATTCGAGATCCTGATAATTCACGATGGCGAAATTTCCGAAGAATTTAAGTTGCTTGGTAAAACATATACCTGGAACAGGAAACAAAAATCAATACGACTTTTTTTTATTGAAAGATTGGTTCACTTTATTTTAAAATTATGGCTGAAACTCCATCAGCTTTACATTTTATATAGCTTGAGAAACTTTTCGTTTGTTTTCCTGAACACAATTACTATTGGAAAAATTCAAAAACGACTTTTGTTTTTAAAAAGTAGCTTCATTTGCTATGTTCATGAAATGGGGGCGGCCATAGAAATGGCGACAACCCCGGAAGACCTGAAAATTGTTTTAGCTCACACAAACTTATTTCTGGCCTGTTCACAAGCAGTGAAAAACAACCTTGTTTTAAACCACCAGGTCAGCAGTAAAAGTATTATGGTACTTAATACCTCATTACCGCAGACATTCCGGGATAAAAGTGCGTACATGCAAAGTATTGACGCATTTAAACAAGGAAATAGTATTCCTGAAGATGCGATAATAATAGGCATTGCAGGTAACAGTGAATGGAGAAAAGGAGTTGATTTATTTGTGCCCCTGATAATCGTTTATTTTAATTTGTTTCCGCAAGATGCACCCACTTATTTTGTATGGAAGGGCTTTGATAAGTCAAGTGATTTGTACTATTTTAATGTATTTGATTATAGGAAATTTAACAAAAGCGACTATGCCATATTGTTAGCTCATGACAGTGACCCAATGAGTGCTATGGCTTGTTTTGATGTTCATCTTTTGCTTTCAAGGGAAGATCCCTACCCGCTGGTTGTATTGGAAGCTGCATCCTTTGGGATCCCTACAGTTTGTTTTGCGGATGCAGGTGGAAGTCCCGAATTTGTTGAATCGGATTGTGGCTTCGTAGTTCCATATTGCGATCTTATAAGAATGGCAGAACGCCTTCATGAACTGGTAACAAATAAAGAACTTCGAACTGCGCTGGGGGTAAACGCCCGCACAAAATTGCAGGCAAGGCATGGCCGGAAAAATGCAATGCCGGCATTTATGAAAATACTTGAAGAGTATACTTGAAAAAATTACGCTTTCAATTTTAAGAAATATATACATAAGTTGTAACGGGAATATTACCAGGTTTGTTTTCCTCTTTTGTGCTCTTAAAAATCAGTATCAATGTGGACGAATTCCTCAACAGCAATTCAGCTGATACTTCTCTTGGCGGTATACTTATTCTAACTAAAATTTTATTGCAGAAGGAGTTTAATACTTCCCGGGAAAACCCACACATGGAAAGTTTTGCAAAGCGTTTTAACATTACCGGGCTTCCGAAATAAAAATTGCAAACTCAATTATAGATAGCTGGTGCGCATTACGACGCATCCTACTTCCAGCCTATTTCAGGTGGTGGATTACTAAGTTATCTTTTAATATTGGCACTCCTTCAACGTTTTGTCTGGCAATGATTTTTAACCTGCCTGTAAATGCATTTCAAAAATTGGTGTTAATATTAAATTAATAATTAGGTCATTCAACAGTAATATTTTCATAAGATTGCTAATGTTATAAATGCAAAAGCGAATATTAGATTTGTTAAAAATTAAAACATGAAAAAACTTTTACCCGCCATACTGATCTCTTTGTCAGCCTGGGGATTGTTTCCTTCAAAGAGTTTTGCGCAGATCAATGTTTTGCAGGATTATAAAAATAATAGTTCTGCCCCCATTGGGACATTCCAAATGATCAATTACAGGGAAGGGGGGTTTTCCGGCTTGTATCCCATACAGCATACAGGAGGTAAAGAATTCTGGACCTGCTCTGACAGGGGTGTGAATGTGGATGCTGCCAATGCCAACCCTGCAGCATGCCGCCCCACCTATGATAAAATTTATGGGTTTCAAAACTATGCCCCTAAAATTCACCGGATAAGATTGCAGGGTGATTCAATACAAATTCTGCAAACTATCACCATGAAACGCCCGAATGGAACAACCGCTACCGGTTTGCTTAATCCAACAGGCTTTGGAAGCACCGCCGCCGAAAATGTATCTACAGATACGGTGCAGGACTGTGCGAATTTTGCCTCGAAAATTGCTTCAAAGGATATTTGGGGCATTGACGCCGAAGGTATCGTGGTTGATAAGAACGGCTTCTTCTGGATCTGCGAAGAGGGAGGTGTGTCGGTATGGAAATTAAATCCAAACGGGATAGTCGTAAACAGGTTTACACCATTTGCAACTCTTGCCGGCGCACAGCCTCAGGATATCGCTATAGACACCGCATTTGGCTACCGGAAGAATAACCGCGGATTTGAAGGAATTGCGATTACGCCCAATGGTAAAATTTATGCGATCATTCAAAGCCCCTTATTATATCCTAGTAAAACAGTAGGAGAAGGGACAAGAGTTCACCGCATCCTGGAAATCGATCCGGTTACCAATGCGACTCAAATGTTTGCTTATTTAAATGATGGAATAATCGGAGCCAGTGGTGCAAACCAGGTCCGGCTTAGGGACTGGAAAATTGGTGATATGGCTGCAATTAATGATTCCACATTTCTTGTAATTGAAGCTGCGCTAAGAGGTACTTCTGATTTTAAAAAAGTGTACCTTATTAATATCAAGAATGCAACACCGGTGAATTCAGGATTATATTCCGGTGTAACCCTTGAAGCACTTGTAGACGGTACGGGGCTTGCAAATAACAATATCGTACCCGTTCAAAAGTCTCTTTTCCTTGACTTATTAGCAAATGGCTGGTCTGCTTCGCTGGAGAAAGCTGAAGGGCTGGCCATAATAAATGATAGCACCCTCGCCATTGGTAATGACAATGATTATGGCCAGGTATCACCCCTGGAAAATGGCATTGCAACCGCAACTGGTATTTTAAGCCATATTTACAAGTATGGATTAATGGGGAATAATAAATTAAATTCTTTTCAATTTATCGGAACCAATGTGTTTCAGGGAATAACCGGCCCTTCAAGTTCTCAAAGTCCCTATCTTTTACCAGCTATGCCGGATGCGAATTTTACTTCCATAATAACCGTCAATGATGTTGTTGGTTCTTATAAAATGGTAGGCATACCGGATGGCCTTGGAGCTTACGATAATGGTAATGGTACATTTTCTTTATTAATGAACCATGAGATAAACAATACCCTGGGTGTGGTGCGAGCCCATGGATCTATCGGATCGTTCGTTTCAAAATGGATTATCAATAAGTCTGATCTTTCAGTGGTAAGCGGCGAAGACCTCATTAAAAGAGTAAATATCTGGAACCCGGTTAACTCAACTTACACCGAGTATAGTTCACTTAACCCCTCCCCATCTGCAACGTTGAGCCGTTTTTGTTCGGCCGATTTACCCGCAGTGCCTGCTTTTTACAACAGTGCCACCGGGCTCGGTACACAGGAGCGCATTTTTATGAATGGGGAAGAAACCGGTGCTGAAGGCCGTGCATTTGGCCATATCGCTACCGGACCGAATGCCGGGACTTCTTATGAATTGCCCAGCTTAGGTAAATTCTCCTGGGAAAATTCAGTGGCCAATCCAGCCACCGGCGATAAAACTGTAGTTGCGGGTATGGATGATG
>JBBJMD010000041.1:0-24253 GCA_037719925.1 Ferruginibacter sp.
TAAAAGAAAGGCAGAAATACCCAAAGCAAAAGCGATCATTGCCAATCATATCAACGAGTTTCTCAAATGGCATGAAATGCGCAAAAACGTACCGGTATTAAAAGCGGTTAAGCATAAATTACAAGCCATGCATTCGTGCAATTTATATATCAATTATTCAGCTACACAAACTCCCCTGATCGCGTACCTAAGCGTTGAAGAAAAAATTCAAAAAGTCATAAATGGCATGGCCATAAAAATGCGCAAACAAAATCAGCGAGGTTGTAATTATATAGAAGCCATTAATGAGTACATTACCAGTGGCGTAAATTAATTTACATGGCTAAAGTGATCCGGATAGGTACCAGGGAAAGCCAGCTGGCTGTTTGGCAGGCTAAGGCGGTGCAACAGCTATTGGCAAACAACCATTTCAGATCAGAGCTGGTTTTTATAAAAAGCGAAGGCGATATTGACCTGCAAACTCCTTTGTATGAAATGGGGGTACAGGGGATATTTACGAAAAGCCTCGACATTGCCCTTTTATCGAATAAGATTGATATTGCCGTTCATTCCATGAAAGATGTGCCCACCCAGTTGGCCGGTGGAATCGCCCAGGCAGCAGTATTGGAAAGAGCTTCCTACAAGGATATACTGGTTTATAAAGGAGAACCGGATCCTGTGATCGCAAGATTATCAACCGTTACTGATTATTCTGAAAAAACCCATGCGCCACCATTCACTATTGCCACCAGCAGTATCCGCCGAAGGGCACAGTGGCTGAACAGGTACCCGGATGATATTATTGATAACCTTCGTGGCAATGTTAATACGCGCCTGAGAAAATTGAATGAGCATAACTGGAACGGTGCCATCTTCGCTGCAGCAGGATTGGAAAGAATAAAACTCCGCCCGGAAAATTCAGTTGATCTTGACTGGATGCTGCCGGCACCCGCACAGGGAGCAATTATGGTAGTGTGCAGGAAAGAAGATGATTTTTGCCTGGATGCCTGCCAGCCCTTTAATAATAGTGAAACCGAACTTTGTACCAAAATAGAAAGGGACTTTTTAAGAACACTTTTGGGAGGCTGCTCTACCCCAATAAGCGCTTTGGCTGCTATAAAAAATAAAATCTTGTTTTTTAAAGGAAATATATTATCCGCAGATGGAAAAGAGAAAGTGGAAATAGAAAAAACCAAATCGTGCGAGGAGGCTGGCGACCTGGGCATAAATGCAGCCACTGAAATTTTAACCAGGGGGGCTGATGTGATCTCCGAAGTTTTTCGAAATGGAAAATAACATTCACATATTATGTACAGGTACGCTGAATAAATTACTGGTGGAAGAAGTGGAAGAGGCCGGAATAGATATCGAAGAATTACCCTTTATAATTACTGAGTCCATACAATCCATCGCTTTTCAACAGGAAATTGAACTCGAATTCCTTCAAACTGCCACCGTTGTTTTTACAAGCATGAATGCAGTGGAAGCGGTAGCTTTTTACCAGGAAGAAAACCGGCCAGCCTGGGATATTTATTGTATTGGCACCAGCACCAATAAACTCGTTGGAAACTATTTCGGGCACGAAAAAATTGCAGGTACCGCCGATGATGCAACCTCGCTGGCCGAGTTAATTGTTGAAGATGAAGTTACCAATGAAGTCATTTTCTTTTGTGGCGATCAGCGGAGAGATGAATTACCGCGAATCCTGCGTAACCATGATATAGAAGTAAATGAGATCACTGTATATAGGACAATTGCTGTTCCCCACAAGATCGGGCGCCTGTTTCATGGGATACTTTTCTTTAGTCCGAGCGCGGTAGAAAGTTTTTTCCAGCATAATAAATTACCCGGTACAACTATTTTGTTTGCCATTGGTAATACAACGGCAAAAGAAATAAGTAAACATTCATCGAATAAGACCATTCTTGGCGATGAACCCGGCAAGGCTTCCTTAGTGAACAAAATGGTGGAGTATTTTACCTGAGACCCGCCACTGTTAACCTCCTGGGCAAGAGACGGCGAACAGTATATTAACTAACACGGAGTATTTGACCCGGAGATGCGGCTACCTGAAAAATTTGGCATTACTTAAGGACCCTGATACGGAAAATCTCCATAAAACAAAATAATGAACGTATTACAAAATGACCTGTTATTAAGAGTACTTAAAAAAGAAAAGGTAGAGCGGCCACCCGTGTGGATGATGCGGCAGGCAGGCAGGTACCTGCCGGATTATTTAAAACTCAAGGCAAAATATGATTTTTTTACGCGGGTGCAAACACCCGAATTGGCTTGTGCGATTACACTGCAACCAATAGAACAGGTAGGGGTAGACGCAGCAATCATATTTTCAGATATTTTAGTGATCCCGCAGGCAATGGGGCTGGAAGTATTGATGGAGGAAGGCAAAGGGCCGTCATTACCAAAAGTGATTGAAACACAAAAAGATATTGATGCTTTGATTACCGGCGGCGCGGAAGAAAGTTTGAAATATGTATATGATGCCCTGGCGCTTACAAAAAGTGAATTAAGTAACAAGGTACCATTAATTGGTTTTGCCGGTGCGCCGTGGACCATACTTTGTTACATGATAGAGGGGAAAGGAAGTAAAACCTGGGAAAAAGCCAAACAATTCGCATACACCCAACCGTTATTGGCACACCAGCTTTTGCAAAAGATCACCGATATCACGATCAGTTATTTAACGTTGCAGGCAAAGGCCGGTGCTGATACGATACAGGTTTTTGACAGCTGGGCGGGTTCCTTAAGTCCTGCCGATTTTAAAACCTTTGCACAACCATACCTGCTACAGATAGCCGATGCCCTGAAAAATATTGTGCCGGTGATCCTGTTTCCTAAAGGGAGCTGGTATGCATTAAAGGAACTCAGCGAAAGCAGCGCTGCAGGTATTGGAATCGACTGGTGCATATCACCGGAATTTGCCCGCGAATTAACCGGGAACAAGATTGTATTGCAGGGAAATTTTGACCCGTCGAAATTACTTGCGCCTATTCCCGAAATCAGGAAATCGGTGAATGAAATGATCGAGGCATTCGGGGTTCAAAATTATATCGCCAACCTCGGTCATGGAATTATGCCCAATATCCCCGTTGATCATGCAAGGGCTTTTGTAGATGCGGTGAAGGAGTACAGTGCATCAAGTGATAGTGGTAAGAATGGAGAAAACAAACTGCAGGTGCTGGCAAAATAAAAACCGGGCATGGCGATATCACCTGCGTGGAACAAGATCCGGGTAATGAATTCCAATCGCCACGTCAGCCTTACAAAGGATCAAATAGAACTAACTTAACTACAGGGTAGTGATGAAGTAATTATCGTTTAAAGCGACCGCCTTTAGTAAGTAGCGGCTTTAGAATCTTATCGATTTCGAGTTCAGTTAACCAATTCGCATGACTTTTAAAGATCAATGGATAGCATTCATTCATCAATTGCAGGATGATATTTGCGCAGCGTTAGAAACCTGCGATAGCGGCGCAACATTCATTGAAGATGTGTGGGAAAGAGCTGAAGGCGGCGGTGGCAAAACAAGGGTGATCAGCAATGGCAATATGATTGAAAAAGGAGGCGTGAACACTTCTATCGTTTTTGGAAAAGTTACGCCCCAGATGAAGTCCCAATTAAAAATGAAGGCCATGCCTGGTTCGCCTGCGGACTTAGTTTGGTGATACATCCCATAAACCCCTTCGTGCCAACAATTCATTGCAACTACCGCATGTTTGAACTATACACTGAAGCCGGTGAACTGACAGACAGGTGGTTTGGTGGCGGTACAGATCTCACACCATATTATTTGGTGGAGGAAGACGCCCGGCATTTTCACCAGGTATATAAAAATATTTGCGATCAGTTTGACCCATCTTTTTATCCTGAATTTAAAAAAGCATGCGATGACTATTTTGTGAATACCCACCGGAACAATGAGCGAAGAGGAATTGGCGGAATATTTTATGATTTTAAAAAACCAGGCGGAAGCAAGAATATCGATTTCTGGTTTGCCTTTGCAAAATCCTGTGGCTATGCTTTTATTGATTCCTATATTCCAATAGTTGAAAAACGCAAAGCGCTGCCTTACAACCCCCAAAACAAATATTGGCAAGAAATAAGACGCGGCCGTTATACCGAGTTTAACCTTGTACATGACAGGGGAACGATCTTCGGTTTAAAAACAAACGGACGAACAGAAAGTATTTTAATGAGTCTGCCACCAACCGTCCGTTTTGAATACAATTACCAGCCTGCACCTGGCAGCGAAGAAGATAAATTGTGGCAGGCTTGTTTAAACCCCGTGGAATGGATCAGCCCGGTAAGTGACATCATGGAAGATGAATGGTCGAAAAAAGTAAATACCTGCTGATCATGTATTGCATTGTTGCACCATCAAACCAGAAATAACAATTATGTTCCTGCAAAGAAGAAACAGAATACTACGAAATAATGCATCGATAAGGAGCCTCGTTGCGGAAACAGTTTTAACTCCATGCGATTTTATCGCCCCTTTATTTATTGATGAAGGAGAAGGAGTTGCTTTTGAGATTCCTTCCATGCCTGGTTATTACAGGCGTTCGTTGGACGGCACGGTAAAAGAAGCAGCCGATTTATGGAGCATGGGCATCAAGAGTGTTTTATTATTTGTAAAGGCGCGTGATGAATTAAAGGACAACACCGGGAAAGAAGCCTGGAACCCCGACGGGCTTATGCAACGAAGCATTAAGGCTATAAAAAATACGGTCCCGGAGATGTTGATTATGACGGATATTGCCCTTGATCCTTATTCATCCTATGGCCATGACGGTATTGTTAAAGATGGAGAGATTGTAAATGACCCTACCGTGGAGGCCCTGGTAAAAATGAGCCTTAGCCATGCAAAGGCAGGCGCCGATTTTGTAGCACCAAGCGATATGATGGATGGCAGGATCGGAGCGATAAGGGAAGCATTTGAACAAAAGGGTTTTTCAAAAACAGGCATCATGGCATACAGCGCGAAATATGCTTCCTGCTTCTATGGGCCGTTCAGGGATGCTTTGGATAGCGCACCCGGGTTTGGTGATAAAAAAACTTACCAGATGGATTATGCCAACCGGATCGAAGCGGTCAAAGAGGCATTAATGGACGTGGAAGAAGGTGCTGATATAATTATGGTGAAACCCGGCCTTCCTTACCTTGATATTGTGCGGGAAATAAAAAATGCTATAGACGTTCCCGTTAGTGTGTATAATATCAGTGGTGAATATGCAATGATAAAAGCCGCAGCCAAAATGGGCTGGGTCAACGAAGACAAGGCTATCCTGGAAACACTGACGGCATTTAAGAGAGCAGGGGCCGACCTCATCGCAACCTATTTCGCAAAAGATGCGGTAAGGCTTTTGTCCTGAATTATTCAATCACGCAAAGGGATAACTACAAAGAAGCGTTTGAACTCATCATCTTGATATTGAACTAGATTTAGTATTATAGTATTCATGTTTTATTGCGTTTATTCAGTAGTGCTAAAATCTTTTTCATACTTATACAACATTCACAATTTTACCGTTCACTAATGATCGAAAGAAGTAAAGAATTATTTGAAAGAGCGCAGCATTCAATTCCCGGCGGTGTAAACTCTCCTGTGCGGGCTTTTAAAAGTGTTGGCGGCACTCCCCGGTTTATAAAATGGGCCAAAGGTGCCTACTTATACGATGAAGACAACAACCAGTACATCGACTATATCGCATCCTGGGGACCCATGATCCTGGGCCATGCATACCCCCCTGTTATAAAAGCAATCCAGGATTATGCGGTTTACTCAACATCGTATGGTGCACCTACCGAGCTTGAAGTCGACATGGCCGAACTAATCATAAGTATGGTACCGAATGTAGACCTGTTAAGAATGGTTAACAGTGGAACCGAGGCCTGCATGAGTGCATTGCGTTTAGCGAGAGGCTATACCGGCCGCAATAAATTTATTAAGTTTGAAGGTTGCTACCACGGGCACGCAGATTCTTTCCTGGTAAAAGGCGGGAGCGGGATGGCTACCTTAAATATCCAGACGGTGCCCGGTGTAACCGCCGGCGTTAGCAAGGATACCCTCACCTGTGCCTTTAACGACCTGGCAGCAGTGCAACAGCTTGTTGAGCAATATAGCGGCGAAATAGCCGCCATAATAGTTGAACCGGTTGTGGGCAATATGGGCTGCATTTTACCGGCACCGGGATTTTTGGAAGGGCTGCGGAAAATTTGTAATGAAGAGGCGATCGTTTTTATATTTGATGAAGTGATGACCGGGTTCCGGTTGGCAACCGGTGGGGCGCAGGAAAAACTTAATATCAATGCAGACCTTGTAACTTATGGAAAAGTGATCGGCGGGGGCATGCCTGTTGGCGCTTTCGGGGGTAAGCTGGACATCATGCAACAAATTGCGCCATTAGGGAAAATTTACCAGGCAGGTACCTTAAGCGGCAACCCCATCGCAATGATCGCGGGTTATACCTTACTAAAAGATCTAAAAAATAACCCATCTGTTTATGATGAGCTGGATGGCAAAACGAAGTACCTGGCGGAAGGTATCGAAAAGGTACTGTTAAACCGCGGAATAGATTTCCGTATCAACCGCTTCGGAAGTATGATCAGCTTGCATTTTTGCAGTCACGACATAACTGACTTCGAGTCCGCTTCCAAAGCAGATATACCGCTTTTTAATAAGCTTTTTCATCATATGCTGGAGAATGGGATTTATTTACCGCCCTCCGCTTATGAAAGCTGGTTCCTCAATAATGCCCTTTCGAAGGAGGACCTCGACAAAACGATCGCTGCTATCAGTTCTTTTGATCAATATTAAAGTGATGACAAGAGAAGAAATATTTATGCTGGAAGCCATACAACTATCGCAGCAGGGCATGTCCGATAACGAATGAGGGCCTTTTGGTTGCGTGATTGTAAAAGGCGATGTTATCGTAGGGAAAGGAAATAATAAAGTATGCTCTACCAATGATCCAACCGCCCACGCAGAAATAAGCGCAATCAGGGATGCGTGCAAAACCTGGGCACCTTCCAGTTATTAGATTGCGAAATGTATACATCCTGTGAACCTTGTCCCATGTGCCTTGGGGCAATTTACTGGGCACGCCCGAAAATAGTTTATTATGCAAATACCCGCCAGGATGCGGCTGATATTGGTTTTGATGATTCGATGATCTATGATGAAATGGCGGTCCCGTTCGAAGATCGCAGGATCCCGGGCGTATGTTTTAGCCGTGAAAGCGCCTTAGAGGTATTTGGTGCCTGGAAAGTCAAGACCGATAGAACTCTCTACTAATGACCTTTGAGGAAAGCTATCGTTTCACAACTTTAAATATCAAATGCAGGAGAAGTGTTAGCCTGGTTAAAGCCGAAAGCATCTCAACTATAAATCTTCCATTAAAAATATAATTTCCGTTTTCCATTTCTCCGGGTCAGGCTCTGTGTCCGGATCTGTAAGGTAAAATTCTGTCCTCCCTCCCCATTTGATACCCTCGTCAGTATTTTGACGCATTTCCTGTAAACCATTGTTGCTGATCCAGTCTTCCAGGGCTTTGTGCCCTTCCATCATATTTTGATAATCACCAGTATATAAAATCGAAGCATACCTGCCTGCCGGGAATGCACCTGTAACCATGTGACCGTTGCCCATCACCGGTTCAGGCACTAGTAACCCAACCGCTACATCGAGTTCATCATGATTGGTCATTGCTTCATAGTGGAAGAAGCATAACCCCGCTGCATTTAGATTATTTTCATTTAACCATGTTATCACTTCCGGGATCAGCGGCGGAAGAACAGCAGGAATATCATTCATATTTACTCTTTTCCGGATGGCAACATAATTTTGTGCGCCCCGATTTTCAAGAACAGGTTCAGTTACCATATTAATAATATTTAAGTGAAGATTTTCAGCTGGCTAAATTAGCAGTTAAGCGAGAATGGGGCAGGGGTAAATGCGACTATCAGGCGCCTAATCGCGACAAATTTGTAATAACATCACCGCAGCCTAGTTCTGCAATGCTTCTCAGAAGATACCTGCTGACCAATGCAGTATGTTAGGATTAAAGGGCTGATGTTATGTAAGTAGCATAGAAGAATTAGCTTAAAGATTATGGTCCTCCTTCGAACATCAGTAATAGTGCTGATTTTTAACCCGGATGATTTCCGCAGCAATACTTACGGCGATCTCTTCGGGTGTCTGGCTTCTTATTGATAGCCCAAGCGGGGCATGGATTCGATCCAGCATTTCACATGAAACGCCCTCAGCAATCAATTCATCAAACATTTTCCTGGTTTTGGCCCGGCTTCCCAAAAGCCCGATGCGTAAACTTTTGCAGCAAGGCTTTTAAGGCCGCCTTGTCTGTCCGGTATCCAACGGTCATGATGACCAGGTAGCTGTTTATAGCACGGTACCAGTGCTGCCAAAGCACTATAATTATTTAGTAAGTGATGCTCCTGCGCAAACCCATTTTTGTTAACCATATCAAGCCCGGCCCTGTCGTCAAATAATTGAATATAAAAATCCATACCGCTCATTAGTTGTGAAAAAGCCAATGCGCAGTGCCCTCCCCCGATAATGTATAGCAAATTTTTATACCCTGTCTTCTCGCGGTATATAAAATTTTTATTTAATTTTTTCCAGGAAAAATCATCCGCAGGAATTTCGTCATAAAAAGAAATACCTTCCAACGATAATTGAAGTGTTCCATTCTTATTTGTTGCAGCGATTGTATCAGACGGCAGATTGCCTCCCCATCTTTGACTTGCACCTGGTAAATAAAAATGAATTCCGGGTGTTGAATAGTGTGCATGCTCCGATAAATTAATACGTTTGCTGAAAGCCAGCAACACCAGTTTGTTCCAGTCAAGCATTGTTTTATCTCCCTTGCAATAATCCGTTTCGTCTTTAATTTCTATCTGAGCAGGCGCTACATTTAACTCGCCCGCCGCCACCTGCCTGAGCCTGTCGAAGATTGAAGTACAGGCCAGGGAAGCTGCTTTACCATTTAGATCAGCGGTAGCACTGGCTGCTGAAGGAGAGGTATTCGCGATCTTGTAAGTGTAGGTACTGGTTATCTTTACTTTTGAAGGATCATTGAAAAAGACTGTGCCACTACCTGTAAAATTTTTGTGTTACTTCCCTGCCCCATTTTAACTGCGCCGGTACTTGCCACCTCGCTACCATCTGTGTAAACGTGCACGAGCGCTCTTGCCTGGTTCAGCATGGTGTTGGTAAATGAGATATCAAAACATACCGGCATCAGCGCCAACCCTTTTTTATACACTTGATTGTTAACATTGAATTCCGCGATGTCTTCTTTTATCCCATTTAGATTAAAACTGGTAATGGCCTTGTCCCAGCATTCACTGGCTTCGCTTATGGCTAGTTGCCCGTATAAAAATTCATCGCCTGTTTTCAATAAATTTTTCTGGATCACCATGGCATCAATACCTAAATCATTGGCTGCCATTGCAATGGCGGATTCGATCACAACATCCCTGCGGCCCGCCAAAGTTCTAAAGCAGTATTGGAGGGCAGGTTGGTCCGGCAGCTAAAGGCAGTGGCAGTTACATTAGGAATAAAGTAGCTGATGGTAGTGTGAAAAAGGGTGCGCTCCAATACAGCGGGTGAAAGATGTGGTGAAGCTCCTGCATTCTGGTAAAAGGTAACTGCATAAGCAATGATCTGGAGGTCTGCGTTTAAGCCGATTTTAAAATCTGATGAATAAGGATGCCGCTTGCCGGTCATGCGGATATCCTCCATGCGGCTAAGGTCATATTTTACCGGCTTTTTTAAAAGATGCGTTGCCAGTGCGCACAAAGCTCCCAGGTATTTGCCTGGTCTTCTTTACCTCCAAAGCCTCCTCCCAGCCTTGTGACATCGATCTCCAGCATGTGCAGGGGAAAACCTGTAACCTTGCTTACTGCCCGTTGCACGGCTTTTGGCGCCTGCGTGGGAGAATACAATTTTATTCCGCCATTCTCACTTGGCACAGCGTAGGATCCCTGTGTTTCAATGTACAGGTGCTCCTGCCCGTTAGTATCAGCCTTCCCTTCAAAAATATGATCACATAGGGCCCATGCATTATTACAATCGCCTGTTTTAAAGATGCGTGCACGATCAATTCGCCTTTGGCGGCAGCTTCTCTTGCATCTGTTATTACAGGAAGGGGTTCAATTTGAACCTTTATTTTTTTTACAGCTGCCCTGGCCTGCTGCTCCGTTTGCGCGATCACCAATGCAATGGGCATCCCGCAAAAATGAACCAATTCTTCAGCCCATAATTCTTCATCCGGAACAATTCCCCCAATCTGGTTGATACCGGTAATATCCTTGTGCGTTAAAATGCAAACAACACCCGGGCTGCTTTCTGCCATGGTTACGTGCAGGTGTTGGATACTCCCATGTGCCACAGGCGAATCAAAACACGCCGCAAAGAGGGTACCTGCCAATAACGGCATGTCATCCATAAATGGATTCTCCCCTGGTATGTGTATAAGAATCTATCTGCTGCATATCACCCATTCATTAACCCGTTAATTTTAATATTTTCAAATAAGGTAAAAAAATGCGCCTTTATCAATTGACCCAACAATAACCGTTTATAGGTGCCTGTACCCCTGGCATCGCTGATAGGAGAAATTTCCGTTTGGACGATCCCGAGCATCCTTAAGACCAAACCAGCTGATATCTTTTTCCCCTGTAAACAGGCACTGCTTTTTTGGAGATACAGGGGAACAGGTGCTAAGCCTCCGGCGGTAAAGCCGCCGATAAAATGAGCTCTCACTCCATCACGATATTGATGGCAGTATTTACACTGGCAATGTCCAGGTGCATGTTTGCTCACTTTCAAAATTGAATTTGTACCTGGCCCTGGTAGTTGAAAAGAAATTTTATCAATGTATTCACCGCCTTAGCCAGTTGCTTATAGCCCATAAATAAATTCCGCAAAGGAAGCTTTACATTCATCCCATCGCGCAAAAGTAAATGAGCATCCAGTGCCAGGAAAAAAATGGTTAGGTCTCCGATCGGTGAACCATTAATGATATTTCCGCCAAAAGTGGCCATGTTCCTGATCTGCGTGGAAGATACCAGCTTCATATGTTTTTGCAGGGATGGAAAATATTGTTGAAAAATGGGTGATTCCAGGATATCCGTTACCGTTACTGATGCTCCCATAATACATTGTTCGCCTTGCTGCAGGATGCTTTTTAAATGAACTTTATCCGACAGGAAATCGATCTCAGCGCCTGCTAACAGGTCTTGCTGATGAACATACAGATCTGTACCCCCGCCTAAAAAGCAGGTTCCACCACCGGCGGGTTTATCTACAAAGTTTGCAGGTAAATTAAAAACAGTTAATTTTTCCCTGATGTTGAGGAAATAACCGGGAAGGATGTTGTTGCTCACTTCGAAATCAATCGTGCTCTCACCCTATCTTTCATTCAGTTTGGCCACAATGGAACCCACTGCCCTTTCGATGGATTTGAAACCCGTACACCGGCAGATGTTTCCGTTGATCGCGTCAATCCCTGACTCATCCGAAATTACTTTTTTATTTAAAAATAAACAGGCGAGGGATACTACAAAACCCGGTGTGCAAAATCCACATTGATTGCGCCCTCAAGGGCAAAAGATTGCTGGATGAAATTCAGCCCTTTACTATTTATACCTTCAATGGTAACCATATGTTTATGGCGGGCAATACCCAATGGCATAAGGCAGGAAGTAACGGAACGGTATAGTAATTCCTCATTTTTTATTTCTCCCGCAAGGACCGTACACGCACCACAATCACCTTCCCTGCATCCTATTTTTGTGCCGGTCAGTTGCTGGTGATAGCGTATAAAATCCAGCAACAACATACCTTCCGGCAGTTCAGTATTGATCTCTTTGTTGTTAAGAAAGAATTGCATCAACCTGTGACTTAATTTACTTAAAGTTACAGCAAAACCGATAATTAGTAAACCGGTGTTTATGCTAACAGTCTGAACGATCATTCTTATATTGCCAATAAAATATCAATTCATTATATGGAAAAGGATAAAATTAATATACTGGCCATCTCCGGAAGCCTGCGAAATAGTTCTTCCAATTCATCTATCATCAGGCAAATCAAGACGATGATGCCGGAAAATGTAAACTATAAAATTTATGACGGCCTTGGGAATATTCCTCCTTTTGATGATGCTGACGCAATACCTGCACCGGTTACCGGTTGGAGAAACGAGATTGAGGCGGCGGATGCTGTTTTATTTTGTTCACCTGAATATGCTTTCGGAGTTCCGGGCACCTTAAAAAATGCATTGGATTGGTCAGTAGGTTCTGTTGCGTTTTCCTTTAAACCGGTTGCACTAATCACCGCGTCATCCGGTGGTGAAAAAGCACATGCGGCGTTGCAACTCATTCTTACCGCTTTGGGAACAAAGCTCGCAGACTCCCTGCTTATACCTTTTGTGCGTACCAAATTAAATGATCGGGGGGAGCTTAGTGACACGGTTACCATGCTTGCCGTTCAATCCCTGGTAACAAAGCTTATTTTGGCTATAACTGGTAACAATTTCCCATTACCCGATGAGCAATGAAAGGGCAATTGGGGCGTAGGCTAAATTTAATATTATGCCATGAAATAATGGTTTTCTTTTTCTTAAACCAGGGCAAGAGGTTTCGTGGATTCGTTGCAGTTATAAAAAGAGCCCGCTTGCTAAAGCCATTACTCTACGTTCACCTGCTTTTTTGTTACCGCACCTTCCCTTGCCTCGGGTAAAAATTTCCTTTCCATCACGAGGTACCCATTGCCTTTTTCGCAAACATGCACTTTCAGATTTTCGATGCTGTAAGGGTTGCCATCGGGAATATCAGCGATATTCGAATAATATATATCATGGCCATCTATTATGATCACACAACCGCTTCCGATTGCTTCCATTTTATTGCCGTCCGTGATCAACATACCTGTATCTTCTCCCAGGCCTATCCCAATGCAGGAGGGATTAGTAGCAATGGCCTGGGTTAATCGCCCGAACCGGCCGCGTTTTTCAAAATGACTGTCAAAAATAACATCATCCATAAACCCAAGGCCGGTTGTAATTTTTACTTCGCCTTTAAGATGGGCACGGGTGGCATTCCCTTCATAGATCATCGTATTACTCATGGCCATAGCGCCCGCACTTGTACCTGCCACTACAAATCCTGGTTCCTGGAAATAACGGGCAAGGATTGTGCGCAAAAACTGCGTGCCGCCAAAAGTGGTGGATAACCGAAGTTGGTTACCACCGGTAATCATAACGGTACCGCACCCACGAAGCCGCTCGAGGTATTCCTCACTGGTGGCATCCGCCCTGTTCCTGATATGCATGACATTCACATCGGTGCAGCCAATTTTCCCAAAAGCATTCAGGTAATTCTCTCCTACTTCATAAGGGATGGTAGAGGCGGTGGTTACTACTTCGATCTTAGTATCGGCCCCCCCGCTTTCTGATACGATACGGTGTAAAATGCCGAGCTCTATAAAATTCAGGTTGCTTAATTTTTGCAACTCACCTTTATCCGGGTCAGTGCCTTTGTCTTCTGCACCACCAATTGCAAATAGTTTTCCTTTCGGATGTTGCATGCATATTTATTTATGTAATCAGTAAAACGGCATTAATGATCTTAATCCCCCGTTTTACTGCAAAATAGAATGGGTGCCACAAAAGTAAAGTAATTGACTATAGAAGCACGGAATACACTTGTATTTTTTAACCATTAAACCTCGGGCCAGGCAGATATGGAATAATAAAACAAACAGGAAGCCCAGGGATGTCACCGAACACTAATAACAACCTTTAGGCCTGCCCGCGTTATCGTTTAAATTTCCGATTGTTGTCGGGGAAATCAAGCTGGCAACATGCTCGGATGGTGCGTTCACCGGCCACAGGCTCAAACAGAATTGACAGTTTAAAACGTATCCTGCCCGCGGTTGTATTTTTTAAAATACCCTTTTTTAATTATCTTCAAGCGCCTGCTATCAGGCGGGCTAATGCCCTAATATCTATTACCTGATAGGAGGATAAAATATTTCTTTAAGCAATAGCTCATTAACAATTACCACTAACATTAACTATAATGTATTTATGAAGATTGTAGAAATCAAAGTAATGAGAGGACCCAATTACTGGAGTGTCCGCCGGCCAAAGCTGGTACAAATGAAGCTGGATCTCGAAGAAATGGAACAAAGGCCCACCAACCTGATAGAAGGGTTTAAGGAACGCCTTGAAAAATTGTTCCCGGGTATGTACGGCCATCGTTGCAGTGTGGGCAAACCGGGGGGCTTTTTTGAACGCATCGCCGAAGGGACATGGATGGGCCATGTAATTGAACACATAGCATTGGAGCTGCAAACACTGGCAGGTATGGATACCGGCTTCGGACGAACAAGGGGCACCGGTAAGGAAGGAGAATATTTCGTCGTTTTTAGTTATATTGAAGAAGATGCCGGTATCTATGCAGGAAAGGCGGCTACCCGGATAGCGCAGGCACTTACCGATGGCGTGGAATACACCCTGGATG
Source organism: Ferruginibacter sp. (assembly GCA_037719925.1). Classification (GTDB taxonomy): domain Bacteria; phylum Bacteroidota; class Bacteroidia; order Chitinophagales; family Chitinophagaceae; genus Ferruginibacter. Next base: position 14,551 of record JBBJMD010000041.1, read on the forward strand.
AAGACATTATGCAATTAAGGGAGATCCGGGAAGATACGCGTCTTGGTCCAAGTACGGGTTGTATTGTGGATGAGGCGGCCAAAAGAGATATCCCGTTTATCCGCCTGAACAAATATAGCCTGGTGCAACTGGGCTACGGTATTCATCAAAAAAGGATCCGTGCTACCATTGCTTCCACTACATCAAACATAGCGGTTGATATAGCCTGTGACAAAGAAGAAACCAAGAATTTACTGGATGCTTCGGAAATTCCTGTACCCCGGGGCGTAATTATCAGGAGCGAAGAAGAGCTGAAGGACGCCGTCAATAGCGTAGGCTACCCGATGGTACTAAAACCGATAGATGGCAACCATGGTAAAGGCGCTACTACTGACATCAATGACTGGGAACATGCGGTAATGGCGCTGGCGGCAGCCCAGGTCTACGGCCGCAGTGTGATCTGTGAATGCTTTATCACGGGCTTTGATTTCAGGGTACTCGTGATCGATAATAAATTTATTTGCGCTGCATTGCGTACACCCGCTTCCGTTACCGGCGATGGCGAACACACCATTCAATGGCTGGTAGATGAAACGAACAAAGACCCACGACGGGGTTTTGGGCATGAGAAAGTACTGACCTCCATCAAGCTGGATGCCTTCACTGACCAGATGCTAAAAGAAAAAGGCTATACCTTAGAGACCGTTCCCCCGAAAGAGGAACAGGTGTTGTTAAAACCCACTGCCAATCTTTCTACCGGGGGTACTTCTACTGATGTTACGGATGAAGTACACCCGGCAAATATTTTTATGTGCGAACGCATCGCGCAAATCATCGGCCTTGATATCTGCGGTATCGATATAATGGCCCCCGACTTACGGTTACCCATAACCGAAAACGGGGGTGCCGTACTTGAAGTGAATGCAGCCCCTGGCTTCCGTATGCACATCGATCCTGCAGGAGGATTACCGCGCAACGTGGCAGAACCGGTAATTGAAATGCTTTTTCCAAAAGGAAGTGCGGGGCGGATCCCCATCATTGCCATCACGGGAACCAATGGAAAAACCACCACCACAAGGCTTACCGCGCATATCGCCAGGAGCGCGGGTTATAAGGTTGGGTATACGACCAGCGACGGGGTATATATTCAAAACCAGATGATGATGAAAGGGGATTGTACCGGCCCGGTAAGTTCCACTTTTGTTTTAAGGGACCCTACCGTAGATTTTGCTGTACTTGAATGTGCCCGTGGAGGGATTCTGAAAAATGGCCTTGCTTTTCAAAATTGCGATATCGCTATTATTACAAACGTAAGTACGGACCATATTGGCCTGGGTGGTATCGATACACTGGAACAAATGGCGAAGGTGAAAGCAGTGGTGGCGGAAACCGTTTTCCCACATGGGTATGCCATATTAAATGCGGATGATGACCTGGTATACGCAATGAAAGACGACCTGCAATGCAACATAGGTTTATTCAGCATGGATGAAAATAATTCCAGGATAAAAAAGCATTGTAAAAACGGCGGTCTTGCTACCGTATACGAAAACGGGTATGTCAGCATTATGAAAGGCACGTGGAAAATGAGGGTGATGAAAGTAGCGGAAATTCCAATAACTTATGGGGGCAAGGCAACGCATAATATAATGAATACTTTGCCGGCAATACTGGCCACTTATTTATACAGGAATATCAGGATAGGCGATATAAAACTTGCATTGCAGACATTTGTTCCTTCTCCCACCCTTACGCCTGGAAGGTTAAACCTTTTTAAATTCAAGAATTTTGAATTCCTGGTAGACTATGCGCACAACCAGGCCGGCTTAAGGTTATTGGGTGATTTTGTCAGTAAAATGGAAGGTTCGCCAAAAGTAGGTATCATCAGTGGTACGGGAGACCGGAGGGCTGATGATATCAGGGACCTGGGTAAGATTTCAGCGCAATATTTTGACGAGATCATCATCCGCCAGGATAAGCACCTGAGGGGAAGGACCGCCGAAGAAATAGTAAATCTTTTGGTGGAAGGTATTGACGCAGGTAAAACAAAGGATATCCCGGTAACGATCATTTACAATGAAAAAGAAGCCATCATGCATGCATACAAAACTGCCAGCGCTGGTTCATTGATCACCATCCTTGCGGATGTAGTGACTGAAGCTTTAGATATGATCTCAGGGCTGAAAGAGGAAGAGGATAAGGGGTAATATTCATCTTTATTTTGTATACGGGGCATATGGCATTTTTTAACTTTTCTACGGGCACAACTTCTCTGCAATAAATTTGTGATCATTGGAGCATGAGTGTGCTTTTGTAAATCCATCCTCGCACGAAGGAACTAAAAACAGTTAAGGGTCATGAGGTAATATCATTGAACGATTCCCTCCATAGGCACCGGAAACACAGTATTGAAGATCTTTAATCATCCGGTGTACCCGTTAAGCTTAGCAGCCTTTGTACATAGAAAATGGTTTTGGCTGTATAAAATGCAACAACTAAATTTGCACTCTCAAAAGCAAATGCAACACACGATTGGGTTATAGTGTAATGGTAGCACTACAGATTTTGATTCTGTCCGTCTAGGTTCGAATCCTAGTAACCCAACAATACAGGATGGTCGGATTTAATTCTGGTTGTCCTGTTTTTATATTGCTAACGCCCTCCCCTATACATCGATTGCTCCTGACCGGCCGTAAAGCGTTCACTTCATTGATAATATTATCCGTTAAAATACAGGAAAGCTATTCGATAACTAATTCGGCAGAAAAAATAATAAAAACCTGTTTTTTTGCAACCTTTCTTTTAATGCATACGTATAATGTGTCAAATCAACCGGTGTTTTTTAATTATATCAACTCCTAATGTAGGCAAAAGTGTCCGTTGGTTTATTTTACATCATTTATAATTTCCTATATTAAGGTTTTTGGAAAAAGCATTTACCATAATAAAAGGCTGTAAGGACGGTTATCCGAAATATCAAAAAATATTTTATGAGCGTTACCGTGGCGCGGCATTAAAGATCGTGTTCCGGTACATTTATAATTATGAAGAAGCCCTTGAGATCGTCAATGATGGTTTTGTAAAATTTTTTAAGAACATTGATAAATTCAGGTGTGAAAATGATACCGATTTGGAAAAAGTGCTGAATGGCTGGATCAAAAGAATCATGATCAATACATCCATTGATCTTTTGCGAAAAAAGATGTTGTTGCCAGAGATCGGGGGTATCCCGGAATACGTTTGGAACGTGGAGGACAAAAGCAGTTCTCCTGACCAGGCCATGATCTATAAGGACCTTATGATAATGGTAAAGCAACTGCCACCAGTTTACCGGATTGTTTTTAATATGCATGTAATAGACGGATATACACATATCGAAATCGCCGATATATTAAAAATGCCCGTAGGCACTTCCAAATCCAACCTGCAAAGGGCCAAGCTATTAATGCAGAACTATTTAAATCAAAGAGAAGAATTGAATGAATGCAGGATTTAAAAAACGATATGGATGAACTTTTTCAAAGGGCGGCAGAGAATTATCCCCTTCAACCCGGAAAGGGCGAATGGGAATCTATTGCTAAAAGGATTGCCCCGGCAGAAGCTGATGATGTCGTTTTACTAAAGAAAAAAACGTACAGGAAGTCGACAATGTTACTATTAATATTGGCGCTTCCGGTCGGCTGGCTTTTATTTCGAAATATAAGTCCGCATTCTGTTGGCAGCTATAATTATTCAGCCAAACCAATAAAGGAAAATAGTTTCCAACAACCCGGCGAGAATAATGGAATCGGGATAAAACTAAAAAAAGATCAGCCTGGTAATAATACTGGTGCTCAAATCAACAGGTACCATAAAAAGATTTTGCAAGAAGGCCGTATAGTTTCAATTAAACTTAGTACCGGAACAGGTGTGGAATATGCTGAGGAGGGCCAAAGTCTGGTGAACAAGCGATTGAATGATACTAAATCAAACCAGGAGAAAAAGTCGATTTTAACTCCGGTATTCTTAGATAGAATTAATAGAGGTTTTCCCGGCCCACCTGGTGTCAAAACTGAACCTGGTGGGAGCTTGAACATAACGGTCGCAACTGAAAACAAAAATCTCAAAAAAATCCAAGGGCAAACAAATAGCACCAGACCGGGCAAGCAGAAAAAAAATGTTACTGCTTCAATAAAAAATAAAAGCATCTACATCGGTTTAGTTGCGGGGCCCGACCTGAGTAAAGTGCAATCAATGGGGTTTAGCACCGCAGGTATAGCCACTGGTTTGATCGCGGGGGTTGGCATTGGTAAAAGCTTGTTCCTGGAAACAGGTGTCATCTGGACAAAAAAATATTACGACAGCAAGGGCAGTGATTTCAGTATGGATAAAATCGGATCAGGCATGGCCCCGGGCATGATAATAAATGACCTGTCCAGCCAAAGTACATTCATAGAGATCCCGGTAAAGATCAGGTACGACGCCTTGCGTAAAAGAAATGGTGTCTTTTTTATTGCCGCAGGTGTTTCCGCATACATTATGACGAAGGAAAAAAACCTGTACAATGTAACTATGAATGGGAGCCAGGAAAAAATGACCGGGCTTTATAAACAATATAATTACGGCATACCGGCCATTGCAAATATCGGCATCGGGTACCAGCAAAATGTTTCAAGATTACTACAGTTAAGAGTAGAACCAGTTCTCAAAATTCCGCTCAAAGGTATTGGGGTGGGTAGCCTGCCGGTCACCAGTACGGGACTACAATTTGCCCTCATTCGCAGGTTTAAATAACATTTATTGGGCCTGAGTAAACTTTTCCTGATAGGTTGTGGCGGAGCTATGCACCTGGTAGTAGCCGTCGTTTCAATTTGTAAACAGATTTTCCAACCAATAAAAACAGAAAAATGAAAAAAAATTATCTTTTAAAAGCAGCGCTTGGTGTTGCTATTTGGCTCACCGTCGCTTCCTGCAACAAGAAAAACGATATGGGGATGGAATCCATTGATGCCAGAACATCTTTGGAAGAGATGATGTCGGAAAAGGGCGCAAACCCCGACGAGGCCGCTATCAATGAAAATTCGGCCAATGTTACTGTGCTGGAACGACCGGGTTCAAATAACGTGCATTTTCTCTACACGGAAAGCAATTGCGAGGGAATAAACCAAATCATGCGGTATAAAGTAAAGAATAATGGTATCCTTCACTATGCAGGATCCACCGCTTCAGGGGGTAATGGAACCGGCAAGGGATTGGGATCACAGGGTGCACTGATGTTGGATAAAGGCCATAACTGGCTCTTTGCCGTTAATGCGGGAGATAATACGGTTTCTTCTTTTAAGGTGCACAATGACGGTAGCTTATCGCTTGCTCATACCGAAAATTCAAAAGGCATGAGCCCCGTGAGTGTGTCGGTACATGGCAACCTGCTGTATGTGCTCAACAGGGGAAGCGATAATATTCATGGCTTCAGGATCGGGCAGGATGGCAGTTTAACCCATATCGAAGGATCCATGCAAGCTCTGAGCGGAATGGCGGTAGATGCCCCGCAGATTTCATTTACACCAAATGGCGACTGGATCGTAGTTACAGAAAAAGCAACCAATACCATTGGCACCTTTCGTGTAAAAAATAATGGCACGGTTTCGCCCGGGATATTTACACCTTCCGTTGGACAAACACCTTTTGGATTCGATTTTGCCCGTGGACGTTTTATGATCGTTACCAACGCCGTGGGTGGTGCCCCCGGGGCTAGTTCTGTTACGTCCTATACCAATCTCGGTAATGGAATACCAAAGGATGTGAATGGCGCAATACCGAATGGCCAGGGAGCGGCCTGCTGGATGGCCGTGAGCGCTTATGGAAGGTTTGCCTATGCCACTAACACAGCCAGCAACAATATTTCATCTTATTATGTGGCCCCATGGGGGGCATTGTATCTTATACAGGCGGTTGCAGGTAAAAGCGGGTTAGGCCCACTCGATATCGTCGTAGCGGCTAATAACTATCATGTATATGCGCTAACAACCAAATCGAATTCCATCAGTGCTTTCAGCCGGAAATTATTGGGCGGTCTGCAATCGATTACCGGTGTTGAAGGTATTCCTTCATCTGCGACGGGGCTCGCTATTTATTAACTATTCAAAAAAATCACATGAAAAAGCCTTGGTTATTACAGGGCTTTTTCATTACTGAATTGCATTATTAAGAAATCAGGATCTGATAACAACATAAAAGAAAGAAAAAAGGGAGTAGGACAAATCATCTTATGGATTCGATATCAAAGAACCACACCGGGAAATTTCATTCGTAACTATACCATTCTTGATGAAAAAAAGGTAAATGTGGTAACCAACCTCAGGCTTGATGAAAGGTATAATTTAAATCCCCTGGTGACCGGGGAACCTTCTGCCGTCTTTTACGCCGGCGAACCGTTGGTAAACTGGTGTTTGAACTTCAATATCCGGGCTCTGCATTGACAAGTTACGCTTGCTGGCCCTGGCCTTATCGAGGGATCTGGCCTGCTATTGACACTATATCCAACTTTAACAGCTGCCTTACTGGTGGTAATACCACTTACACTCAATTTAAACCCGCATAAACAGCTTTTAGACAGTATCAACCAACAATTTATTTCGCTTTGAATGTCAGGAAGCCTCTTTATTTAAACGCTCTTTGATTTTGTTGGCGGTGCGTTGCATTAATTTGGTAACATTGGCCTTGTTGGCAGGGGTAACACGGCTTTCGGGAAGAAAAACACTGAGACCGGCAATGACTTGTATGTTTTTATAAATAGGGATTGCAAAACCTGTAATGTGATGAGGATTAGAAGTCTGTACAAACTCTTCCTTCCTGATTTTTGCTAAAGATTTCTCAAGCGCTTCTCTTGTTTGCACACCTGGCCATATTTGTGCATAAGGCAAGCCAACCGTTTGGATCAACTTATCCAGCTCTTTTTGCACCAGGTATGCTACGAGTAATCTTCCGCTGGCAGTTTGGTATATTTCAGCTTCTGTTCGTATCCTTACCTGTAGATCCTGGTCACTTTGAACAGCATGCAGAACATAACGTTTATTATTCCTTATCACACCCAGTAAGCAGGTTTCATTCAATTGTCGTGTCAGATCTTCCATAAGGTCTTTTGCGGCAAGAATCAGGTTTTGATTGTAAGAAAGATTGCCGGTTAAATGGAAAGCACTTGCGCCTAATCGGTATCCTTCTTTGCGGCCCACCTGCTCAAGATAATTTTTTATTACGAGTGTTTTTACAATGTTGGCCGTTGTAGGTTGACTAAGGCCGGCGTTTTCAGCAATTTTTATTAGCTGTACCGGGTCTTTTCCATGTTGAGCTACAAACTCTAAAATATCTATAGCTCTTACAATTACCTGGATCATTGATTTACTTGAAAGGTTGACGTAATGATGAGGTGAAGGTATGAAATTTATTCAACTATGTTGAATTCCTTTCGCCCCCATCTTAGGAAATCCAGGTAAAATGTAATGGAGATTATTCCATAATAAATTTGACATGTGAGGAAAGTGAGTGTAAAATTTTTTTAATTTGTAATTCCTTAAGAAAACAAAGTTCAAGCTAATAACAAAGTAATTTAATAATATAATAGTAGCAATTATGGCGGAAGTCCCTGATTAAAAAAATAGTAGCACCAAATCTCGCTCCTGGAGTTTCATTATCCGTTGTTAGTTGCTATAAATAACAGATGGATGGCGATCTTTTGGAAGTCGGCTTGCCTTTTTCTTGTTGATAATCTAATTACAATAATGGGGCATGCAGTATTTATAATTATTTTCTATACTCAATAGTATAAAATCATGATTAATTATAGTAGAATTTCATTATTTTACATCGCTTTCCATAACGAAGAAGCACCTATGTTAATTCTTTATAAACGATTGTCGTATGAAAAAGGTTATAACAATAATTGGAACACTATCACGGTAGCAATTCCAGCAGCTTTACAGCTTAAATAATAATTTTTATATGGTTTCTATTCAACAAAATCTAACAAGGAAGAATTACAGGATGAAATTTGTTTGCTTACTGCTAACGCTCATTCAAACCAATACAATTTTTGCTCAACCAACTGTTGAAAAAACAACTACCAGGGGTTCATCCGAAATATCAGCGCAGGAGAAAACAGGTATAGAAAAAGAATACTTACGCAAGGCAAAACATAATATAGAAAAATACAGGAAAGGCGAGGTTTCATTACTAATTACTGATACGGGCGGCAAACCATTAAGTAATGTACAGGTAGAAATAAACCAGGAGTCGCAGGATTTTCTATTTGGTAATCTTTGTGAAGAGGTGTTCAGGCCAGGCATTAGTAAGGAAGATGTAATAAAATTTAGGGAAAAATTTAAAGCGCTTTTTAATTTCACTGAGTTAACAATCAAGTGGGAGCCTTATGAATCCGAACAAGGCAAACCACAATGGCAAAAACTACAGGAAAAACTGGATTGGTGCAGAGCAAACAACATTACACCCAAAGGACACACGTTGGGTTGGACCCATGAAGCGGGTACACCAAGCTGGTTATTAAAATTGCCTCCCTTGCAAGCTACCGGGCTATATAAAGCAAGGATACAAAATCTTGTTGGCGGATTTAAAGATCAACTTAAAATGTGGGACGTGGTAAACGAACCTGTTACAACTATTCCCTGGGAAAAAGCCTTGCAGGACACTATTAGCAAAGACGGTAAAATTGATGAGGGCATCCGTTATAATGTAAATGGAATAACACTGGAAGAAACCCTTCCGGTAGAGGACGATGGGCTAATGATGCTGACCTTAACGGCGATTTTATGTTGAACGAATTTTACGTAATCGCCAGGCCGCAAATACGCGAGAAGTTTTACCGGCTAGTAAAAGAATTACAACAGCGAAACGCACCTGTCAGAGGCATTGGCATCCAGGCACATGAACCTCGTGATATGTGGTTTTCACCAATAGAAATTGTGAAGACGTTTGATAAATTTCAAGAACTCAGTTTACCACTTCACATTACCGAATTTATACCGCAATCTTCAGGCAAAGGCATTACCGGGGGATGGCGGCAAGGTACCTGGACTGAAGAAGCACAGGCCGAATTTGCCGAACAGTTTTATACCCTTGCGTTTGCCCATCCATCAATGGTTTCTATACATTGGTGGGGATTGTCGGACCGTTGGATATGGCTTGCAGGCGGAGGATTATTAGACGCAGATTTTAATCCCAAACCCGTTTATAATACATTGCTTAAATTGATAAAAAGTGATTGGATGACAAAAAATTTGAAAGCTGTTACCAATAAAAAAGGCCAGGCTACATTCCGTGGATTTTTTGGAAAATACAAAATAACCGTAAGGAAACCCAATGGAACCGTAAAGATTTTTAAGGCTCACCTAAATGAAAAAGAATCTAATAACTGGACTTTTACATTCTAACAAGTGATAAGAAAATTATTCATCATTGCATGTTTATTATTGATAACTGCACAAATTGCATCTGCTCAATTCATTGATGTTTCTCCTGACCAGGTTAAAACGCCTTTGCAATTAAATTTAAAAAGGATTGGGTCTGTTAAATCCCGTACAACTAAAGAAATTGAAGCATCAAGGATAACAGTAGGTTGCAAAACACTCAACCGCGACTTTGCAGCCTGGGACAACTATAAATCGTATTGGTCCCGCCTGGTGTAAAAAAAATAAGGCTCCAGGCAGGCTGGGGAAAGTGTGAAAAACTCAAG
>JBBJMD010000170.1:0-8154 GCA_037719925.1 Ferruginibacter sp.
GCTACCAAGACCTACAAAATGACCGTGCTCAAGCAATGTATGGATGGAACAAAAAGCAGACACTTTTGTATTTTCTACCACTGCCAAACCCGATTTGGTAAACGTAGATGCTGATAAGGTTTTGTTATGGGATAAAAAAGACAACAAGCCTGCTGAAGATTTAATTTTTCAATTTAAAAATGCGCCTGCCTACCTTGATCGAAAAGAAGCAATTGATTTTTTTGGTAAAAAAAGCATGCCGGAACTCTCGCTTGGCTTAACTGATAAATTTGCAGGCTTGCGAAAGGCAAGCATTGACCTTTTGGCCAGGTCCAAATTCGCCACCGATGGTAAAGTCATTGAAACGATAGAATCTATTGCGAATAATGATAAGGATAAAAAAACCAAGGCAGCCGCATTAAAGTTCCTCGCTGAAACTACCGATGCAAAATACCTGGGGCTATTTAATAAATACGTGTCTGATTCATCCTATAGTGTTTCCGGAGCCGCGCTGGAAGGCCTTATGACGATAGAACCTGCTAAATCTTATGAATTGGCAAAAAAGCATAGTGTTGACGCCAAAGGGGTATTGGCCGATGTCGTAAGCGCGAAATTTTCTGCAAATGGGAAGGAAGAAGATTTCGATTTCATTGCCAACCGTTATAATGATGCTCCTCCAAGCCAGGAAAAGATAGAAATGACAGAAGCCTTCTGTGAGTACCTGGCGAAAGTAAATGATGTAAATAAAGTAAAAAAAGGTGTTGATTATATCTTGAAATTCAGGGGCTTTATTCCTGAACATTTGAGGGGTATGCTGGATGGGTTTTTTAAAGCAGGGCTTAATAAAGTTTCACAGTCAAAGCCTGTTGAAGTGTCGGAATACATAAATAAATCCTTCAAATAGATCATCTTTTTAATTTCAAAGGATGAAGGGATGATCTGGAGGAGTGATAATTTGGCTTTAAAATGATTGCCTTGTGCCGTGCTAAATTTAAGTTAACGAAGCTGCTGCTAAGGCCTGGTTTTCATTCCGTTCCTTATAATCGAAACTTCTTAATCTCCAATTAAATACAATTAAAATCCCGGCGTAATGGCCGGGATTTTAATTGTATTACTTATTTTAATTAATTGCATTACCAGCTACCACTGCTTCCACCCCCACCAAAACTGCCTCCTCCAAATCCGCCAAATCCGCCAGAACTTCCGCCACCGCCGCCACCAAAGCCTCCGCCGCCACCGCCGCCGCTGCCAAGGAGGCTGCCAAGGATAAAAGGCATGGAGCCGCGACGACTCATGAATGATCCACCGCCTCCCCCTCCACCTGATTTAAGCGCCAGCACAATGAAGATAATAATGATTATGAAAATTAATTTGCCGGCGCCAAATGATTTTCCAGTTCTCCTGTTATAATTTTCAGGGGCCTTGTATTCACCCTTTGTTGCCTGGATGATGGCATCTGTACCCTCCTCTATACCCCTGTAATAATCATTGCCTTTGAAATTTGGGACAATAACAGTCGTAATGATTTGCTGGCAAACAAGATCTGGCAAAACTTTTTCCAATCCATAACCCGGTGAAATATTTAATTTCCGATCCTCAGCGGATATTAATAATACTACCCCATTATTGTTTTTTTTTCCGCCTACACCCCAGCTTCTCCCTATTTCTATAGCCGCATCTGCAACATCCATTCCATCCAAACGAGGTACAATTACTACTGTTACCTGGTTGGAGGTAGTATTATCAAACTGGTAAAGCTTTGATTCAAGCGTTTGTCTTTGATCCCCGGTTAAAATGTTGGCGTAGTCATTTACGAGTTTAGCCGGGTTCGGTGGTGTTTTGATCACCTGTTCCATTGAAAAATTTTGCCCCTGGCCAAAACAGGCAATGGTTGTAAAAACTAACAGTAATAAGTAGGTGATTTTTTTCATATCCTATTTCCGCGGCATGCGGAAACCAATTGATTTGTATGATTTGAATTGCTTACAGTTTCAAGCTGCTGGCACAGATACCAATTCCGCGTTGCTATTTACCAAAAACCAGGTCATCGGGTAATTCATTCTTATCAGTAGTGGCTTCATATGGGAACGTTTCTTTCAGCGTTTGACCAATTTGTGATATGCATTGTTCTATGCCATCGACAATATGTTGATCGGCAAATTGGGTGATCATTTTTTTAACTCCCATGTTCCAATATTCGGCACCCACTTTCTGGTGTATCCCTTCATCACCGAATAAAGCCAATTCATGATCTTTCATGGCAATGTAGAGCAATACCGCGTTTCTATCGGCAGTATCCTGCATTTTAAGTTTAATGAATATCTCGGCAGCCCTGTCGAGCGGATCCATAAACGGATTTTTGCTTTCTACATAGATCCTGATCTCACCACTTGTTTCTTTTTCTGCAACTCGTATCGCTTCTACGATCCGCGCCTGTTCTGCGACAGAAAAAATGCTTTTTAAAAAAAGGAAAAATTCCCACGGTATTTATCTTAATTAAATTTTATCTCCACTGATTTGTCTGCCCCAGCATCCGACCTGAAACCATCCTTTGGCTGGAAACCAAAAATGCCGGCCACGATGCGTGTTGGAAAACCTTTCGCAGAACTATTATATTCTGCGATTGCATTATTAAAATCTTTACGGGCAATTTTGATCCTGCGTTCTGTTCCTTCCAATTGTACCTGTAATCCTTCAAATGCGGCCGTGCCTTTCAACTCAGGATATTTCTCCACGGTTATTACCAACCGATTGGCAGCATTCGCCAGTTCATCCTGTGCGGCACCCTGCTGATTGTACTGATTGGCCGAAACCTCTCCGGATGCAACTAAGGAACCTGCCTTCGCCCTCGCTTCCGAAATTTGCGTCAGCGTGCTTTGTTCAAAATCTGCCTGTCCCTTAACCACATTTACCACATTAGGTATAAAATCTATTCTTCGCTGGTAGGCATTTTGCACTTCGTTCCATTGCAGCTTTACTTTTTCTTCCTTTTTTACAAGAGCATTATAAGTAACAAGTACATAGATCCCGATAAGAATAATTATGCCTCCGATAATATAACCGGAATAGCGTTTGTTGTTCATGCTAAGTTTGCTTAAAATTTAACTTCGGGTGCCCTTTCTGCTCCGGCATCTGCTTTAAATCCTTCCTTTTGACGGAAGCCAAACAAACCTCCCAGGATATTCATGGGAAACGACCTTACCTTGGTATTGTAAACATTCACTTCGTCATTAAAAACCTTGCGGGAGTTTTTGATACCATTTTCAATACCTTCCAGCTGGCCCTGTAAACGTGTGAAGTTTTCCGTGGCTTTTAAAGTCGGGTATGCCTCCACTGTAGCAAGTAACCTGCTCAGTGAACCACTTAGCTGGCCTTGTGCAGCCTGGAATTCTGCAATTTTTTCAGGGGTAAGATTTTCTGCATTTATATTTACACTGGTTGCTCTCGCCCTTGCATTTACCACATCAGTCAAAGTTTTTTGCTCAAAATTGGCAGCTCCTTTTACGGTATTTACCAGGTTACCGACAAGGTCTGAGCGGTTCTGGTATTCAGTTTGCACATTGTTCCAGGCTTTTTTCAGCGATTCTTCCTGCTTCACCAGCCCGTTGTACCCGTTGCATCCCAGGAAACCCAGAATTACAACAATTGCTAATACTACTAATAATCCTGTACGTTTCATATTTCTTAAGTTTTAAGTGTTATCTATTTAAATATAATCTATTGATATGCTGATAAGTATATGTCAAAATTTATCTTGATTAATCCCGCTAAGCCTGGAGACGAATTGCCCGGCGAAATGTTTTTAACAAGATTACTAAATATCATCTGTTTCCCGGAACCTGGTTACTGATAAATATTCAGGAAAAGCATTTTGAAAATGGTTTGAGCAGGATCCGTTTTAACACTTAAGAATTAATTGTCTTTGGTACTTTATCAATTAAAATAACGGCCTGTAAAGTCTAAAAAATATTTTGTAAAACGAAATATACGATCATTTAAAATATCCCGGGTAACTTTATTGACCGCATTACTCCTTTATAGCTTCAATGCCTGGTAAGGATTTACCTTCAAAATACTCAAGCATTGCCCCTCCACCGGTACTAACATAACTAACCGTGTCTGCCAGGTTAAATTTATTAACTGCCGCAACGCTATCTCCACCACCTACAAGGCTAAAGGCACCTTTATCTGTGGCCGATGCAACCGCCATCGCAATCGATTTTGTACCTCCTTCAAATTTTTCCATTTCAAAAACCCCCATTGGTCCGTTCCATAAAATGGTTTTAGAATTATTGATCACTGCACTGAAAATACCTATCGCCTTCGGGCCGATATCCAGCCCCATCCATCCCTCCTCTATTTCATCGCTTGGCCTTGTATCAGTGTTTGCATCAGCTGCAAATTTATCAGCTATCACTGAATCTTCCGGTAAATGAATACTTACGTTTTTCTCCTTTGCTTTTTCTAAAATATCGAGCGCGGTTCCGAGACGTTCGTCTTCACAAAGGGAGTTACCAATTTTACCACCCCTTGCTTTCAGGAAAGTGTAAGCCATTCCACCGCCGATAATAATATCCGTAGCTCGCTCCAGGAGGTTTTCAATAATTAAAATCTTGTCAGATACCTTGGCTCCGCCAATGATCGCGGTGAATGGCTTTTCTGCCTGGTGCAACACCTTTTCGGCACTCACAACCTCGCTTTCCATCAACAGCCCAAAAACTTTTTTTCCCGAAGGGAAATATTTCGCTATGACTGCGGTGGACGCATGGGCCCTGTGAGCAGTACCAAATGCATCATTGACATATACATCTCCGAGTTTGCTTAATTTTTCAGCAAAGGCCTCATCACCCTTTTCCTCTTCTTTATAAAAGCGTAAATTTTCGAGCAGCAACACCTGGCCGGGCTGCAAATTTTTTGCCATACCTGTTGCTTTCTCCCCGATACTATCATCTGCGAACAAAATCTCCACCTTATTTCCGCCTTCGGTGTTCAGCAATCCCTCCAAATGTTTTACAAGATGCCGGAGTGAATATTTATCAACAGGTCCATCTTTCGGCCGGCCGAAATGACTCATCAAAATAGCGCTCCCCCCGTCGGCCAATATTTTTTTTATAGTGGGTATGGTCGCTGTCATCCTGTTATCATCCGTAATATTAAAATCAGCATCCAGCGGAACATTAAAATCAACCCGCACCAACGCTTTCAAGCCTTTGAAATTATAATCTGAAAATTTGTTCATTGTATTAAACCCTTTAATAAATTTAGGCCCACACAGGGAAGTATGTATTTATAATATTAAAAATAAGCAAGGCTTTCAAAAAATTTGAAAGCCTTGTGTTGATTAATTAAGAAGGTGCAAAGAACTTAAGATAGTGTGCAAACAGAACGGCAATAAACCGAAACCTGTTGCTACTACCCGCCCCATGGCGCATTATCGCCGCAGGAGATAACAATTCATTTACCAGCCGCATGCCGGCACTACTTATTGATCAACCCTGCGAAAAAATTTACCGTGCGCACTAATTGTGATACATAGCTCATTTCATTATCGTACCAGCTTACTGTTTTAACCAGTTGCTTGTCTCCTGCTGTTAAAACTTTGGTTTGTGTTGCATCAAATAATGAACCATAAGTGCTGCCGATCACGTCAGAACTTACAATTTCATCTGTTGTATAACCAAAACTTTCATTACTGGCTGCTTTCATCGCCGCATTTACCTCTTCAACCGTAACTGCCTTATTTAAAATACTGGTTAGTTCGGTTAAGGAACCTGTTATCACCGGAACCCTTTGTGCGCTTCCATCTAATTTACCTTTTAACTCCGGCAGCACAACGCCAATTGCCTTGGCAGCGCCCGTGCTGTTAGGGACAATATTGGCTGCTGCAGCCCTTGCCCTGCGTAAATCACCCTTAGCATGAGGCGCATCCAGTGTGTTCTGATCGTTGGTGTAAGCGTGGATCGTAGTCATGATAGCCGTTGCAATTCCAAACTGATCATTTAAAACCTTCGCCATGGGCGCAAGACAGTTGGTAGTACAACTTGCGCAACTGATGATCGTTTCGGTGCCGTCTAAAATATCGTGGTTTACATTAAATACAACCGTTTTGAGGTCACCGGTTGCAGGTGCGGAAATTACCACCCTTTTGGCGCCGGCTGTAATATGTGCTTCCGCTTTGGCTTTATCTGTAAAGAAACCTGTACTTTCTATCACCACATCAACTTCATGTGTTCCCCACGGAATCTGTGAAGGATCTTTTTGAGCGTAGATCTTAATTTCCTGCCCGTCAACCATAATCGCATTTTCGGATGAAGTAACCTCCTGGTCAAAACGCCCCTGTGCACTATCATACTTTAATAAATGCGCCAGTACTGCAGGACTGGTTAAATCATTGATAGCAACAACGTCTATTCCCTGCATGTTATAAATTTGGCGAAAAACCAGGCGGCCGATCCGTCCGAATCCGTTAATGGCGACTTTTACTGTACTCATAGTTGAAAATATTTTGATTAGATTTAAAAACTTTGCAAAGGTATGAATGATTATAACATAAAAAAAGCACGTTTAATTATCATCAATCATTTTTGGTATGTTTACATCAATCCTTTTTAGTTTAAAAAACAGTTAGGAATTAAACGGGAAATTTCAGAAGCGGAACCAAATATGCCCGCATACTTAACACGGAACGGGAAGGCCCGCTCACCATTTGGTCTAATTTGTAAAAATTTTCTCCTCAACCGGAATGTTTGTTTCGATAGAACTGTACTCAATTGTACCCCGCGCAATTGTTTGAGAAAACGGGAACATATAACCATCGCTGGTTTTGCGGAAATTGCCATACTTCGTTTCCATATCCTCAACTCCTTCGGCTGTTACAGACTGCGTGATCGATTTCACGCGGTAACCAGTATTAACATCAATAAATTGAGTGGAAACATTACCCGATTTGGTGGTAATTTTCAATTTGTAACAATCAGCGCTGTCTACTTTTTCTTTGCCCAATAATTCTACCTGGTGGCCCTTTTCTTTATAGTTTACCAGTAATCCCGGGAGGTCTAACAGGTATTGCATAGACTTTACCTTGTCCGGGGAATCTTCCGCCGGGCTCGACTGTCCCATAAAGGGCATATATTCCCAGCCTTTTTCAGCATTCGTGATCTGGAAGCCTTCACCCATGTTTGGAACAGATATGTCGTTGCGTACACCAACACCATTTACTACGGTAACGGTTACCCCAACATCCATTCCTTCCGTATTAATACTGCCGGTCATCTTTACCGATTTTAATGACAATAGCTTTTCACTGCCGCCCATGGCAGTAATATTCTTTTCAACTACTTCATCCACTGTTTGCCCGTGCAAAAGTTGACAACTTACTACAGCGAGGAGGGCAGATAAGCCCGTTATTAATTTTTTCATTTTGATTTATTTGTTATGATAATTGTTTATAATGAACATGGAGGGATCGATGATGGTATTTACCAGGATAGTATTAAAGGTAATCTCTTCACCACTGGCAGATTCGTTCGTTTCCGAAGACCGGATTTCAATTGTATGGGCAAATTGAATACCATTAATTTTTTTGTAGTTGCCATAAAAAACAATCGAATCTATATTAATATTTTTACGCGACAAATGAACTGCCGATGACTTGTTAACAAGGTATGTTCCCGTATCTATCCAATATTTCATCACCTTACCAGACTTCGTTGTTATTTTAATTTTATAAGAAGGGTTACCATCTACGGTGTCTTTGCCCAGCAACTCTGCTTTATGCCCTTTTTCAAGATGATCCACCAGCGGACCGCAAAGATCCGTTTCAATTTGCAGTTCTGCCAGGGATTCCAACGGCAATTTATTGACTGCCGGCGAAATTAACGGGAAAATTGTGCAGGCCTCCCTATCCGTAATCAACAACACGGTATTGCCGGCACTTGTTTCAATTTCGGTCCGGCTTAATTTATCCTGCACTTTGATCATCCGGATCGCTGAGCCTTTCCCCTGTATTTCTATGACACCTTCCATATAAATACTTTTTACCGACAACAGATTACTATTTCCCCCGCGTGCTACGACAAATTTTTCGATAATTTCTTCTACTGTTCTTGGGGAGGTAAACTGCACTGCAAGCAATAAAATAATGAATAACCCAAATAAAAGTAAATTGCCCAATCT
>JBBJMD010000171.1:0-8122 GCA_037719925.1 Ferruginibacter sp.
TGCCGGCACTTTTGCCTTGCTTAAAGAAAATGATACGGTGTATGAATTATCAAAAATGGCGGTCTATGAAAAATTCCAGGGGATGAAGATCGGGAACAGGATGCTCGAATTTTGTATAACAAAAGCAAAACAAATAGGTATCGTTAAAATTATATTGTATTCCAACACAATACTTACACCTGCCATCCATCTTTACAAAAAATATGGATTTGCAGAGGTGCCTGTTACAGCCACCATATACAAACGATCTGATATAAAAATGGAATTAGTACTTTGTTGAATGATGATTCTTTGGTCAGGCAGGTAATCAGGATCGCCTAGTCAAATATTTAGATAATTATGAACAGGATCGAAGAGCTATTCAAGGCGAAAAAACATCATGTTTTAAACGTTTACTGCACAGCAGGATACCCGCGGCTGGATAGTACAAAAATCGTACTGGCATCACTCCAGGAACACGGAGCTGATATCATTGAGATCGGCATGCCTTACAGTGATCCATTAGCCGATGGGCCGGTAATCCAGCAAAGTAATATGGTAGCGCTGGATAACGGGATGAGCATTGCTGTATTATTTGAACAATTAAAAAATATCCGTACGAATATCCGGGTGCCGCTAATTTTAATGGGATACATGAACCCGATCCTGCAATTTGGCCTGGCAAAATTTTGTGAAGCCGCAGAAAAAGTTGGTATCGACGGGATAATATTACCTGATTTGCCGATGTATGAATTTGAGACAGAATACCGCCAACTGTTTGAAAAGCATAACCTCCGGTTTATTTTTTTAGTTACTCCCGAAACAAGTGAGGACCGCATCAAAAAAATAGATAGCTTAAGCAGTGGATTTTTGTACGCTGTTTCGTCTTCTTCGACCACAGGCAACGATAAGTCTATTGGGGACCAGGGAATCTACTTCCGGAAATTGCAGGCAATGAAATTAAATAATCCCATTCTCGTCGGGTTTGGAATAAAGGATAAGTCAACTTTTGAATCAGCCTGCCAATATACCCATGGCGCTATTATTGGCAGCGCGTATATCAAAGCCCTGGATAACAAAGCGGGCGTCGACGATTCTACTAAAGTATTCCTAAATAGTATCCTGGCTTAACCCCTTATTGCAAAATTGGCTAAATTGTGCCTTCAACGGAATCAATTATGAAGAAGATATTATTTTTTGCGATGTTAATGCCCGGATTTGTTTTTGCCCAAAACAATGCTAAAAAAACAGGAAAACCGGCTCCAAAACCAACCGGTATTCAAAAAACTCCGGCAAGCCAGGCACCTGGTGGGTTCCTTGTCAACGGAACAATTACAGGCTTTCCTGATGGAACTACGGTTGCATTATTAAACGGCCAAACCGGTGCTCCGGAATCCGAAACAACGATCGTTAAAGATAAATTTACATTTAACGGGAAAGTAACCAACCCCGATTTTAAAGTTATATTATTTGATAAAAAGCCCCCTTACATTACGCTTTTTTTAGATAACAGTACAGTTACGGTTGCAGGCACAAAAGATTCGTTGGAATATGCAATCGTAAACGGTTCCGTTTCTCATTCCGATTATGCCAGGTTATCGCAGCAGTTAGTGCCTTACCTGAAATTGTTTGGCGAAAATGCGCTGTATGATTCGGCAGCATCTGCCAGCGCACTGGATATTTCCGCGAACTTTGTAAGGCAACAACCTGGCTCTTTTGTTGCTCCCCTCGCTATCATCAGGTATAAACAATTAACTGATGAAACGCAGGTTCCGGAAGAATTGTACAACCTTCTCACACCTGAAGTTAAAAATTCACCCATGGGCAACTACGTAGCCCAGCAGATCGCAGAGTCGAAGACAAATGCGGTTGGTACAATGCTGGCCGATTTTACCCAACCTGATACGAGCGGAAATCCTGTCAGCCTTGCGTCTTACCGGGGTAAATATGTACTGATCGATTTTTGGGCAAGCTGGTGCCGGCCCTGCCGGCAGGAAAATCCCAATGTTGTGGCTAATTACGACAAGTTTAAGGATAAGAATTTTACTGTTTTAGGAGTTTCACTCGACCAGGCAAAACCAGCATGGCTTAACGCGATTAAAATGGACGGGCTTGCCTGGGCACATGTGAGTGATCTGAAAGGTTGGACAAACGCAGTGGCACAACAGTTTAAGATTGCAAGTATCCCTCAAAACTTCCTGATCGATCCGGACGGTAAGATCATCGGTAAAAATTTGCGAGGTCCAGCCCTGGAAAGAAAATTAGCAGCCGTATTAAAATAGGTGCAACTGTTCTGTCTTTTTTGTGTTTTCCAAATGATATTTAAACTTATAATATCAATGGAGATACAATAAAACGATCTTTAGGAAATTTTATTTATACTCCCCAAAAACCTTTCTTAATTCATCTGAAATTTCACCCAGCGTACAATTGTTTTCCACGGCTTCTACAACCAGTGGCATAAGGTTGATCGCCGTTTTAGCTGCTGCATTGATTCGATCAAGGCATTCCCTGACTTTTTTGCCATCTCTTTTTAATCGCAATGCTTGTAACCGGTCCATTTGAATTTGACGTATGCTGTCATTGATTTTAAAGCCGGGAGAGGTAAAAGATTCTGCAGACTGAAATTTATTCACCCCCACAATTATTTTATCGCCATTTTCTATCTGGCGCTGGTATTCGTATGCGCTTCGTGCAATTTCATCCTGCATAAATCCTTGTTCGATGGCTGGCACGCTGCCCCCCATCGCATCTATTTTAAAAATCAATTCCCACGCCTTTGTTTCAACCTGATTGGTAAGATGCTCTACAAAATAGCTTCCGGCCAAAGGATCGGCCGTATCGGGTACGCCACTTTCAAATGCAACGATCTGCTGGGTGCGTAAAGCAATATGTGCTGCTTCTTCGGTTGGTAAACTTAGCGCTTCATCGTAACCGTTAGTATGTAAACTTTGAGTGCCTCCAAGTACTGCCGCCATGGTTTGTATCGCCACCCGGCTCACATTATTCAGGGGTTGTTGCGCCGTTAGCGTTGCACCACCCGTTTGAGTATGAAAGCGCAACATCATGGCCCTGTTGTCTGTGGCACCCAATTCTTTCATAATGACGGCCCACATTCTTCTTGCAGCCCTGAATTTCGCCACCTCTTCAAACAGGTTGTTATGCGCGTTAAAAAAGAAGGAGAGACGCTTCCCAAAAACATTAAGGTCCATCCCTTTTTCGATTGCTGCCTTTACATATGCCTTTCCGTTACTAAGTGTAAATGCAATCTCCTGTACTGCCGTACTGCCTGCTTCCCTGATATGATAACCAGAAATAGAGATCGTGTTCCATTTCGGAACCACTGTTCCGCACCATTCGAAAATGTCGGTAATGATGCGCATGGAAGGTTTTGGGGGATAAATATAAGTTCCCCTGGCAGCATATTCTTTTAATATATCATTCTGGATAGTACCTGAAATCTTAGCCAGGTCTGCCCCTTGTTTTTTGGCAAGCGCAACATAAAATCCCAGTAAGATAAAGCCGGTAGCATTGATCGTCATGGAGGTGGTGATATCTTCAAGTCTGATGCCATTAAACAACGCTTCCATATCTTCCAAAGAATCAATAGCTACCCCTACTTTTCCAACTTCGCCTTCCGATAAGGGATGGTCACTATCATACCCGATCTGCGTAGGCAGATCAAAGGCGACACTTAACCCGTTTACCCCCTGTGATAATAAATAATGATAACGTTTGTTACTTTCCTCTGCGGTGCTGAATCCGGCGTATTGCCTCATGGTCCAGAGTTTACCACGGTACATGTCTGGTTGTACACCGCGGGTGAAAGGAAACTCGCCCGGCAATTCATCACTTATATCTAATTCGCCACGCGTATATATTTCCTTTATTTCGATTCCTGAATCGGTATACTTTTTTTTCATATGCGACTAAGCCGGTTTTATTTGTTATGAAGCTTTAAAAGTGACTTCAATGATTGTCACATTTGAAGGGCTATTAATTTATTATCCTGTCAGACCTGCCGGTAACAATATTAAATAGAAGGGATACATGTTTGCCGGCGGTTATATGATTTTTTTTACCTCAAACTGGATGGCGTCGAGTACTATACTGCTTAATTCGGCATTTTCATTGGAACTATATTCAAGGATCAATTTGCTCAGTTCGAGTGCATTGGAGCCGTGTGGAAGAGAAGCTGCCAGTTGATTAATAATAAAAATATTCTGTTCCTTAAGTTTTGTAATGGCTTTCCACACTTCAGGATGAATATATATTTGTTGTGTAACATTGTGTTCATATTCATTTTTAATTGATTCCACTATTCCTGCCTGTAATTCTTCCGCAGTTAAAATGCCCGTGTGTATACGGGTAACAAGATTTTTAACGTAATACGTCCACAGCAGGTGAGTCGTTCATAGGCCTGCAGGAAGCAGGCTGTTACCGCATGGCACTTTTCTTTACGTCCCGCCCGAGCATCCGAATTCTGTCAATCGTAAAATGACAGCCCAACAGGATAACCGTTGCATACCCGGATCTCCACAAAACCAACTTCAAATAGTAGCATATTTTTTTACAAAAATACGGTGGCACTAATTAATAACTCCTTCTTTCGCGAAATCCTCAGGATCGATTCTTTTTAAAATCTTTATACCTTTGCATAAATATAAAATTATGGAAGCAACGATAGCGATACCGGTTAGTTTAACCCCGGGCGCGGTAGAAGAGATCACGCGTTTAATGGGTGAGGCAACTTTCGACAAGACCAAATGCTTAAGATTAGGTGTAAAAGGGGGTGGATGCAGTGGCATGACCTATATACTGGGCTTCGATAACCCGACCAACAAAGATGAGCATTTTGAAATAGGGGATATTCCATGTATCATGGAAAAGAACCATGGTATTTACTTAATGGGCATGGAAATCGACTGGCAGGGCGGATTAAATTCACGCGGGTTTACATTTAATAATCCCAACGCAAGTAAAACCTGTGGCTGTGGTACCTCATTTGCCGTTTAAAGGTGATTCACAAAGCCATTGGAATCCTGGTTTGCGCATTACTACCTAACTCAATTAATTTTTAAGATTCCCCTGGTTTTGCAAAGAGGTAATTTCCTCCAATACAAGTCATCTCAATGAAATCTTTTGCAAAAAAAATCCCGTTCAATACCTGAACGGGATTTTTAATATTTCTACGTGGTGGATATTAACTCTTTTTTGCCACTACCTTCTCAGCCTTCACTACCACCGGTTTATCACTGCTGATCAATTCTGCTTCGCCAAGAGCTTTGTCTTTGGCAAAATCTACCAATATCGGAGCAGCTACAAATATCGATGAGTAGGTACCCGTTAACACACCGATTAACATAGCAAAAGCGAAACCTCTTGTTACCTCACCGCCAAAAATAAACAGGATAAGCAAAGTAAGGAAAACAGTCAATGAGGTCATAATTGTACGGCTAAGCGTATCATTGATGGCGCGGTTGATAATGGTGCCCTTGTCAATGGCCTTGGATCCTTTACTATATTCACGGATACGGTCGAATACAATTACCGTATCATTCATACTAAAGCCGATTACTGTTAATATGGCGGCAATAAAATGCTGGTCGATTTCCAATGAAAACGGAACTACCCCTTTGAGGAAGGAGAATACTGCGAGCGTAACAAGTACATCATGCAATAAGGCCACAATTGTTCCTAATGAATATCGCCAGTCGCGGAAACGCAGGAAGATATAAATAAAGATAGCCAGGATTCCAAAGATGATTGCCTTTATGGCTCCCGCTTTCAGGTCTGCCGAAATAGTAGGTTGAATGGTTTGCGAACTCTGTATATGATTCTTTGAAAAATCTTCATAAGTGATATTGGGCAGCACTTTTCTCAGTCCTGCGTACAATCTTTGCTGTACAGAATCATCCGCATTGGCTTGCCCGATCAGGTACGAGGTGGTAATATTAAGGCGATTATTACTGCCCACAGTTTTAATTATCGGGAAATCACCTTCAAGGGATTTACGCAGATCGGCCTGGACCATTTCATTGGAAACAGATTGTGGAAACTCGATTGTATAGCTACGTCCACCTTTAAATTCAACACCATAATGAAAACCATTAAAATAAGAACCGATACCTAACAATAAAACAAAGACTGAAATACCATATGCTATTTTCCTGTATTTAATAAATTCATATTTAGCATGTTTGAAAACACGCTTGGATACTGCGGTAAAATAATTGAAGTGACGATTTTTGTTTGTCCAGAAATCAGTGATCAGCCTTGAGACAAGGATTCCGCAGAATAACGATAACAGGATACCAATGATCTGCGTTGTAGCAAATCCTAGTACGGGTCCCAAACCAAAATACGCGAGAATAATCGCGGTTAACAAAGTAGTTACGTGTGCATCGATTACCGGCGCGAGTGAGCGACGGTAACCATCATTTACCGCCACGGGATAAGATTTTCCTTTCGTAAGCTCTTCCTTGATCCGCTCAAATATAATTACATTGGTATCTACTGCCATCCCTATCGTTAGCACCAAACCAGCAATACCTGCAGCAGTTAAGGTAAAGCCCATGGCGCTCAAAACACCAACGGTAAATAGAAGGTTGAGAATAAGGGAAATATTTGCAACCCAGCCTCCATTGTTATAATAAACGAGCATTAAAATAAAGATCACCAGGAAAGAAATTCCAAATGCCAGCATTCCACCATTTACTGCAGCTTTACCCAGGGTTGGACCTACCACCTGCTCCGCCACTATTTTTGCTGGCGCATTTGTTTTACCGGAATGTAAAATATTTGCAAGATCCTGCGCTTCTTCTGTAGTGAAGTTACCGGCAATCTCAGAGCTTCCGCCTTCAATAGGGCCGTTCACATTAGGAGCAGAATAAACAATATCGTCTAATACGATAGCAATCGGGCGATTGGTATTATCCGTAGTTAGCCTCGCCCAAACTTTAGCGCCAACATTTGTCATTTCCATTTTTATCGAAGGACGGCCTCTTTCATCAAAGCTTTGGCTTGATTCTGCCACACCTTCACCTTCCAACTTGGCTTTGTCGGTTCCTGGAAGCGTTTTGATCGCATATAATGGATAATAACGCAGCGCGCTTTTAGGTGCTTTTTCCTCAACTCCCAATAAAAATTTTACATTAGCTGGAAAACTATTCCTGACCGGTTCAAGCGCCATATACCTTGCATATACGCCGGTATCTTTCAACGCTATACTTCCTATCGGGGCCGAATACTGGGGCTGGCCCGATTTAGGGTCCTGCTGAGGATCAATTGGGTTAATAATTTTGAACAACGCATTTTGATTAGCTGCAAGCCTGAGTGAATCCGAAGCATCCCTGGCGGTGCTATCCGTAGCGCTGATACCACTCAGGTAATCGCTGACAGCTTTGTCGGCGTTTACCAGCGGGTCACGTAATTCACCGATATTGTAGACTTCCCAAAATTGCAAATTTGCACTTGCCTGTAATAATTTCCTAACCCTTTCCTTATCAGAAATACCGGGTAATTCCACATTGATAATACCCCTTTTTTCATCAAGATTAATGGTTGGACTGGCAAGGCCAAATTTATCAATGCGTTTAGATAATATCCGGTAGGTTTCCTTTATAGCGCCGGATGCGGTGTTGCGGATCTGATCCGTTACTTGATCATCACTGTCCGTTACTTTAACCTGGTTACGCGTGTTAGCAAAAACAGAAGCAAGCTTAATACCGGGGTTTTGCTGTTTGTATGCTTCGGTAAATAAAGTGATATAATCTGAATTGTTAGTTACTTTTTGCGCTGTAGCTGTTTGAATGGCTTTTAAAAGTGCCGGGTCTTTCGGGTTATTGCTCATGGATTTCAGGAGCCCTTCAAGACTAACATCCATTGTCACACTCATGCCACCCTGCAGGTCAAGCCCAAGTTTCAATTCATTTTCTTTGCACTTTTGATAAGTAGTGCCTATCAGCGGGTAAATGCTTTTGTCCCTGGTGCTATCGAGAATCCGTTGCATCCTGCTTTTTACAAGCAGCTCCTTATCCTCTCCTTTAACCCCCGGGTATTGGATTCTTACAAACTTTTCCGCCTGAACTTTTACCTTACCTTCATAATTGCGTATCACCCAGGTGTACGACAATTCCCAAAT
>JBBJMD010000172.1:0-8121 GCA_037719925.1 Ferruginibacter sp.
ACTGTAGCAAGTTTTTTTGGTTGTTATGCCGGGGGTGCACACCAGCCAAAATATCCAGGATCTTGTAGCCGGTGAGCATAGCATGGCTACCTTACAGTGGGAATGCGCTTTAAAATTGATTAATAATTTGTTTATATTTTTGTGGCGTAATTGAGCACTGCTTTTTATGACAGGCCACTGGATTTTCTGCAGCTGCTCAAAATAATAAATCTTAAATATGAACAGGACGGTTATACTATTTTTGTGTAACGGGTATTCTTAAACAAATATGACCGGAAGTCAACGCTGATAAGTACCGGCATAGTTTTCACGCTGCAGGGTGCAGTTAAATAATTACGTTGCAAAAAGAATACTCCATTAAACAATTTTTGATCCGCAACAATTATTTGCTGGTAACTGCTGCCTGGCTTGTCACGATATCTTTTATCATAGATAATTACCTCACCGGCAACTCATCCCCTAAAACCGTTGCGAAAAATATAAACACATTTATCTCCAGGCAGGAAGATGATTTTGATGCGCTTGCCAGAGACTCCGTGCAGCTAACCAGGCTTTCAAAGGGCACTTTTAATGAGAAGGTGTTGGAACAGATCACCAAAAAAAAGTATTTTTTATTTCTGTATTCTAAGACGGATTCCGATAATTTCAACCTCCTGTTTTGGAGTACACAGGTTGTTGAACCCTTAGGCGCTGTTTCCATAATGAAGGACAAAAGCGGGTTTATTCAATTGTCCAATGGATATTATGTGTGGCGAAAGAGTACATTCCATAACCTCACGGCGGTGGCCCTGATACCGGTAAAATGGAACTATAGCATCACAAACGATTACCTGCAAAATTCTTTCACCACCGGGCAAAAAATTGAGAACGCATATAACATCTCAGGAGAACAACGCGGAACTGCAGTGAATTCCAAAGAAGGAAAATTCCTTTTTTCACTGGAACTTAAATCGGTCAATGTCAGTGATCACAATAATTTGCTGGCATCCGTTTTTAGATTATTGGCCGCATTCTTTGTTTTGATTTTTGTACATTTTGCCGCAACGTATTTTGTGCAACAAAACTTTTTTAAGGGCACAACATTTTTAATATTTGTGATAACCGGGATAAGAATTATCAGTTATCATTTCCCTATCCCCATAAACTTCAGGCAGTTCGAATTATTTGACCCCGCTATTTATGGCTCAAATATGGTATTACGCACCCTGGGCGACCTGCTCATAAATTCAATGCTTTTTCTCTGGATCGTCTTGTTCATACGGTTTTATATCCAGGATAAAAGAGTATTGTTAACAGTGAGGAAACCTCTGCTTAAATGGATGATCATACTGGCTGGTTTATGGTTGCTTATATTGTGTACTTTTCTTTGCGGGCATATCTTCCGGTCGATGGTTGCCGATTCGCAGATATCCTTTGATGTGATCAATTTCTATACATTGAACTTGTACAGCGTAATTGGATTCGTGGTTTTGGGATGTATTGCCATCGGTTTCTTTTTTATCACACAGATAATTATTTACCTGATCCAGCCGCTTCTGCCCAGAAATATCATGGTGCTGATTTTGATCCTCACGGTAACGGGTCTTGCAGTATTAAGTTTCCGGGTAAATGCGCAGGATGCTGTTTTTGAATTGTACCTGCTGATATGGTTGCTGGTATACCTGTTACTCCTCAATAATAAGCACCTTTTTTTATTGGCTTCCGAAATCATTTCGTCGCGTTTGATATTCTGGATGTTCTTCTTTTCTCTTTCTATTGATTTTATCATTCTTGTGGAAAATAATAAGAAGGAAACCGAACAGCGGAAACTATATGCGGAAACACTCGCCACCAAAGCAGATCCGTCCAGTGAAAAGCTGATGAATACAGTATTAACCGATTTCAGGAGTGAGGCCCTGGCACCATTATTTGATAAATTTAAAAAGCCTGCCACCAATAAAATCTTAAAGGACAGTTTGCTGAATGATAACTTCACCGGCTATTTAAATAAATACGATACAAGGATATTCACGTTCGACGTAAATGAGAATGCGTTGTTCAATGAGGATTCTTCCACCTTTAATACGCTAAGTACCATATTGAACACACAGGGCAAACCAACCCAGATACCCGACCTGTTCTTTTATGATATTTCCTATGACCGGTTTAATTATATCAGTAAAAGAGATATCTCGGATTCTGCCGGGAAAAAATTAGGGTATATTTTTATTTTGGCTAGCCCCAAAAGTTACAAGACTGATGCATTATACCCTGAATTATTCCTGAAGGGTTATGATAAATCTATCGAAAACTCCCCGGTATACCTCTATGCCGTCTACAATAAATTAAAGATCGTTAAAAGCCATAATGATTATGCTTTTCCCCTCCAGCTTACACCGGATCTTGAACAGGTTTCAAAAGCTGATTTCAGGTCGGTAAGAAAAAAAGGGTATGATGAGCTGTGGTATAAAGCGGGCGCCGATAAAATGGTCATCATCGCCAAAAAGGATAATTTCATAATTGAACTGATTACTTTATTTTCCTACCTGTTTTGCGCGTTTCTTTTTGTTACTGCGGTTTTCTGGCTGCTTAATGCCATCATACGTTCGCGGCTGCGGTGGCGTGAATTGCGTCGGTACTGGCAAATGAGCATACGTAACCAGGTTCACAGCACCATCATTTTTATCAGCCTCACCTCATTTTTTATCGTGGGTGTCGCAACCATCTTGTTTTTTATTGACCGCTACAATAGTAATAACCGCGAAAAGTTAAGCCGAACGATACGGGTAATGCAAAATGAAGTGCGCAACTCATTAGACGAGCTGATCGTTTTTGATGATGTGATAAAGATCTATGATGTTGGCTACCGCGAGAAACTGGATGCCATCATTGCTAAAATTTCCGAGGTTCATGCGGTTGATATCAACCTGTACGACCTGGATGGCACGCTTAGGGCATCGTCATTGCCGCTGCCATACAATAAAGGGATTGTAAGTAATAAGATGGACCCGGTTGCTTATTACCATTTGGACAATTTGAAGGAGATCCAGTTCTTTCGGGAAGAAACCATCGGGACCCTGAGGTTTCTTAGTAACTATGTGCCGGTAGTTGACGAAACCGGGAGGGAATATGCCTACCTGAATATCCCTTATTTTATTTCCCAGACAAAGTTGCGCCAGGAAATATCCAATTTTTTATTGGCCATCATCAACCTCAATGCCTTCATTTTTTTGATCGCGGGTATTGTAGCCTTTTTTATAACCAACCGTATTACCCGTTCGTTTTCATTCATCAGTAATAAAATGAAAGCTGTAAACCTGGGGCAAATGAATGAAGCCATCATCTGGAACAGGCGCGACGAAATTGGAGAGTTGGTTAAAGAATATAATAAGATGGTGGCAAAATTGGATAATAGTGCCGCAGCCCTCGCCAAAAGCGAGCGGGAAGGCGCATGGCGCGAGATGGCAAGGCAGGTAGCGCATGAAATTAAGAACCCGCTTACACCCATGAAACTAAGCCTGCAATACCTCCAGAGGGCCATCGATACCAATAACAATAATGTGTACGAGTTGACTAAAAGCGTGGCCCGTACGTTGGTAGAACAGATTGATCACCTTAGCCAGATCGCGGGAGAGTTTTCGCAATTTGCAAATATCGGCAACCCGAGAAATGAAGTTTTTGATCTGAATGAATCTTTAAAATTACTGACCCAGCTGCATTCGATAGAAGATAATCTGGAACTCACCTGGAAGCCCGCCAACGGAGCTGTAATGATCCATGCGGACCGCACGCATATCAACCGGCTGTTTACAAACCTGATCCAAAATGCCTTACAGGCGATCCCTGATGGTAAGCACGCGAGTATTGTAATGGAAGAGATATTATCGGCAAACAGTGTGCTGGTAACCGTTAAGGATAACGGGTCGGGGATACCGGCCGATGTACGGTCTAAAATATTTACCCCAAATTTTACCACTAAAACTAGCGGAACAGGATTGGGTTTAGCAATGTGCAAGGGTATAGTAGAGGAAAGTAAAGGCAATATCTGGTTCCAGACGACCCTGGGCGCGGGTACTACTTTCTTTGTTGAATTGCCGTTGGTAAACGACTAGATATTTTTCAACTTTTTCCTGTTTGACAAATAGGTTTCCAGTTCCTTCAATCCAAAAGAACTCAGGTTTTTTTCCCTGGTTACCATTGCTTTCTGTGCAACCAGCACGCCGTACCGGATATCATCAAAGCCTTCGGGGAAATGAGCGTCCGGATCGATCGAGATCAGCACATTTTTTTCGAGCGCATAGTCCAGGTGACGCCAATCTATATCGAGACGCGCCGGATTGGCATTTAATTCAATTACAACCTGGTTGGCCGCGCATGCATCAACAATTTTTTTATGATCAACAGGATATCCTTTCCGGCTCAGCAATAACCGGCCGGTCATATGGCCAAGGATAGTGGTATACGGGTTTTCAATGGCCCTGATCAACCGTAGCATTGCTTTCTCTTCAGTCATTTTTAAATTGGAATGAATGGAAGCGATCACCAGGTCGAATGTTGCCAGGATATCGTTATTATAATCAAGGCTGCCATCATTTAAAATATCACTTTCAATACTTTTAAAGATCCTGAAGGGTGCCAGCTTAAGATTTAATTCGTCTATGTGAGCATGCTGTTCCTTTACCCGCTCCACCTGTAATCCGTTAGCGTAAAATGCAGTCTTGCTATGATCGCTGATCACCAAATATTCAAAACCCCTCGCAATAGCGTGCTTAGCCATTTCTTCTAGGCTGTTGCTTCCATCACTATAATTACTATGGCTATGTATGATGCCTTTAATATCGTCCACATGCAATAATGCGGGTAAACTATCTTGTTTGGCTTTCTCTATTATCAAGCTGGTTTCTCTTTGGCAGGCCGGTATAAAATGAATGCCTGCCTGCTTGAAAATAGTTGCATCTTCCCTGCCTGAAAAATCGGGAGAAGGGAACTGTTCTGAAAAAGCTGCTGCAAATTCCGGTGAGCACCCTTTCATAAAAGCCAGTTCTATCATTGATTTCCTATCGCACCCGTATAGACGAAATTTTAAGCCCACTGATGCCCGGTATAAAAGATTAGCATCATTTTTTTCAATCAGTTGAAAATCATCTACCGCTGTCATTGAAGCTTCTATATTCTGCAAAGAATCATCAATCACAATTTCAAGTTCATTAATAATTTCCAGTTGCCTTTTGTATGCGCCGGTAAATGCGATCTTGTCTGCGGAAAATAATTTTATAAAAAAACTTTTTAATCCTTCAATCATAGTTTCTATTTGCGAAAACAGGAAACTTCCTTTGCTCTTTAAATAAAATTCTATTATTTCAATTGTGTTTTGTTGCGTTTTTTCTCCGAACCCTTTATATATTTTTAACCTGTTCTCTTTGCAGGCGTATAGCAATTCACCTATACTTTCTATCTCCATCTCTTTCCAGATCGTTGCGATCTTTTTCGGGCCGATCCCTTTAATATGTAACATCTCCATTACCCCCGGAGGTGTTTTTTCAATCATCCCGGTCAGCACTTTTAATTCTCCCGTCGTTAATAATTCTATCACTTTTTTTCCGGTAGATTCCCCGATACCTTTAATACCAAACAGTTTTTCAGTAGGGACCTGGCTTAATTGTGCAGACATTTTTTCGATGTTAAATGCAGCGATCGAATAAGTCTTTGCTTTAAAACTATTCTCATTATGTATGTCCATTAATTTGGCTAGAAGTGAGAAGGAGTCTGCTATCTGGTAATTATCCATGCTCAAATGTAAAAGGATTTTTTAAAATTATTTTTGTTTTTTACAAAGGGAGGCTTCAAATAAAACGGTCGGCGTTGGTGGCCTTTTGCAGATGCCGTTACAGAAGAAGATATAAAAAAAAGTCCCGGCGTACTGCCAGGACTTTTGTATTAGTTTCGCTTTCAAAAAAGCAAAGCTTACTTCTTTTTTGCAGGAGCAGCTTTCTTTGCAGGAGCAGCTTTTTTTGCAGGAGCAGCTTTTTTAGCTGGTGCCGACTTCTTTGCAGGAGCAGCTTTTTTAGCTGGTGCCGCTTTTTTTGCAGGAGCAGCTTTCTTCGCTGGTGCAGCTTTTTTTGCAGCTTTTTTTGCAGTTGCCATGTTCTTTAAAATTTAATTGGTTAGTAAATAATACTTAAAAGTAAAAATATTTTTTTACACACCAAAAAAAACTTTGATAATTAAGCAGTTACTGCAACCTCGTTCACTGAAATGTAACTCTTATCACCACGGCCTTTTTTAAATTCTACTACACCATCTGTTAAGGCAAAAATGGTAAAATCTTTTCCGAGACCAACATTTTTTCCGGGATGATAAACTGTGCCGCGTTGACGAACAATTATATTTCCTGCAGTTGCAGGCTGACCTCCATAAATTTTTACACCTAATCTTTTGCTTTGTGAATCACGGCCATTCTTAACCGAGCCTTCACCTTTTTTATGTGCCATGTTATTTTATTTTTGTTGTTGGTTATCCTGTTAATTTTTGTTGATCCATGATTTTCCTTCAATCATTTTTCAAGGGTCGGCCCAGCATTTTTAAGCGCAAGGTTTGGGTATCTATTTAGCATAAAATACCTTAATAAAGATTAAGCGATTTCTGTTACCTGGATCTTTGTGTAGTGAGTACGATGCCCGTGTTTTTTACGAAAGCCTTTTCTTCTTTTCATTTTGAAAGCGATTACTTTATCCCCTTGTATAAGGTCAAGTACAATTTCTGCTTTTACAATAGCACTTACATCTTTGCCAAGGGTAAGGGTGCCATCGTTCTCGGTCATCAAAACTTTTGAGAACTCAACTTTATCACCACTCTTCCCTTTAATATGGGGGATGTAGAGACTGTCGCCTGTTTTTACTTTAAACTGCTGGCCTGCTATTTTTACTACTGCTAACATATATCCAAAATTTAGGACGGCAAAGGTAAGGGATTAAGATTAAAATGACTCAGTTTTAAGCGGGAATTTTTAGGGTAGCTCGATATCTTGCCTGTTTTAGCCTCTGCGGTAGCCGGATCTATTGTCAAAACTGCTTAAAACGTGCTTATAACGTAATCTTGTATATTCGCTTTTCATTATGAAACATCTGCTTTTCATTATACAGGCGCTATTCTCAATATATGCTTTTACCCTTTTTGTCCTCATTATGTTGTTGCTATTCCCTTTTGTTATGCTGGCTTCTTTTGCCGGCAAAATAAAAGGAGGGAATATCATTTATAAAATTTGCCAGGGCTGGTCAGATGTTATTTTGTTGATGTGGGGTATCCGTCACCAGAACATTTTTGAGTCACCCCATGACACCAGGAAGCAATATGTTTTTATTTTTAATCATATTTCCTATATGGACATTCCGGTCATTATGAAAGCTATCCGGAAGCAACATTTCAGGATATTAGGAAAAGCGGAAATGGCCAGGATACCGGTGTTCGGTTTTTTTTACAGGAATGCAGTAGTAATGGTTGATAGGAGTAGTGCCGAAAAAAGAGCAAGCAGTGTTAAAGTTTTAAAATCAGTCATTCAAAAAGGGATATCGATAGTGATCGCGCCAGAAGGAACTTTTAATATGACAGCAAATCCGTTAAAGGACTTTTATAATGGCGCTTTTAAAATCGCGGTCGAAACGCAAACACCCATCAAGCCAATCTTATTTTTAGATACTTATGACCGGTTACATTACCAAAGTATTTTTTCATTAGCCCCGGGTAAGTCAAGGGCCATATACCTTGAGGAGATAAGTGTGGAAGGATTAACCACTAAAGACATACCGTTGTTAAAGGAAAGGGTATACCAGCTTATGGAACAAAAATTACTAACCTATAAAGCAAGCTGGATCGGCAGGCAATGATAGAGGTACCAGGTAGCTACAATGTTTATTTCCAATGAATTTAGTGAATAAAAAAAGGCCGCTGTAACATTATCTGGATGAATGATAAAAATGAAATAGAATTTTCCGATGCTCCGTTAAAGGAAGATGGTGGCGCGGGCTTTTTGAAAGTGCCCGATGCCAGTAACGCAAGCCCCTCGAACTCGCCAAATTACGCCTCGGGAGAAAGTAACAGCCTGTCCTACGCCACGGTGATCCTTCCGCTTGCCTTACCGAAGAC
>JBBJMD010000042.1:0-24059 GCA_037719925.1 Ferruginibacter sp.
AGAAGAAGGTGATGACGATGACGTTGATGGGCATGGCAAAAAAACCTTCTCCTTAAATGTATTTCGTCACCGCCATGTTACCTGGGCCGTGATCGCACAGTTTTTTTATGTGGGCGCACAGGTAGGCGTAGGAAGTTTTGTTATCCGCTTTTCCAAATACACCATGGACCTTCCTGAAAAAGATGCTGCTTACTGGTGGGGCTTTATAGCAATGGTCGGTTTTATGATCGGCCGTTTTGCAGGAACGTTTTTTATGAAGTTTATCAAGCCGGCACGGTTGCTTTGCCTCTATGCTGTAATCAGTATCCTCTTACTCGCCGTCTGCATTATGGCCACCGGCAAAATTTCAGTATATGCATTGCTGGCCATACCTTTCTTTATGTCGATCATGTTTCCTACCATATTTGCTTTAGGCATTAAAGGCCTCGGGGAAGAAGGTAAAATAGCTTCTTCATTCCTGGTTATGTCAATTGTTGGTGGTGCCATCATCCCTCCTATAATGGGTCAGATATCGGATCAGACAGGCAGTATACAGGTGGCCTACATTGTTCCATTGATCTGTTTCGTCTTTGTGTTTTATTTTGGCTGGAAAGGATACAAAATAAAAACGCCTGAATTAAGGAAAAAGATCCTTGATTAATAAAATACCTGTGTTCAAAAATTAAGCTTAATCTTTAAACATAGAATCGCCTGTTAAAATAAATCTTAAATACTTTTTAAACTTATGATTATGCAAAAATTAATTGGCATTTTAACTTTCTGTGTCATCGCTTCCTGTAGTTTACCGGCACAAAAATATAATGGCATAGACGGCAATATGGGGAACCTGTATCGGATGTCTGATGCCAAATCACGTTCCATCAGCCCGGAGAATTTTACCGGTGCCAAAGGTGAAGGAGGAAAGGCAACAACGGGTACCGGTGCAAATGCCTCGCGGGACCTGGGAAAGGGCTGGAAGGTAAGCCCGAGTGTATTGATCAAATCCAAAACTACGTTTACCGTGGCGGAGATCAGCGGTTCCGGATCCATACAGCATATCTGGATGACACCCACGGGAAACTGGCGTTATTCCATCCTGCGCTTTTACTGGGACGATGAAACAACGCCATCGGTAGAAGTACCCGTCGGAGATTTCTTTGGCATGGGGTGGGGTAAATATTCTTCCCTGCAATCTTTGGCAGTATGTGTTAATCCCGGCAGTGCATTTAATTGCTACTGGCCAATGCCCTTTAGAAAAAAATGTAAAATAACTATGGAAAATATAGACAACGCGGATATGGTGTTATATTACCAGGTGGATTATATTTTAACGGAAGTGCCTGCGGATGCCGGGTATTTTCATGCACAGTTTAACCGGGTAAACCCTTTACCCTATAAACAGGATTTTACACTGGTAGACAGCATAAACGGCAGGGGCCAGTTCGTAGGCTGCTACATGGCCTGGGGGGTTCACAATAACGGATGGTGGGGCGAGGGTGAAATCAAATTCTTTATGGATGGGGACACGGATTATCCAACCATCTGTGGCACGGGTACGGAAGATTATTTCTGTGGCTCTTATGATTTTGATACGCGAAAAAAAAATGCAGCCGGAGTGGAGGAGGTCAATTATACCGAGTTTTCTAATGCGTATGCCGGTATGCCACAGGTTCTGAAGGGAGACGGGCACTATGAAGTATCACAACGCTTTGGTTTGTACCGCTGGCATATTTCGGACCCTATCCGGTTTGAAAAAAATTTAAGGGTCACCATCCAGGCTTTGGGATGGAGAAGCGGGGGCCGTTATCTTCCATTACAGGACGATATTGCTTCCACGGTGTTTTGGTACCAAACTGAACCCCATACTACTTTCCCGAAATTGCCGGGCAAGGACCAGCTGGAAGTGAACTGATTTCATCAACACGTTAATGCAATACTAATTACACCAACTTGAAAAAACAATTGATCTTCCTGGCCTTCGCACTGACTTGCCTGCCATTCTTTGTTATTTCCCAAACGGGAAAGGTAATGGACAATCTAACCATGACAAGTAAAATTCTGAAAATGGAAAGAAAATTTGCCGTCTACCTCCCGCCCGATTATGAAAGTTCAGACCGCAGTTACCCGGTTCTATACCTGCTGCACGGGGGCGGGGATGATCATACCGGATGGGTGCAGTTTGGAGAGGTAATGCGTATTGCCGACAAAGCCATCAATGAGGGCACCGCAACACCGATGGTCATTATTATGCCGGATGCTAACACAGGCGAGCGGGGATATGCAAATAATGCGCCGGACCTGGAAATACGAAGATTTTTCTTCGAGGAACTTATGCCATTTGTAGAAAAAAATACCGCATTAAAGCAGAAAAATACCGGGCGGTAAGGACTTTCCGATGGGCGGCGGCGGCACATGCGTACGCCCTGTCATCCGGAACTATTTTCATCTGCCTGCCCCTTAAGCGCAGCTACGGGCCCGCTCACCATGAAGAAGCAAAACAAGGTTAAAAAGAAATAATTCAAGCCTAACCGATACAATGATCTCGAAATTCTTTTACAACCAGAACGTACCTTTTTTAGTGAACGCCCAGCCGGATACTTTAAAAAAATCCGTGCGCTGGTATATCGATTGCGGGGATGATGATTTTCTTTACGAAGGAAATTCCCTGGTGCATATTGCCATGCGAAAGAAGGAGATACCGCATGAATTCCGTATTCGCGATGGCGGCCATAACTGGTCCTACTGGCGCAGGTCGTTACCCGATGTGCTTGAATTTATTTCCCAGGCATTTCATCAATACTGATAAGATAAGCTTATTGAACCGCAGGGTTTTTACGCACAAATATCAACCTGTTGAGGAAGAAGTTTTTTTTCTCCGCCGTGGTTTTAAATTTTATGGTCAGGGACGACCTGAAATCATTTAAAACAATATCGGCAAGGTAAAGCTGCGGTATCCTTTCTTTTAACGAGCTATCGCCGGGTATCCAGTCAGAGAGCTGATTTTGCCCCTGCCATAAAGAAAACGCGCAACCTTCGGGCGATTTTACAAAGTCGCCGAAGATCTTGTATCCTCCGCGGGGTATTTCATCCAGCGATATCCTTACTGCTGACTGATCGCGTGCTGTAAAAATAAAGCTCTCGCCCCCGGTGTTATATCCCCACATGGTTCGGGTATCTATCGCCCCGGAAATATTAAAATCCATTAATTGCGGGTACATCATCATTGTATCAGGTACATTGATTTTACTCAGCTCATTGGTAGGTTTTACAAAAGCTGAAGCTGCGATATCATTGTAATAAAATGCCAGTGAGGTATAATCGACTGCTGTCTCATTCTGAACCGGGCCATGTTCAATGGAATGAAAAATACTTTTTTCAAAAGACATTTTATCAGAAAGAAAAAGCCGGTAACCGCCGGTTCTGCAAAAAGGTAGTGAATACTCAAGTGAGCCATGCAGTGGTAAACTCATTTTCGTATCCCAACGATCAGGTAAAGCATACCAGCCACCGTTAAAATAATCTTCCGACCCTGTTCCATGTATCCGGAAAATACCATCGATGGAAGTAGAATCATCTCCTTCGAAGAAATAAGTCATACCCGGCTTAATCCCCTGCCCGAGCAGGATTGTTCCTACATAATGGCCCTTGCCTTTTGCGTTTAAAATTATGTGAGGGCCATCTTCTTTAAATAATTTATTGCTTTTCCAGGATGTATAAAACTTACCTTCTGTGGCTGCAACCCTTTTCCTGTTTGTGTAATATATGGTTGCTTTAACGGGCAGGGCAACAGTGTCGTTGCCTGTATTTCTATTGATCAGTTGAATGGTTGCCTGCTTATCGAAAGGCATGGGGAAAAAACAATAATTAACTTTACCCTGGCTGCCTAATAAGAGGCTTTGCATTGAAGGCTGTCCAAAGGCATAGCCAAAGAAATCTGCAAGTGGGCAATACACGGCAGGCACCGTTTCATTATCCCAACTTATTTTAATATCGATATCCCTGTCTGTCCATTTATACATCTCCCTTTTGTCGAATATAATACCCGTTATTCTGCCGCCATGGGCAAGGTTAAAGATGGTTTTTGTTTCCCCCGGCTTTAATTCAATAGCGGAAACGGAGGCCATAACTTCCTTGAATGCCGAACCAGTATAAGGCAATATTTTTCTCTTCCTTATTCCAGAAAAGCACTGTTTTTTGGAGGGCATTTTTTTCGGGTTCATCCAGGGTTAAGTTAAAACTTTTTACATTGGTCCCTTCTTGAAATAGCCTGTATTGTAGCTGGTGAAATTGCATTTTTTTTCCACGGCAAACTATCCGGCAACTTTTATTGAACAGGATGGGGAAATAACAAAAATACCCGCCCAGCTGGTTTCCGCAAAGCGGTTGAATGAACGGAAATATTTTACCTGAAAAGAGATCGGTATACTTAATTGAAAAAGCCGGGTGCAACGTGTCATCGATATAAAAATCAAGTGTGTCCTGGGTGGGGGTGGGCGTTGCAAAACGGTTGATCACCCCGCTGCCTTTGATGTCAAAGATCACGAGGCTGCTATCCGCGTTTCGCCTGATAAAAGAAAATTTACCATTAAAGCCATCGTCATTGCCACCCGTAGTATCATAGGATGAAACCTGTCCGTCGATCGTATTTTCCCGGTAGGCAGCCAACCCGGAGACCTGGTACAAAGGCTCCAGCTCATCCACCAGCGATATCGTTGCGGGTTTGCCGCCGGTTTTTTTCACAGCCTGCTCCTTGCTGCCCTTTCCAATGAGTAGAGTTAAAATAATTAGCAGCGCTATGACTTTCCAATTGTTGAACATCCATTTATTTTTATCAAAATAAGTCAATAAAACCAAACAAAGAGGTAAAAAATATGGCAGATAGATTCCTGGTATATGCTGTTATTATATCCGTTATCCGTTCAGCAAAAAAAATACAAAAGCTGCATTTTTTGGATTAATTTGGTTGCTCAAAAATTATATATGAAAAAGATAAGTGTATTAATGGCTATTGGTCTCCCGTTTTTTTTACTGCTCTCACCGGCTGGGGTTCGCGCCCAGGCATTAACCCCGGATTCTGTAAAGGCTCAATTAGTGCAGGAGTGGGTAAGGGCGAAAGCTTACACCCTCGACTACCTGAAAGCTATGCCTGCTGAAAAATATTCGTTCAAAGCAACCGACAGCATCAGGAGTTTTGCGCAACAGATGTTACACCTTGCGCAGGCCAATTTATTTCTAATGTCCAAGGCGATCGATCAGCAGCCACCGGTTTTTTTGTCGGCCGACCTGGAGCATAGCACCGCCGCGCAGCAAAAGGATTCGGTGACTTATTACGTAAGTGCCAGCTATGACTATTGCATCGAAGGGGTAAAGAATACCGATGTAAATAAATGGGGTGAAAAAAAGGAACTTTTCGGGATGCATGCCTCCAGGTTCGCCTTGATGATCAAAACATTTGAGCACCAGACACACCACCGCGGCCAGGCCACTATTTACATCCGCCTGCAGGGAATGAAGCCCCCGGAAGAAAGACTATTCTAATAAAACTCAACATAAGCCATGTTATCCCGACATGGCTTTTTCATTGCAAAGCCTGCCGGATCAGCACTGGCCTGTACAGCGGTTCATTTTTGAATATACATATAATTATCACGAGACCTGGTTTTCTCTATTGCCTACTCATCCCTATATCGCCCAATTGTTAACCTGTGTAAGCCTCGAAGAAAAAGAACAGGTGAAAAGATATAGCCTTGATCAGCAGCATACCCTTAAGACCTTAAAAGCGGAGGGCCTCGCATTGCATCCGATCATCATTACAAGAAAAAATTTTGGCTATGCCGATTATCCGGAAATTAGTTTCCGGTTAAATTTTCCGGCAGAGACCAACCTTTTTAAAGATGGTGCCGCCATTGAATGTTTTTATCCGGGCGAAGAACCGGTTAAAGGAATTTTGATGAGCATGGAAGGGAAATCCGGTGAGTTCAGGTTATTTACCCCCGACTTCCCGGATTGGATAGAAGATAACGGAGCAGGTATAAAATTAGCCCCTGATCAACGTACTACCACCATTATGAAAGCCGTGTTGAACGGGATAGAACAGAACAAAGAACTATATCGTTTATTCCAACAAATTCATCCCCATCCTGACAGGGAAAAAATTCCCTTGCGCATAATAAAACCATTACCAATATCTTTTAGCAACCCCGCATTGAATGATAGCCAGCAAAAGGCGGTTGCAGCCATCATGCAAAATGAAAATATTACCATTGTACATGGCCCGCCGGGTACCGGCAAAACCACTACCCTTGTAGAAGCCATTGTTCAATTGGTAAGCGCGGGCGAAAAAGTGCTGGCATCAGCATCGAGCAATACTGCCGTAGATAATATCACTAAAGGTTTATCAGCACGCGGTGTTCACGTGTTGAGGGTCGGCAATACTAGCAAAGTGGACGAAGCCGTTTTTCAATACACACCGGAAAGTAAATTATCAAATAGCCGGCAGGTAAAAGAGATAAAGGAATTAAAAATAAGGGCCGAGCAGTTCAGGAAAATGGCTTTAAAATACAAAAGAAGCTTTGGTAAAGCTGAGCGTGACCAACGAAACCTTTTGTTTAAAGAAGTTAAAAATATCCGTACCGAAATAAAAAAGATCCAGGCTTATAATGAAGAAAAACTGTACAAGGATGCAGCTGTAATATTGGGGACCCCTGTGGGGTTATATGATTCAAAGATCAATCACCTTAATTTTCATACCCTTGTAATAGATGAAGCCGGGCAATGTATTGAGCCGTTGGCATGGTGTATCTTCCCCCTGGCACAAAGGTATGTGCTGGCCGGCGACCATTTGCAACTGCCGCCGACAGTGCTAAGCAATGAGGCAGCACGCATGGGCTTAAACCGGTCTATCCTGGAGGTAGCTATTGACTCGGCTGATAATACCTTCCTGCTGGATACGCAATACAGGATGAGGGAATCAATAGCGGCATTTTCCAGTAACTATTTTTATAATGGCCTGCTGAAAACTGCCGCCCACCTGAACAATACCGGCACGCATATCACTTTAATTGATACGGCCGGCTCCGGATACAATGAAGTGAGTGGCAGCAATGGAATGAGCCTGCAAAACGAAGGAGAACTGGTGCTGGTCCAAAAATTACTTGCTACCGAAATCCTTGATCTGCCGCGAACAGCATTTATTTCTCCTTATGCGGGACAAGTGGCCGCGGCTAAAGAGGCATTACCAAAAACCCTGCGTATAAGCACCATCGATGGTTTCCAGGGACAGGAACAGGAGATCATCATCCTCTCACTCGTACGTAGCAATGAGGAGGGCGATATCGGCTTTCTAAAGGATTACCGGCGGATGAATGTTGCGATCACCAGGGCCAAAGAGCAATTGTTCATTATTGGTGACAGCGCTACCATCGGTGGGGATGCTTTTTACAATTCCCTTTTAACGTATATCGAAAATCATGGTTCGTACAGAACAGTATGGGAGTTCGGGATATAGCGAAGGTTTTACAGGAAATCGTTTTTTTTTACGGAATGATACGCGATCATCCCTTTTATTGTCGGTTTTGCACCCTATACCATTGCAGCGCCAGTTCTATATTTGTAAGACAGGTTATTTTGAATAAATGTTTTATTATATGGAAATAACAATATTGGAGAACGCGGTAACCGTATTTTATATAACAGCAAAAAGTTTCCCGGAAGGTATCCCTCATGCCCATAAATCACTTCATGCCCTC
This sequence comes from Ferruginibacter sp., assembly GCA_037719925.1. Lineage (GTDB taxonomy): Bacteria > Bacteroidota > Bacteroidia > Chitinophagales > Chitinophagaceae > Ferruginibacter. The sequence continues at coordinate 7,728 of JBBJMD010000042.1, forward strand.
GTTCCATTTTTAAAGGAAAGAAAGTATTTTGGGATATCGAGGCCGGAAAATGGGGTGATCATTTACAGGGCGGCGGCAGAGGAAATACAGCCGGGCGAGGCCGGGAAATTAAACTGTGAAAGCTTAGTATTGGAGAAAGGTAAGTACATTAGCCTGACAATAAATGATTACAACCAGGACCTGCAAAATATTGAAAGGTCGTTTAAAAAGCTGCTGGAATACCCAGGTTTAGACCCGGCAGGTTATTGCGTGGAATGGTACCTGGATGATAAGGAGGTAAAATGCATGATAAGGCTTGAAACGTAATCCTGACATCCAATTCGGTACTGGTTATACGCCTTTCTTCCATAATTCAAATTAATAGGGGTATCCATTCGTGGCGCAATAGTTCAATAGGCACCTTATTTTGGTAGAAAAGGAGATTTTTTAACGGTAGCAACGACTCATCCTATAAAGAAATTGTCAATCAATTCGGTGGATCCTCTTTTTGAGGGATGCATGATTATATCTTCCATCATTCCAGCTTCATCTTTACTAACTTTAAGTAAAATATTGTATGAAGCACTTCCTTTTCCTCCTGTTGATCTATCATTTACCCCATATTGTTTGTGCACAGCAGACTCAAAAGCCACCCCTGCATGCAAAAAACTGGATGGCCATTACGGGTAAGCCGCTTGCCGCTACGGCAGGCAGCATTATATTTCAAAATGGTGGCAACGCAGTTGATGCGGCCTGTGCTATGCTGGCAGCCACCTGTACCATGTGGGACGTGTTAAGCTGGGGCGGAGAAACTCAGGCGCTGATCTATAATCCCCATACCAAAAAAGTAATTGCCATCAATGCAATGGGCATTGCGCCCACAGGCGCCACGGCCGGATTTTTTAAGAACAAAGGATATCTTTTTCCGCCTGAATACGGACCACTTGCGGCAACTACCCCAGGCACGCCCGGCGGACTTTGTTATATGCTGGCACAATATGGCACCATGAGCCTGCAAGAAGTGTTGGCGCCGGCAATGCAACTCGCTGCAGGCTACCCGATCGATGCACAAACCGCAAACAGCATGGAGCGTGGTAAAAAAATGATCAGTGAGTGGCCTTACAGCAAAAAAGTGTTGTTACCCCATGCCGGGAAAGAAAAAGCCGCTCCTGAGCCGGGAGAAATATTTGTACAAAAAGACCTGCTTGTTACCCTTACAAAAATGGTGGAGGCCGAACAAACAGCATTACGCCAAAAGAAGGGGCGCAAAGCAGCGATCATGGCAGCATACCACCGGTTTTACAGGGGAGATATAGCCCGGGAATTTGTGAGGGGATGCCAGGAACAGGGCGGGCTGATAACACTGCAGGACCTTGCCAATTGGAAACCCATCGAGGAGAAACCCCTGCAGGTAAATTATAAAGGCATTGATGTGTATAAGTTGGCCCAGTGGACGCAGGGACCAGTGCTCCTGCAGGCATTGAATATCCTGGAAAATTTTGATCTAAAAAAAATGGGCTATAACAGCCCCGCTTATATTCACACCCTTTACCAGGCAATGAACCTCGCCTTCGCTGACCGGGATTTTTATTATGGAGATCCTTATTTTCCACCGGAAGAACCGATCAGGGGGTTATTAAATAAAGACTACGCAAAAGTAAGAGCCGCACTAATACCTGTCGATAAGAATGATGCCTATGCCGGGCCCGGGGACCCTTACCCATTTGAAGGAAAGTCTAACCCCTGGACCACCTTAATAAAAACGCGTGCTGCCTATACTGATACTTCCGCCCAGCCTGGCAACACCATTCCCAAACACGATCAGCAGGGTTTAAATTTTGACTTTAAAGCACCAGGTTCAACATTTGTAAACCGCCCCAAGCCGGATGCTGTAAATATCGAAGACAGCCTGGGTGAAGATGCATACCAGGATCGCTTATGGCGCGGCACAACATCGGTAGAAGCGGCGGATAAGGAGGGCTGGGTTGTTTCTATTACACCGAGTGGAGGATGGCTGCCCGCCTGCATCGCTGGCAACACAGGGGTAGGAATGAGCCAGCGTATGCAGAGCTTTGTATTGGACAGCACCATCAATCCTTTTAACATGGTAGAACCCGGCAAGCGCCCCCGGGTAACATTAACGCCTACATTGGCCTTGAAAGAGGGGAAACCGTTTTTGTCATTTGCAGTACAGGGCGGAGATACACAGGATCAAAACCTCTTACAATTTTTCCTGAATATGGTTGAATTTGGGATGACGGTTCAGCAAGCCTGTGAAGCGCCAAATATTAACACTGATCAACTGTGGTTGTCGCTCGGCGGCACAAAACTTTCCGATAGGGTGCCAAAGCCCGGTAAACTGTTATTAGGCAGTACGACACCGGAAGATACGCGTACCGAACTAATAAAAAGGGGTTATACGCTTAGTTTTGGAAACCGCACCAGCGGGCCGATCAATGCCATTTATTTCGACTGGAAGCATGGTACTTTGTGGGGAGGAAGTTCAAACAACGGGGAGGATTACGGCATTGGGTGGTGACATTCATACTCTTTACCGACTTTCATAAACTGGCTAATGGGCCGGTAACCGTCATTTTACCTTTTCAAAAGCATAATTTCCCTTGATGTGCTGGTTTAAATAAATTCCCTTTGAGCCGGAAGTTTTCATAGCATGGTAAATTTGTTCAGGCACATTTTTATAATCGTATACCATCCCTGAAACAAATAGTATTCTCAGGGTGGCGGTTGAGGGATCATATTTCATCGTTTCTACAACAGACGATGGCATAACAAAATTTTGAAGGTATTACTACAACATTAAAAAATATGCCACTATCTCAAGGTCAACAATGTTTAAAAAATAATCAGGTAAGATTCAAGTCAGTGATTTTGGTGCTTCTTTTTAGTGGTCCGCATTTAAAATTTATCCTTTCGCATTTATACCTTTATCCATGATTAATAATATGTGGACCTGCCCCCGTTGTAACCGGAAATTTCTAAACACCCACCAGGTTCACTCCTGCCTCGATAAGAACCTGGACGATTTTTTGCGGGGAAAAACGCCTCATACAACTGAATTATTTCACTGGTTTATAAAAGAATATCAGGCTATGGGCGATATAAGCGTTCATCCCACTAAATCCATGATCGTTATTGTTTCCACAACCAGGCTGGCATACATTATACAATTAGGGAAAATCTATATGGACGTGGTATTTCCCTTTAAAGAGCCATATATTGATAATTATTGCTTTGTGAAAATAAAACAGGTACCCGGGACAAACGATTACAACCATCATTTCCGCATGTGCTTCAAAGAAGATATTAACGAGGAAGTGAAATTTTATATGAACCTTACCTTAAGGCGTGCACTTTCCTAAAAAGGTAGAATTTTGCTGGGTTCCTGTTTCCCTGTTTGCCAGTTAAGGTATTGCCAGTTTGAATTATCAGCTCATTGATCCGTATTTGATATAATGCCATGATAAGGAGAATATTATGTTTAGGTTTTAGCCATGGCGCCCTCCTGCCACACCCACTGAATCAGCTAAACAATAAGGTGTATAATTTTAACGTTATAAAACCCCGATTCCTTATTTTACAATGTTGACTTCGAAATCCCCTATGTTAAATGAGTTTTGAGCAATCTTCTCCTTTTAAATGCACCCCGCTGGTTTGGTTCAGTTATTGCACATCTGTAATACAGAGTTATACGTATTTTCATATGGAAAGCCTTAGGGTTACTAATATTTAATTTAAATTAAAATTACCGAAACCCAAAAATGAATAGATTTTTTGTTGCTATAACTTTCTCCTTCTTTATCTTAAATGCTGATTGTCAGACAATTAACTTTACATTTGAAAGTAATAACCTGTTTTGTAACCCGGCAACCGTGCAGTTTAAACAAAAATGTACAGGTAACCCCCTTAGTTTTATCTGGAGTTTCGGTAATGATAAATACAGTAATAAACCGAATGATTCTACTTCCTATGCAGTCGCCGGTACTTATACGGTTAAGCTTAGCGCTATTTTTCAAAACACTACTTTAGAGTTAACTAAAACAATAGTAATCAACCCGGCCGTTACTGCCAAAATAGGGTATGACCGGAACTATATCTGCAAGCCGGGTGTTATCAATTTTACAGGTTCGGGCACGGGTAATATCACCAATTATGAATGGGATTTCGGGGATGGTACAGCCGTGGTAAACAGTCCGACAAGTAACATCAGTCATACATTTGCCAATTTTGCCATTGACACGGTTCGTTTAAAAACTTCCTCTGCCGCAGGCTGTTATGATACAGCTACCACCCTTATTGCCATTCAAAGATTACCCGTTACGGTGGACTTGTCGCGTATCCGGGGTTGCATTCCTGCCGTTGTTGATTTTACCGCCACTATTATTGCACCTGAAAACTCCACGATCACAAGTTACAACTGGAACTTTGGTGATGGAACTGCTCCTTATCAGGCTACAACCAACACGGTTACGCACATTTATTCAGCGGTGGGTAATTACTTTCCGTCCTTTGTCGTGACTTCCAGTGAAGGTTGTACTAATAACTATACGTTTACCAACCGGTTATATTTCGGCACTCCACCAACCGGCCAGGTTGGTTACGCCGTGGTAACGCCGATATGCGGGTCGGACAGCGCGGTTTTTATCTCTAAAGCCACCAACGCTGACCGGTATTTCTGAATTTTGGTGACGGTACTACGGCATCTACCAGGGATACCATTATAAAGCACAAATACAAGAAGATCGGTGACAAAACAGTGCGGATTAATGCTTATTATAATGAATGCGGCGCCCCTTCCCTCGCCTTTCCCTTCAAAGTGATAGGGGTGATCGCTGATTTCTCCTCATCGAATACGTGTACAAATAAAAATACTTATTTATTCAGTGATAGTACGAGCGGAATCCCTACCAGCAGGTTATGGGAATTTGGCGATGGCGTTCAACTGCCAGGAGTTGTAAATCCTGTCCATGCTTTTCCGGTAGCTGGCCAGTTTAATTCAACTTTGTCTATGGATGATACCAATACAGGTTGTTCTGATCGTATAAGCAAAGTCATATATACTGCGGTACCAACCCTCTACACACCCGATTCTGCTGTTTGCAGGAACAGCACCGTCAGCTATTCAATACTAAATGACTATACCGATACATCCGCAAAGTATACCTGGAACATAATGGGCTCGCAAAGTGAATTGGGAACGGATGCTGCAGTAACCGTCAATGCAGATTCACTCGGCGTTTTTAATAATTTTTTTATCATTGATCTTGGCCCCGGGCGTTGCCCCGATACGGTACGAAGCAAGACTTTTTTTGTACGCGGACCGCGCTTGGATTTTGCATCGCCCGGAGAAATTTGTTCAAATACGCCGTTGTCCGTGATTAACAATTCCAAACCTTTTATCGGTTCAGATACAGTCTTGCGCTGGGATTGGAATTTTGGCGGCACCGCTAATAAGGATACTGCCTTTCAACCAAAACCCTTTAGGTATGCTTCTGCCGGAGAATATGATATACGCTTAATTGCCGTTGACAAAAATGGATGCACGGATACGCTTTCTAAACCCATCAATGTAAGCCCTTCCCCTTTTTTACACCTCACACCGCAGCGCGATTCAATTTGTGCCGGGCAAACCGTTACCCTCACCGCTGTTCACAATAATAATGTGCTTGCCTGGTCACCTTCAACAGGACTTTCCTGTACCAACTGCGATACTACGATCGCTACACCACTTATATCCACAAAATATTATGCTACCGCCACCAATTCGTTTAACTGCAGTATAACGGACAGTAGTTATATTGAAGTAAATACGCCTTTTACAGCTACGATCGTACCGGGGGATATTTATCTATGCCTGGGGGAAAGTGCCACACTGGAGGTAAATCCAAAAGGAAAAAAAATCAGTTGGTCGCCGGCCGCTGGCTTATCGAACCCAGCTATTTATAACCCTATATTAACTGCAACCCAAAATACCAGTTACACAGCTAGTTTGAGTGATTCCACCGGCTGTGCCAGGAGTACAGCGGTAGTAAATGTTCATGTTAAGCCACTTCCACAGGTTGACGCAGGCCCGGATAAATTTTATTCGAAAGGCGAGGCCTTTTCTATTAGCCCAACCTATAGCACTAATATAAGTTCTTATTTCTGGACACCTGCCGGTTCATTGAGCTGCGATGATTGCCCGGCGCCGGCCGGAGTAGCCAATAATAACCAAAAGTACATTATCAAAGTAGTGTCCGACAGCGGCTGTACCAATAGCGATAGTGTAGCGATCTGGGTGGATTGTAAAAGCGCAGCCGTATTTATGCCTAAGGCATTTACGCCTGATAATAATAATTTAAATGACTTCTTTTACCCGGTTACCGCAGGAATCAACTCGGTTGCAAGATTTACTATTTATAACCGCCAGGGGCAGGTTGTCTATGAAGCCCGTAACTTTTCACCGAATGACAAAGGCTATGGTTGGGATGGTAAATTCCGGGGAGTAAACCAGTCGATGGGTGCGTATTTATACACCATGGAGATTATGTGTGAAACCGGGGAAAAAATTTCCAAAAGAGGAAGTTTTCTCCTGGTAAGGTAACAGGTGATTCAGAAAATTTGGTGCACGGCAAAGGGTCAAGTTTCATCTGTGCAGTTTCACCGGGCGTGTTTCCGAACTTATTTCAACTCATTCTTTACGTCAAAATAAGCTACAGCAGAACCGGAACGCCCGTCATAGCTCATACCCTGGATAATGATAGCGTACCGTTCCGGGAGGTCTGAACTGTAAAAAACTGCGTGAGTTTTTTCCTTGCCATTGCCGGCCAATTTGGGCAGCGAGGAAAGCAGGGTCCTAAAATCCGGAAGGCGGCTGGAGAATTGTAGTGCGGTTTCATAAACCGGCGCATAAAAATCCCTTCTCACCTGCAATCCCTCATAATCCATAATGGTTGCACGGGAATGGATTTCATATCCTTCCATATCTCCTTTATAAGTTGTAAAATTCATAATTCCATTAAAAGAATTACCATACAGGTAATACTCCCTTGCAACTACCTCCAGTTTCCTGATCTTTAAAGGGTCATAGGCCATCAATTTCTCCAAATCAAAAACGGGTACGCCATCAAGCAATACAAGAGGTGGATCAGTAAAAGGTGCCCGCTCTATTTCATTGAAAACGGGCAAATGAACTTTACCATTGCGTTGCCTCACATTTACTTCCATTACATATTCTCTTAACACTTTCTCCAGCGTGGTAAACCGTACATAATTATCAAGCAGGTATGTTTTGTCCGATTTTAGATAAAATGCCGTGGTATCCAGTTGTGGCAAAGAAGACTGGTTTAGTATATTGTATAAAAAAGTATTTTGAACCTGGGAGGAAATATACATTTTCAACAGGGACGGATCTTCCCCCCTACGTTCAAACGGAGGCAATATTCTCTGCGAATATCCGGCTAAAAAGGGCCGATCGATTTCAAGCCTGTAACTGCTGTCTGTTTCCTGGTTGGTTTGAACAATTATGTCGCCCCGCTATAAAAATCCTTCATCTCGAATTTCAGTTTTCCCGCTGCGTCCGCTGCGGCCGTTTGAAATTGTGTTCGTATACCCGGCACCGGTAGGTAAGCTTTAATGTCCTGCAAAGGCAAGCCGTTTTGAAGCGGAATTATTTTGCCATTAATAATATGCCCATTGATTTTGGGCAAAAATTCAAAAGCCGGTTTTTTGTTTTGCAACACCTCCTCCCATTTGAACCTGCGCCATCCTTGTGTAAGCATGAGCTTATCAAGCGCTTCATCGGCCGTGTCACTATTTTCCTGGGAAATAATAGCCAGGAGATTCTATTTTCCCCGGAAGATCAGCACACAGTAAAAGATAATTGCTGATATCCTGCTCATTCTCAGCGGCGCGCGAATCAACCCGGAATACTGCCATCGACATATTTGCCGGGATAAGTTTTCCTTCTTCAGTGACAGCACTTACATCGATCTTTACCTGCTTACGCTGCCCGTACAATGGCTGATCAGCGGATGCTGTAATCTTTAATTTTCTTAAAGGGCGTTTAAAAAACAATCTTTCGCTATATAATTTTTTAAGATATTCAATTTCCTTATCCATTGGGATGAAGTCGAGATTATTTTCATATAGCATGAACCTCATCATATCACCTAACTTTTGTATGCCTTCCGCTGTATGTTCAGCGTTTTCTTTTAAAGCAGTTCCATATAAAGTGTTTAAGGCATTGAACAAAAAGTGCGGGTTAATTTGAGTACGTAAGAATTGCAGGTCAGCATTTGATTTCGCTAAAGCTGTTTCCATGCCTCTTAGCTGTATTATTTTGTCTTTTCTCTGCTGATAAAGGAGCCAGCTGAGAGGTGTAATTAACAATAACAGAAATGCCCAGTAAAGTAAAAATGGAAATAGATTATCACCCTCCCGGTACGAAAAAATAAAAGGTAGCGCTCCAATAAAAGTTGCTCCCACCAGGCGAAGTAAAACAGGGCGTTGTATAAATGAATTTGCACCTTTGAATGGGAAGAGCCAGAAATTTAAATATATGTATAACAATAATACCGGGGTAACGTAAGCAAGATATGTTTTGAAGCTTTCATGAATTGGATTAGTAAGAAAAGGAATTAAAAAATAAATGAAACCAATGGTGTTATATTGTTTGTAAGTAATACCCTGAACCCTCTTTTTGCACCAGGCTTGTTAATAACCCAAATAATTAATTCGCGTAAACCGGCAAATGCAACAGATATAATCAGAAGTACTATCGCCCTGTCAAAGCCAAAAAATAAATCCGTAAGTGGTTTATCATTATAACCGAAGAATGACAAAAATTGATAGTCCCCGTAATTAAATAAATGTGGCTTAGCATAATAAGAAATGGTATTTACACCGATTGCCAGCAGGTAACTAACAACGACAATTGCTAAAATAGTTTTGATTATGTTTATAGTGAGCAGTTTTTCAAAATCATTAAATGAGATTTTTTTTAGTGTTGGCAGAATAAGCAGGTTGATTGATAAGTAACCGAGGTACATTAGCAATACTGAACCTATTTGAGGAAGCAACACATTTCTCCAGTAAATAAATGAAATGCCATTTTCTTTAAACCGGTAAGCAAAATAAATCCCTGATTGTTCATTATATGGTTATACATTTTCAATAATGAAATGATAATTTCTGCTACCACTAAAACTGTAACAAATGTTATTTCATGTCTCTCCATCTTACTTTCATCATTCTTAATTTTCAGCAAGATTAAAACATCAAAGAAGCACTTTTTTAACAATGTGACTAAACCGTAAAAAAATGTGATGAAACTCAATTTGCAATTATTTATACAATTTTTAGTTGCGGGATACATTTAAAATTAACCTTCATTTTGATTTATATGCTCCTGTCGTTACAGGGATGTTGTTTGCTTCCCCGGATGTTCATTAATATCTGTTCGAGAAGTTTAAAGTCCTGCGACCAAGGTTGTTGGCGTACCAACGGCATATTCGAAGGGTCGCCCGGCAAACAGGCAGGCTACGGGATGTGCCTTGCATTATTGAAACAGATGCTTTATGGAGAAGCATAGTGGATTGGTGCTTAAAAAACGATCCTGGCTTATATACCTGGCTAAGAGCCTTTACGCTAAGATGACCGGTAAAAATGAATTATTTTGTAAAAGGCTTTCTTTCTCAATTAAAAATTTTTATATTTATTTTTTTTGCCTTTACCCTGACTGAAAACAGTAATCCTGCTGCTTTGCACTTCTTTTATTTTTTAATGATTTTAAAACCCAAACCAGTCTTTTTTATGAAAAAGGTACCAGCAGTTATTGTAATTCTATTGGCATCGGCAACGCTCATTTTCACAAAATGCAGCGAAAATCAATCCACGGCAGGGGCGCCTAAGGCAGATAGTTCCCATGTTGCCGGCGGCGCAAATGGCGGTTTCGAAAACCAGATTAAATATGGTGAGCACCTGGTGCTTATCTCCGGGTGCCATGATTGTCACACCCCGAAAAAAATGACACCTACCGGCCCGAGCATGATCTTTCCTTAGCATTATCCGGCCATCCTGCAAAGATGCCACCGCCGGATGTGACCGCAAAGCGATGGAGAGAAAAGGGCTGGCAGTTACAAATGATCTTACTTCCTGGTTGGCCGTGGGGAATTTCTTATGCTGCAAATATCACTTCTGATTCAACGGGTATCGGTGCCTGGACAGAGGAACAATTTATTTTATGCCTGCGCGAAGGCAAATGGAAGGGCCTTGCAGGTAACAGGACACTATTGCCCCCAATGCCATGGAACACCAGCTTCAAATACATGACGGACAGCGAGCTTAAGGCCATTTTTGCTTACCTGAAATCAACTACTCCCATTAGGAATGTGGAGCCGCCGATAGAGCCGCCGGTATCAGCGGGCAAACCATCTTAATGCGCTATATTTCATCGGGATAATGCACGAATGTTTACTGTTCATTTCCAGGCCGGCCTTCGTGCATCCTGTTATATCATGTGCTTATATTACTGTTTTATAACCCGGTACAAAAATAGGAAGACAGTGGTTTAAAAAAAGCACTAGCCAGGCGCAATAAAGATTCAAACCGGTAGAGACAATTAGTATGCATTATGCTGGTAGTACTTATTTTTTACGGCTTCCTGTTCACCTTTGCGCATCCCCTCTTGCCCTGGGCAACTCCTTCCGGGGTAATTTTTCATCCCGGTTGGCAGCGTTATAAACAAACGCCGCCACAATGGTAGCAGCCTGCGTAAGGTCTGCGGCAACCAGGTGGTCGTAGCTATCCATATTTGTATGGTGTGTACGGGTGTCATACTCTATCTCATCCTGTATGAACTGGAAACCAGGTATGCCCACTGCATCAAAGGCAAGATGATCGGTGCCACCCGTGTTGGAAATAGTAACCGTTTTGGCGCCCAACGAATTAAATGGTTCGAACCATTGTGTAAAGATGGGGCGCACTGCTTCATTCCCCTGCAAATAAATTCCCCTGATTTTTCCTGTACCATTATCGAGGTTGAAATAAGCAGATACCCTTGCGTGTTCATCTTTCAACTGCATATTGGCCGGGTCTGCAAAATGATTTTTTACATAATTCCTGGAACCCAGCAATCCCTGTTCTTCACCGCTCCACAAAGCAATGCGGATAGTGCGGCGAGGCTTGAGGCCGCTTTCTTTTAGTATACGGATGGCTTCCATCATCACCGCGCAACCCGCCGCATTATCAGTGGCGCCGGTAGCTCCCTGCCAGCTATCCAGGTGGCCGCCCAACATGATGATCTCGTTACTCAGATCAGTTCCTTTTAATTCCGCAATTACATTATAGCCTTTCAGGTCTTTGCTGCTGAAGGCTGTTTCTACATCGATTGCCAGCTTTACTGGGTAACCGCTGTTTGCCAGGCGGACCATGCTCATATAATCTTCCATCGCTACCACAATATCCAGTATATTTTCAGGATCGTTACTGCCATAAGGGCCCCCACCCTGAACAAACAAGGTTCCGTCGTGTCCGCGGGGATGCATACTTACTATCGCAAGGGCGCCTTCCTTCACAGCCATATCCTTCAAACGGGAAGTAATGGTAACTGCTCCCCTGTTGCGGGGCTGCTCTCTCCTGCGACGCTGCTCCGCTGTATCAAGCACGGGTAATGGAGCCGCAGCGGCCATTTTTTCCAGGTCGTCATCAGTTCGCCTGGCAGCATCTGCCTTAAAACTTTGCTTCAGGGTATCAGTGCGGAACAGCAGCACTACCTTTCCTTTTAGCTTATCGCGGTAAATTTCCAGTGCCGATGAATCATTTGCTTTTACCAAAAAGATTTCAGCCTGTTGCAAACCACTGCTTCCTTTTGTCCATGTTTTGGGATAACCCACCAGTGGACGGTAGTAAGGGGCAGTTAGTGCTATATATGATTTTTTCAGTTCCCAGCTCTTTCCAAACTCTCCCCAGGGCTGCAGGGCAGCATTGCTTAGTCCCCATTTTTTTAATTCCCTGATCGCCCAGTTTGCTGCCCGGAAATAGCCGGGTGAATTGGTGAGCCTTGGGCCGCTAACGTCTGTGAGGTGAAAAGCAATGTCCATCACTTTTGAATTTTCAAGGCCTTCCTTTTTTATCAGGGCAATAGCAGCCGTATCTGCTTTCTCCTGTGCACACACAGCGGAAATAAGGAGGAAAAGAAATAAGATTCACCTTGAAGTCTTTTTCATGTAATTATATTTTGTCAGAAAAGTTAGTTAATGAATTATTGTTCAGAGGGCGCCGTTGGAGCAGGGGGTTTGGGGCTGGGTAAACAATTTCAGGACGCTCCCAATTTATCAAACTGGCGGTACGGGGGTTTATGGTAACTCCTGAGCTTACTAATATAAATAGGGTAAATGCTGACAGTTTTATGGAGGGAACTAGGCGACACTATTAGCTTCGGATCCAATTATTCCTGCCCGCGGTTTTTTCATCGGCTGGAGCTTCCAGTAAGTAAGGCTACGCCAAATCCATTCCAGCGGGCCGAACATAAAGTACCGAAGCCAGATATGGCTCCATACTATTTCCACAATCCATATTGCCGCAAGCAGATAATAAATTTCATACCGTTGCAATTGTCCAAACATCGCGAAACCGAAACCATAAAAAAAGATGGCGCAGATCAGCGATTGCATCAGGTAATTTGTAAAGGCCATCTGCCCAACGGGGCGCATCAGTTTAAAAAACCATTTAAACAATCCGGATTTATACAGTAACAGAATTAAGCCCAATATTCCTAAAGCTCGAAAAGTTCTTGATATTTCATAGTATTCAAAATTTATATCCCTCGTATAATCAAAACGGTTGAACCTCGCCAGTATCAGGGGATTAAACCTGAAATAAGATAGCACCAACCCGGCCCCCAGCCCAACAATAAAAAGCACCGAATAAGTGCTGATGGGTGCAGTTCCCGTTAACACCCCGCTTTTATAAAATGCCATACCGATGAACATAAATGACAACACATCCCAAAGCCCGTAATAAGTATAATAGAATTCAAAATGGGCACTCACACTACTCAGGTTATTATAAACATCGGCATAGGATCCCCGCACTTCCCGCAGATTTTTCTGCATTTCTTTACGCTGGCCTTCTATGGCAGCCTTTTCCTTAAAACCTGTCATCTCAGCCAGTTCTTCTTTCTGAATATCTGTCAGTTTTACTTTGGTAGTATCAAGTTTAGCTATTGCCTCGCCTGTAGCAATCATTTTTTGCTGCCGAAACAAATCAACATTTTCCCTGGTAGTCATCAGCAGCAGGCAAACAAAGGATGCAATTAACAATAGCCGCGAAGAAAGGCGGCGAAACGCAAAAGCGATTATTCCAATAATCGCATAATGAAATAAAATATCTCCGGGCCATAATAATACAAAGGCATTAACCAACCCAAATAGCAGCAACCATAATTGCCTGCGGATAAAGTATTCCGCTGTCATTAACCCTTCCACCTTTTTTGATAAACGGGTAACAAACAGGAGGATCCCCGCACCAAAAAGCAAAGAAAAAATGGCGCGTTGTGTACCTTCAAAAAACCAATTGACAACATACCAGACCTTTTGATTGATGGTACCCATTTCATTGTTGAGCATAAGATTATCCGATGCAGGGTAGGGTAACGCAAAATAAGGAATGTTCATTAGTAGTATTCCTAATAAGACGATGCCCCTTATACTGTCAATGATAACAATGCGTTCCCCCTGGGTTACAGGGGCCGCTCCTGGTAAAGGGCCGCAGGGTGCATTCATACCGTGTATGTTTAGTGAGTTTTAATGAAATGTTTCTACCCGTTACAGATAAAAAATCGCTGGTTCTTGCGACAAGATAAATTATGGGAATTGTAAATCAAAGCGAATGCGAGAGTTTTGCGAAAAGCAGCCGCAAATCATCAGATGGTAACAGGCTAGCGCAAAAATAGGCGGGTCATAAATTTGCCAATTATAAAAAAAATTACTGAACAATGCACCATTATGGATAGCACGTAATAACTGTTAACGATAATATTGCGCTAGTATTTCAACAGTTTGTTGACCACTTCACCCAGCCTGCTATATGCCATGAAATTTTTTTCCAGCTCGATATTGAAGGGGACCGGGGTATCAAGGGAGGCGCACCTCATCACCGGCGCGTCCAGGTATTCAAAACAATGTTCGGCTATCCATGCAGCTATTTCGCCACCGATACCCCCGGTGAGTGTATCTTCATGCAAAAGTAAAATTTTACCTGTTGCCTTCACAGCTTCCCGGATGGCCATATAGTCCAGTGGTAATAAGGTTCTGAGATCCAGTATGTAAAATGATATGGCGGGATGGTTCTTTGCAAAATCCATTGCCCAGTGAACCCCCGCGCCATAAGTGATGATACTGATATCATCTCCATCCTGCACTAAACGCGCCTTGCCAATTTCTATCTCATAATATGTTTCCGGCACCTGCCCGCTGATGCTCCGGTACAAGGCCTTGTGCTCAAAATAAAGCACCGGGTTAGGGTCATTTATGGCGGCGATCAGCAAGCCTTTTGCATCCATAGGGGTAGATGGATATACTACTTTTAAGCCAGGGGTATGTACAAACCAGGCTTCATTACTCTGACTGTGAAATGGCCCTGCTCCTACACCGCCACCTGTTGGCATCCGTATTACCACATCCGCTTTTTGTCCCCAGCGCCAGTGCAGTTTCGCGAGGTTATTGATGACCTGGTTAAAGCCCACCGTAACAAAATCAGCAAACTGCATTTCCATTACTGCTTTATATCCTTCCAGCGATAAGCCGAGCGCGGCGCCTACAATAGCACTTTCACAAATGGGTGTATTGCGCACCCTTGCTTTTCCAAATCTCGCTGCAAGCCCTTCTGTAATCTTAAACGCGCCGCCGTATTCTGCAATATCCTGTCCCATTAAAACCAGGTTCTCATGTTGTTCCATACTCTGGGTAAGGCCTTCCTTTATACCATCAACAAAACGCATGTCCTCTCTTGAATCACCGGAGGGTAACATACCGGGTGTTGCATTGTCGATTGTTAGTATGCGCCGGATGCGATGATCTTCTTTTTTTGCATATAGATCATCCAATTCTTCATCGGTATCTGCCAGCACCGGCGGCGACTCATACCCTGTTTTTAATTCAGCCTCAATGTATTCCCGGAATTCATTGCGTATACGCGTAACCGATTGTTCGTTTAAAATATCCTGGCCGATTAAATATTTTTCATAATTTAAGATGGGGTCTTTTTGTTTCCACAAATCCAACAAGTGCCCGGGCACATACTTCACTCCGCTTGCTTCCTCATGGCCGCGCATCCTGAAGGTCATGCATTCTACCAGGTAGGGTTTCTGGCGTTCGATACAATATTCCCTTACCCCTTTTATTGTATCATAAACTTCTAAAATGTTGTTCCCTTCAATGCGGATGCCTTCCATTCCATATCCCTTCGCCCTTTCGATCAAACTAAAACACCTGTATTGCTCGCTTACCGGTGTGCTTAAGCCATAACCGTTATTTTCAATCAAAAAAATTACGGGCAGATCCCATACTGCTGCCACGTTCAATGCTTCATGAAAATCACCTTCACTTGTTCCACCCTCTCCTGTAAATGCAAGTGAAACTTTTTTTTCTTCTTTCAATTTATATGCAAGCGCAACTCCATTTGCTATCGCCAGCTGAGGCCCGAGGTGGGAGATCATTCCGCAGATATGATGTTCCGCATTGCCAAAGTGAAAGCTTCTTTCACGGCCCTTGCTGTAGCCATCCCTGCTACCCTGCCATTGCTTAAACAATTTATTCAGCGGCATGTTTCTGGTGGTAAATACGCCGAGATTCCGGTGCAGTGGCATGATCCATTCGCCAGGTTCCAGTGCCATCGAGGCGCCCACCGAAATTGCCTCCTGGCCAATACCACTGAACCATTTGGATATCTTGCCCTGCCGGAGCAACAGCAACATTTTTTCTTCGATCATCCTGGGTAAAAGCAGGTTTTTATATAAGCCGAGCAGTTCGTCGCCTGTCAGATTTTTCCTGTTGAATTGCATGAACCATTTTTTAAAGCTGATACCTGGTGTTTATTATTTACTGTTACCCGGTTGGCAATTATACCTTTTCAATAGCATGAAGTTAGTAATATTACCGGCAAAGGCAGTACGATTGGATAAAGAAACAATGCAGTTGGATAGGTGCAGTTTCAGCATCATTAGCGGGTAATTTATCGCTTCTGTTTGGAAGAAATTTTTTTGGCAAATATCATAAGGAAATGTTATTAGAATAAAAATAATTATAATTAGAACCGGTAACTTATGAAAATAAACGGCTGGCTGCATCCCGATAC
>JBBJMD010000043.1:0-24013 GCA_037719925.1 Ferruginibacter sp.
CCGTGCACAGGATAGTATCATGGGCGTCATCTATTCTCTGATATCAAAAAACAGCTTGCAAGTTGAGCAAAAAGATAAAAATGCAGACATCATTACCATAGAAATTCAATCAACGTATGAAAATTTTGCAAAGTATTTTGCCGAGGCACTGGCCAAAGAAGTTTCTGATTTTTATATCCTGACAAAAAGCAAAAAGGCCCGCATCAATATGGACATCCTGCAAAAACAGACGGATTCCATTCGGCGCGAATTAAATGGCGCTATTTCCGGTGTTGCATCGGCCAATGACCAAACCTTTAATTTGAACCCTGCCCTGAATGTTCGCAGGGTACCTTCGGCACGCAGGCAGGTGGATGTGCAGGCTAATACCGCGATCCTGACGGAGCTGGTGAAGCAAACGGAATTAGCAAGGGTCACCTTACGCAAGGAAACGCCCCTCATCCAGGTAATCGACCGGCCTATTCTGCCCTTAAAAAAAGAAAAGACCGGAAAGTTAAAAGGAATCATTGCAGGCGGATTTTTGGCGTCCCTGATTGTAATTATACTTTTATTGTTAAGGCGGGCATTAAAAAAATTGAGCAGCACCTGACAGTAATTATTTTGCGTTACGAACCATGCGGGCGACGGCATTCCCGGGAGGGTGATTAAGCCGGGCGTCAAATAATATGTTTTAGCAAATAAGTACCTGGGTCCGGTATTTTGAACAGTTTTCAAAAGAATGGGATTGAGGGAGGCGAAGCCATTTCAAGACAGTTCACTTACAGCTATCGGCTCACCTCGCCATAAGCTAAAAATAAAAAGAAATACATGATAGGCAAAATTGTCAAAAAGCTATTAAAAAAAAATTCCTTTGCAGGCACCCAAAATGAAGCGAGCCGTTTGACCTGGCTTGAATCAACTCTTAAAAAGATCCCTGCCGGTAACCGGATATTAGATGCAGGCGCAGGAGAACTGGCTCAAAAAAAATACTGCGCTCATTTAAATTATGTATCGCAGGATTTTGGTCAATATGATGGGAGTGGTGACAATACCGGCCTGCAAACAGCAAAATGGAATAACACATTATTGGATATTGTTAGCGATATAACTGAAATCCCGGAGCCGGACAAATCCTTTGACGCAATAATGTGCATAGAGGTTTTTGAGCATATACCTGATCCTATTTCAGCCATAAAAGAATTTTCGAGATTATTAAAGCCAGGCGGCCAGGTTGTTATAACAGCTCCTTTCTGCAGTTTCACCCACTTTGCCCCTTACCATTTCTACACAGGGTTTAACCGCTATTTTTACGAAAAACATTTAACAGATAATGGTTTTGAGATCATTGAAATAACACCCAATGGAAATTTTTTTGAGTATGTTTCCCAGGAATTGATGAGGATACCGTATTGCGCGGAGAAATATGCCGGCAGCAGTATATCGGCTGTAAATAAGCTGGCGATAATGAAAACAGTTTTGATGTTGAATAAATTATCTAAAAAAGATAAAGGTTCCAGTGAGTTTTCGAATTTCGGCTTGCATGTTTTGGCAAAGAGATTACCCGGTTAAGCAGCAGGCTTTTTATAACAAGTGATACGCTCAAAGCAAGGCTTTAAATAAGGCTACTTAATACTTCAATATTGATCGTTTTAATAATCTGCTGAATTCATGCAAATCAATAAATCAGATGTTATCTGGAATTATGCGGCCACTTTTTTAAAGATCGCCGCGTCTGCTTTATTGCTCCCTTTTATCTTGAGGATGATGTCGGCAGAGGAGGTGGGGATATGGTCGGTATTTGTTACGGTCAATTCTTTTATAAGCCTGCTCGATTTTGGATTCAATCCATCATTTACCCGCAATATCACCTATATTTTTACGGGTGTTCGCAACCTGAAGGTTCGCGGGTTTGCAACCCTCGACGAGAAGGAGGCTGGTACCCTCGTGGATTATGGCTTGCTTAAAGGGGTGATCTCGGCAATGAAGTGGTTTTATTTCCGGGTAGCGGCCATTCTTTTTTTGTTGCTGGCTACCCTGGGCACTTATTATATTTACATTTTGCTTAAAAAGTATACTGGTAACCATGGAGATGTTTACCTGGCCTGGTCCTTGCTTTGTTCAATCAATACTTACAACCTCTTTTCGCTTTATTATGATTCCCTGCTGCAGGGAAAAGGGTTGGTGAAAAAATCAAAGCAAATTGTAATTGTCAGCCAACTGGTTTATATAGTCATAGCTGCCATACTTATCATCGCAGGCAAAGGGCTTGTAGCAATCGTGGGGGCACAGGCCTCCTCCGTAATAATTGTACGCTGGCTTTCTCACCGTTTATTTTTTACTGCGGAGATCAAAAATGCATTACATAATGCAGTCACGCGGTCTAAAAAGGAGATACTAAGAGCTGTGTATCCAAATGCGGTTAAAATTGGGTTAACAACTTTCGGCGGCATTATGGTTCAACGCTCCGCGATTGTTATTGGCTCATTATATTTAACGCTTGAAGAAATTGCATCTTATGGTATTACGATGCAGCTCATTGCGGTGTTAGCGGGGCTGGGCGGGATCTATACTTCCACCTACCAGGCCAGGATAGTACAGTTACGGGTTATGAACAACAAGCAGCGGATCAAGGAACTCTATATCAAGGGGCAGTTCATTCTTTTGTTGACTTATATGGCAGGTGGAGTTGGGATGCTTTTATTTGGAAATTGGCTATTGGACCTTATTGGAAGCCAAACTCATCTAATGCCCTCCATGATTTTATTGCTGGCATTATTTTTATCATTTGAGCAAACAAACCTCATGGTTGCCGGTAATATACTTGCAACCAAAAATGAAGTGCCATTCTTTAAGGCTTCTCTGATATCAGGCGCCGGAATTATTATCGGCCTGCTAATCTCTTTTCACTTTTTAAAGATCGGCCTGTTTGGAATGTTGTTAATTCCATTAATCGTAGATTTTGCTTACCAGGCATGGAAATGGCCGTTGGAAGTTGTAAAAGATTTAAAACTAAGATTCTTTGATTTTTTTAATGTCGCCCTTTATAAGTGAGCTGGTTGCACTTCCTTTATTAAATGGTGCATAATTGCCGGCCGCTTCAATTCCTTAATATTATTTACAGTGATGGCAATCGTTCGTGCCAGGTTCGTTGTGGTTCATAAACAATTTACTGATGGGTAACTTTATTACAAACAGCATAAAAATAATCCTGCTAAGGAGAAAATGGCGCCAAGGGAATAAACATAATAAAACCTACCCGATCTCAGTTTTTTCCCCTCAATGTGTGACCGTCGGTAATATGAGTTACGGCGGTTTGGATATCAGGAGTTTTATGCCAGCGAATGAAAAGTTGACCATCGGCGATTTCGTTTCAATTGCCGAAAATGTTATTTTCATATTGGGGGGTAATCACCAGGTAAATACCATCACCCCATATCCGCTATACTCGCAACTGGTAGGTGCTGCCCCCGGGCGTGATGCCCGTACCAAGGGGCCAATCATCATTGAAGATGAAGTATGGATAGGGTTCGGCACGATCATTTTATCCGGAACGAGGATTGGGAAAGGGGCAATCATTGGCGCGGGTTCTGTGGTTACCGCTGATATCCCGGCGTACGCAATAGCAGGCGGCAATCCGGCGAAGGTTATCCGTTATCGTTTTGATGAGGACATCCGCAATGCAATAGCAGATTTTTCAATCTCACAGGTGGACGAAAAAGTGATCTCCGATCATATACAAGATTTTTACATCCCCCTGGATATGAAACAACTTGAAAAGATCAAAAAGTTACGAAATAATAATAAGGGCGGGTAGTGTAAGATTTGAAAGAGTAATTAGCGCTAAAACCCGTTACTGAAAACGATAATAGTTTTTGTTTCTTTTATAAAAACCAGCTACATGAAGGCTGAATAAAATATGAATTACATCTATAAGCCTGCAATCATCGGCCCCAATGGGTCAACTCCATAATTCATTGCAAAACCAGGTCAAACAGGGATTACTTCCTGGCGGCTTATCCTGGAATTTGCATTGATTTTTATTGCAGGTGGCTACTACTGGCTACCGCTGTAACTTATTAGTCAATTAATTTTTTAATAACAAACCAATACACAATAAGGGACCCGCATGTTTTTTCTGACATTCATATTTATTATGCTATCCTTATTGGTTGTTTTGGATTTCATTAAGCTGAAGTACAAGCAGGTAATATTTATTTTTACAGGACTTTTTTTATTTGCTGTTGCCGCCTTCAGGCCACCGGCACTGGACCGGGATTATAATTCCTACATCCGTTTATTTAACATGAACCTTGTACTTGGCCAGGCATTTGTGGAGCCCTCTTTTATATTGCTTTCGAATATTATTCACCATTACTTATTTGGGAACCCGGCTTTCCTGTTTGCCATTTATGCAGGTATTGCCGTTACCTGCAAATTTATTGCGATCCGGCAGTTGTCGGATTATGCATTTCTTTCCATACTTATTTATTTTTCCTATTCCTTTATCTTACATGATATAACCCAGATAAGGGCAGGGGTATCTGTTGGATTTGTTTTATTGGCTATCCGGCCATTGTACCAGCGCCAGGGGTTTAAATTTTTGTTTTTTGCACTATTGGCGATTTTCTTTCATTACTCGGCATTACTTGTATTACCGTTATGGTTTTTAGCACCTGGTCAGATTAATACCAGGCTCTATGCGGCAATTATTTTTATTTCCTATGGCGTGTTTTTTTTTAGCGATCTCGTTTTAACCAACATCATCAATTACCTGCCGCAAGGGATCTTGTTGAATAAGATCGCTTCATACGAATCTGACAATAATACCGCATTGAATATTTTCAATTCCTGGCAGATCATGCGCTGCCTGCTATGCTTTCTTTTTCTATGGAAAATAAAAATTATACAGGAGCAAAACCCGTATTCTGTATTATTTTTAAAGATATACGTTATAGCAACGGCTGCCTTCGTATTATTAGCCACAAATCCTACTTTCGCTGGCAGGATAAGCGATTTATTTTCGATCATCGATATTGTAATGCTGCCCTCCCTGCTGTATATTATAAAGCCGGCATGGGTAGCAGTGTCGGTGGTAATACTGGTTTGCTTTTTATACCTGGTGCTCAACGTGTTTTATAACAGAATACTTGTATAATATCTACATGGACCTGGAACAGGAGATTGACGTTACCGTAATTATTATAAACTACAAGACCTGCAGTTTAACCCTGGATTGTATCCGGTCCGTTTTTGAAAAAACCGCTAACATTCATTTCGAGATCATAGTCGTAGATAATGCTTCGGGTGATGAATGCGTGGCTGTTTTAAACGAAGCATTTCCTGCAGTAAAGGTTATTGAGCCTAATACCAACCTTGGATTTGGCAAGGCAAATAACCTCGCGGCCTCACATGCCAAAGGGAGATATTTGTTTTTCCTGAATTCCGACACAGTATTGTTGAATAATGCCATTGAAGCACTTTTTAGTTGCCTGCAATCCGATGTCGGTAAAACGATGGGCATTTGCGGGCCCAATCTTTTTACAAAGGAACTTAGGGCGCATCATTCTTATGCCACTTCTTATCCCTCCTTACTCAATATTTTCCTTTACAGGAGCAGGTTATCAAAGTTTTTTAGAAAGACAGACGTTTTTAATGTTACCGGCAAAATTAAAGATGTAGCAATCATAATCGGTGCAGCCTTATTTATACCTGCAAGGGTATTCGAGGAACTGGAAGGGTTTGACCCTGTTTTTTTTATGTATGTTGAAGACGGTGATCTATCGTACCGTGCAAAAGCGATGGGGTACCGGATTGTATCGGTGCCCAATGCGAAGATCATTCACTACCAGGGTAAGTCATCTTCTACCGGCAGTAAGCTGATTATGGAAGTAACCAGTTATATTTATTATTTTAAAAAACATACCCAATTCAAAACGGTTAGGATATATAAATTGATTGAATTCTTTTTTGCATCAATTAAGTTTATTTTATTTTCCCTCTGGAAAAAAGAAACAACGGATTGCCTACCTGGCCTTACTTAAGTTTTTAATCAACAATCGGTAAGAACTTGGTGTAGGTATAGGTGAAGTAATGGAACAGGCAGCGTTGGCCGCATCTGTTAAGCGGAGCCAATCCTACAAAAAAAGAAATTTCATGATGAAAAAAGTAAATAAAGTTATTAAGGACCCCGTTATGGGACTTGCCTTTTTTTCCAGGTTTATTTTTACCATCCTGTTTTTTCCCTTCAGGATGCTTATGTATAAGCACATTGGTTTTTTGACCTATATCTCGATGCGAAGCGCGGTTCGTAACCATTCCCGGATCTCAATAGGAAACCATTCACAGATCAATCCTTTTGTGACCTTATGGCCATTGGATTTGCAGATCGGGCACCACACACAGGTTAATCCCGGTACCGCTATTTATGGCAAAGTGTCAATAGGGAACCATGTAATGATTGCACCCAATTGCATGCTTGCCGGGGGCAGCCATAATTACGATGATACTGTACAATATATGATGTATCAGCATAGCAAAGAAAAGGGGATCACTATTGAAGATGATGTATGGATCGGGGCGAATTCAACCATTTTAGATGGCGTCACTATCGGGAAAGGTGCTATCGTTGGTGCCAATAGTATTTTCAAAGATGTTGCGGGATATTCGATTGCCGTGACCCCGAAACGATCAAAGCGAAAAGCATGAAGTTCCGGCGGGTAGAGGCAGAAAAAATGGTGTTGGTGAAAATGCATGGCGGCTGGGTAACCAGATGTTTCGTATGCTGCAGCAAAAGCCCGCGCTTCGTACTATCGCCTGCTGAAGCTGGATGTATTCTTTTACAAAGCGGGTGTCACCAAAAGCCCCGGGAATGGTCACTGGATGTATTTAAAAACATTGAGGAGGAGATAGCCGGCAGCAATGATATTCATTCAATAATCCCTGTATTTTCAAACCAGGTTTTAGAGAGAGCCTATCGGTTCGCACTTAAAAAAATGGGCTGGATCAATAAAAGATATGTGATAGAGAAAGCATTTTTATATGCGCCTCTTGCATTTACGGGAAGCGAAATATACCTGGATGGTTATTGGCAATCTTATAAACACTTTGCAGGAAATGATGACCTGGTCAGGCAGGCGTTCGATCTAAGTAACCTGGAAAAAAACCTATCCCTTCAACCAATGATCAATGAGATCAGGCAGACTACTTCCGTAAGTTTACACGTCAGAAGAGGTGACTATATAACCAACCTCCGTACCAACAAGTTTAATGGAGTATGCAGTCCGGGGTATTATTACAAAGCAATCGCCTATATCAGGCAGGCCGTAAATGAAAAATTAAAAATATTTATATTTTCAGATGATATTGAGTGGTGTAAAAAAAATATGGCGGCGGTCAATGATGACCATATTTTTGTGAACAAAGGCAAGGACGCCAGTGATCTTTACCTGATGAGTATCTGCAGGCATAACATAATTGCAAATAGTACTTTTAGCTGGTGGGCAGCCTGGTTAAATACCAATCAGCAAAAAATTGTAGTTGCGCCAAAAAGATGGCACAGCGGCTTAAAAGGTGATACGGATGACCTTTTACCGGGCGAATGGATTAAGATGGATGAGTCGGTTACTTAATTTACTTTTACTAAAATATTAAAATTAAAAGTTCCTATAAACTGTAATACGCATAGAATGCTCACTGTAGGCCTGCCATTTTACAATAGTCAAAAAACCCTTTCAAATGCTATTAAATCTATTTTAATTCAATCATATACAAATTGGGAACTTGTTCTTATTGATGATGGGTCTACAGACAATTCTTATAACATAGCAGCTCAACTGGCCGCAACGGATAGCCGCATAAAACTTATAAGTGATGGTACGAACCGGGGTCTTATCAGCAGGTTGAACCAGGTCATTGACCTGGCCAAGGGTGAATACATTGCCAGGATGGATGCTGATGATATGATGATGCCGCTGAAGCTGGAAAGGCAGATGAAAGTATTATTGGAGAATGAACGGATCGATGTGATCGACACAGCCGCTTATACTATTAATGAAAAGGATGAGCCAATAGGGATGCGCGGAACAGAAGAAATTGATACATGGGATAAGAAAAGAGTCCTTAAAAAAGTGCTGTTATTTCACCCGACGATTATCGCCAAAACAAGCTGGTATAAACAGAATAAATATTCAGAAGATTTTGTGCGATCGGAAGACTTTGAGTTATGGTGCCGTACATTCGACAACACTGTTTTTTACCGGATCAACCAGCCTTTTTTTTTATACCGCGAGGGGAACGTGAATGTTAAGAATTATATCCAGAGTATGAAAACATTCCGGAAAATATTGAGGCGGTATGGGCCGGGTGT
Source organism: Ferruginibacter sp. (assembly GCA_037719925.1). Lineage (GTDB taxonomy): Bacteria > Bacteroidota > Bacteroidia > Chitinophagales > Chitinophagaceae > Ferruginibacter. Next base: position 8,345 of record JBBJMD010000043.1, read on the forward strand.
CTTATCAAAAAGTGAATTTGCCACCGAGATTTTAAAATCATATTTAAAATCGGGGGTTTACGTTTTTTTTGCCCTTTTTAAGTCACAGTATATTTTGTCTTCCAAAAGAAATATGAAATTAAATGACGGCCAGGTGTCCGAAGTGAATGAGGTAATCAGGCAGATAAAAAATTTACAATAAACGCGGCCTCAGTAAACATGAATGGCCGATGCTTCCAGGTTGGCGGCATATTTGGCAAGTATTATAATTTTGCCCTTTTTGAATTTGCTCAATTTTATTTTTAAGGTGGATTGAATGTTGGCATTGATTGTTGACGGGATATTATTTGCAAAAACCATTACTGTCACAGGTATATTTTTTCCGAACTGAATTGATAATGTTTTATGAATGCCATCCCATTTATATGAAAAAGCAACCTCGCCTGTTTTCATGGGATTTTTCGAATCATCCATATAAAAATAGCCCTTGCCTTCATTAAAAGCAAGGCTCTTAAAAAGTACCGGCTTCAAAGAGTTGCCCTTTTTTGTATTCACTGCCCTGGGACCGGCAAACGCGTTTTTACTGGCTTGCAAAACCTGCAGTAATGTATCATTTACATTTTCCCACCAGTTATTTCTTTCTGAATAAAACCAGACAACACTATTGGAAGATGCCATCGCGTAATTTATATTTTCTGTAAGCCAGTTCCATTTTTGGGTGTTGTCAAAGCCCTGGTCAAAAAGTGGGTTCCTGGCCATTATTCCATCATAATAAACAGTTTGCCCGGTGAGGATATTTAAAGCAGCTGCTTTTGTTTTTTTAGATCGCATTAACCCGGCCGAAGTTTTTTTCAGCAGGGCAATTGATTCTAAAAATTGGGATGGCTTGTAATACCAGTAAGCCGTCTCATTACCATCAATTACCGTTACCTGTTTATTTTTTGCTTCCAGTATGCCTTCAATAAAGGAAAGCAATAGCAGGTGACGGGTATTCAGGACGGGTTTAGTCTTTTTTTCTTCCGCGATCAAACCGCTCAGCCAGATCGACAGGAAGGACAGGTTCGGTTTATATTGCTGGAGGGCCCGTATAAACTGGCTGCCCCTGTTTTTTATTATTGACTGAATCTCTTCCAGTGATTGATCAGGATATTGGGTTTTGTGTAGTTCATGGGTTTCGCAAAGAATCATCGAAGTAATATTCAGCATCAAACAAGATACCTTTCACTCGACCGGCCTGCATTGCTTTTGACAAAGACTGCATATTTTTTATGAAAATTTTCCATGCCCGGTCATCCTGCCACCGGCTTCCGGTGGCGCCAAACCCTCTTAGGATAATGTAATTATCGCTGTATTTACCCCACTGCAGCTTCCGTAGTTTTTCAAAGTTGAAATAGCTGTCTTTTAACACGGCTGTGTCAAAGGCATCCATGATCGTTCGCTGGAGCGAGAAGCAAATGCCATCGAAAGGAGTGTTTTGCATGGCAGGCAGGCCTTTGGATAATTGATCTACATCAGGATAATCCCAACCAAATTCAATCAATTTTGGCCGTTGCGTGTAGCCCATTAATGAACATGCGGCAAAAAAAACTATAAAAAGGGCGCGTTTCATATGAATGGGTATCTTATGTTATTATTAAATATTTTATAATAAAGACAGTCAAAGAGAGAAATATTATCCTGTTAAATTCGTTCTGTAAAAATAACCAATCCTTCCTTATTACCGCTAGTAAGACAGTTTGAAAAATGCGACATGCTTTTACGCAGCACAAAATATTAAGGCAGGGAACATGACAGTATAAACAAGTTGATACTTAATAAACGTCAAAATCGGAACTGCCTTAATAAAACAATTATATAGCAACTAAAACAGTTTATTAATATCCTAAAACCATTAATTTTACCGCTTAATCAATTTTAAACTAATGTCAACTCGTATTCTTATTACAGGTGGGGCCGGATTTATAGGTTCCCATTTAACCCGTTTGTTCGTAACCAAATATCCTGATTATCAAATCGTAAATCTGGACAAACTTACTTACGCAGGCAATCTTGAAAATCTCACAGATATAGAAGACAGGCCCAATTATCAGTTTGTAAAAGGTGATATCACAGACATGGCTTTGTTACAACAATTGTTTCAGGAGCACCAGTTTACGGCAGTATTGCATTGTGCCGCTGAAAGCCATGTGGACAGATCGATCACAGACCCGCTTGCATTTGTTACCACTAATGTGGTGGGCACGGGATCATTGTTACAAACCGCAAAGGAATTTTGGAAGGATGATTTTTCCGGCAAGGTTTTTTATCATATTTCTACAGACGAAGTATATGGTTCTTTAGGTGCCGAAGGATTTTTTACAGAAGACACACCCTATGATCCACGCAGCCCTTATTCGTCTTCTAAAGCTGCTTCGGACCACCTGGTCAGGGCATTTTATCATACCTACCATATGCCCGTAAAAATTTCTAATTGCAGTAACAATTATGGGCCCTATCATTTTCCGGAAAAATTAATCCCGCTTTGTATTCACAATATTATTAATAACAAACCGCTGCCCATCTACGGTAAAGGTGAAAATATAAGGGACTGGCTCTATGTCGAAGACCATGTGCGGGCTATCGATGTAATATTCCATGAGGGCAGGATCGGTGAAACCTACAATATTGGCGGGCACAACGAGTGGACAAATATCGACCTTGTAAAAGAACTGTGCTTAAGAGATGGATGAAAAGCTGAACCGCGAAAAAGGGAGTCTGAAAAACTGATCACTTATGTAAAAGACCGCGCCGGCCACGATGCCCGCTATGCCATCGACGCAACCAAGTTAAAGGATGAATTGGGCTGGCTTCCTTCTCTTCAGTTCGAGGAAGGGATATCCAAAACAATAGATTGGTACCTAAGCAATACAGAATGGCTTAACCACGTTACTAGCGGTAATTATCAACGCTATTATCAAATACAATACGAAAAGCGATAAACTATGAAGGGGATTATTCTGGCGGGCGGATCTGGGACAAGGCTTTACCCAATAACGATGGGCATTAGTAAACAATTAATGCCAATATATGATAAGCCCATGATCTATTACCCGCTCAGTACTTTAATGCTGGCAGGTATAAAGGAAATACTGATCATTACCACACCGGATGACCAGGCGCAATTCATGCGTTTGCTGGGTGATGGCGCTCAATGGGGTTGTGCGATCTCTTATGCCAAACAGGAGATTCCTAACGGCCTTGCCCAGGCATTTGTAATTGGCGAGCATTTTATAGGGGAAGATAGTGTAGCGCTTGTTTTAGGGGATAACATCTTTTACGGAAGCGGATTCAGCGCCCTGTTACAACAGTCAACGGATCCTGCAGGAGCGGTAATTTTCGCATACCCGGTAAGTGACCCTGAAAGATACGGTGTAGTGGATTTTGACAATGAGTTCCATGCCCTCAGCATTGAAGAAAAGCCGGTTCATCCAAAAAGTAATTACGCTGTACCGGGCTTGTATTTTTATGATAATGAAGTAGTGAATATAGCCAAAAATATTCCACCCAGCCCGCGGGGTGAATATGAAATAACAGATGTGAACAGGGTGTACCTCGAAAATAAAAAACTAAAGGTAGCTGTGCTTGACAGGGGATTCGCCTGGCTTGATACCGGTACGTTTGAATCACTGAGTGATGCCAGCGAATATGTTCGGGTAATAGAAAAAAGGCAGGGATTAAAAATCGGCTGTCCCGAAGAAATAGCCTGGCGCATGAATTTTATAACAAAGGAGCAATTGCTGCACCTTGCCGAAAGCCTGCGTAAAAGTGGTTACGGCGAATATTTAAAAAGAATAATTGAAACCAAATAGGGCAATGCCCTGGCTGGCAACATAAACGAATGGAACGGACTGGTGCAAAATGCCAGTCTTTTTTTTTGAAACAAGAGTGTGAGCTCAACTCCGCAAAGGCTTCCAGGTTTTATGCACGGTTTTCATCTTCCTGGTACCCTGGGATTGGCAATGATTATACCTTTATATAAACCCGATTATGAGTACCATAAAGAATTATTTTGTTCATGAAAGCGCCTATGTGGATGATGGTTGCGAGATAGGTACAGGTACCAGGATATGGCACTTCTCTCATATCATGCAGGATTGTAAAATCGGGGATCATTGCACGATCGGGCAAAATGTGGTTGTCAGTTCAAAGGTGATCCTGGGCAACAATGTAAAAGTTCAAAACAATGTATCTCTTTATGAAGGCGTGATATGTGAAGACGATGTATTCCTGGGCCCTTCAATGGTATTCACCAATGTGATTAATCCAAGGAGCGGCATCAGCAGGAAGCATGAATATAAACAGACCCTGGTACAGAAGGGGGCGAGTATAGGTGCCAATGCAACAATAATCTGCGGAAACAAAATTGGGTCATATGCTTTTATCGGCGCAGGGGCTGTAGTTACAAAAGATGTTGCCGATTATGCTTTAATAACCGGCAATCCAGGCAGGCAACAGGGATGGATTAGTGAATATGGCCATCCGCTGGACTTTAGTGAAGATAACATCGCAACCTGCAAGGAAAGCGGCCAAAAATATTTATTCGACAACTATGCCGTTAAAAGAATAACCTAAACTATTACAAAGGCACCACCAGGTCAAATAACCAACAGGATGTTAGTGCGGGTCCGTCACTAAATTGCGGGCCATACCCGGGGAAAGTTATGGTTAAACATACCACGAAGGGTGGAGTACCCGCAGTGTTATCGCTTAGTGATTACTCTTTTTTTCTCAGGACATCCTACCCGGAATTATTGCCGTTTTTTACAAAACATAATAATTAATGGCCATAGCAAACCGGTAGTTACAAACGGGAGTTGTGATGTTAAAAGAATTTTTACAAAGTATTCATTACGGAAGGCAGTAGAAAACTATTGTAAAGTTTTTAGGGAAATACTGAGCAGGAAATATTACAACAACAGATGGATGCCATTTATTTTTTTCTGCCAACCGTATGATAAAAGGGTGTTCCGGGGCTGATCACGATATTTTCGAGGCCGGAGTTTGCCATGAGTGTTTCCACTTCTTTTTTTGAAAACCGTTGTTCAAGCCGGGTACCGAATTTATCTAATGAATCATTCCTGATAATAAAAAAAGATTTATTATGATAGGCGCTCAAGGGCATTTTTTTTGCAGTTTCCTTAAAACCCAGGAACATCAGCAACCGCACCCACAAAATAAAGGGCATATAGATTACTACTGCCAACACATCACATACCAAACGTTTTACGGGAGAGGGGAGCCGGTACACGATTTTCCGTACCATTTCGCTGATACCAAAAACTAGCTTAAACCAACCGTTCATTTTTTCTAAATTATGGTACAGGTAGCAATAAAAATAACCTCCTCTTTTTACTTTCTTAACACAATCGCACATTGCCTGCTGTGTATCAGGTATATGATGAAGCACACCGATGCTCATGGCAAAATCAAAAGTTTCATCGGGAAAAGGGATGGTTTCGGTGCTGGCCCTGGTAAGCCGCACGTTGTCAATTTTGCCCAATAATTTGTCCGCGGCAAAAATGGCATTACTTGGATCAATCGCTTCTATAAATCTTACCTTGGTGGTCAGGTATTTTGTCCAGCGTCCAGTTCCGCAACCAACATCCATAACGTAACTATCTTTATTGATCATCGTTTCATTAAGGATATCGAAGTATTCATTGGCGCCTTCCGCAATCATTTCATCAGAAAAATCGTTGAACTTAAGCCATTCTTCTCCAAAGGATTGTACCACTTCCTGATCAATATTTCCTCCCTCAGTTGAAAAAATCGCGATCTCCCTGTTTTTGCCGCTGACCACTTGCTGAGGAGGCACACTGTAAGCTGACTTCATGTTTTGTTTCAATGTATGCAAAATTAAGGGATACGGCCAATTAGTCACTTTTTTTGAGAACCTGTTTATTATTAATTTGTTTCAATACTAAAGCAAAGTATATTTTTGCTTACTTATCTTAACTTAAATATCGCGGCCCAGGTATGCTCATTGCGCTGGTTTTTTACGGGCGTAACGTCATCAGGGCAGTTAGCACAAACCATCGGTGGCAATATTGGGATTTGGGATGAGCGCATTCCTCTAAAGTGAAATTGCTCTATAAAAAATTGATGAATACACGGGGATAATGGTCATGAACCTGGGCTGCAAATATTCAATACCCATCGTCAGGAATTATGGTAATATGTCAATAGTTTTTGAAACTGCTTTATATATGTTCACAGTATAAAGGAAGCGAGGAGGGTGTATTCTGTTCTCGTCATTTAGATTTTACATACCATCCACCAGCTTTTTAAAAGGGCACTTGCGCCTCCGGTTTTTTCAAATATGAATTTTATTAATGGCAAATAAGCAGAAAGAAATCCTGATGATCGTGCAATACCCGGAAAACGTTTCTCCCGGGCAAAGGTTTCGCTTCGAATTATATAAAAATACGCTTGCCCGCAATGGGTTTAAGGTAACAACAAAAACCTTCCTGGATAAGAACGGTTATGAAGTTATCCACCAGTATGGATTCTTTTTAAAGAAGATGGCAGCAATTATAAAAGGCTTTATAGGAAGGTCGTTATTAATGTTGCAGATAAAAAGATATGATTTCATTTTGTTACAAAGAGAGGTAGCGCCGGTTGGGCCTCCTGTCTTTGAATGGCTCTTTATTAAATTATTCCGCAAAAAGATTATATACGATTTTGATGATGCGATATGGATCGAATCTGTATCTGAACAAAATAGTGTAGCCGGTAATTTTAAAAATTCAGGCAAGGTAAAAGAGATCTGTAAATGGGCCTACAAAGTGAGTTGTGGCAACCAATACCTATGTGACTATGCCCGCCAGTATAATAGGAACGTTATTTATAATCCAACATGTGTAGATACTGAAAAGCAACACAACCTTTTAGCAAATCATGATGTGGAACGAATAACGATCGGTTGGACGGGAAGTTTTTCCACCCTTGCGCATTTAGACATCGTTCAATCAACCCTTCGACAGTTGCTCCGGAAATATGATTTTGATATTAAGATCATTTCCAATCAGAGGCCGTCACTGGATCTTCCCAATGTTAAATTTATTCAATGGAGCGAGGAAAATGAAGTGCCGGAGCTGGCTACCTGCCAGGTAGGGCTGATGCCGCTTACCGATACTGAATGGAACGAAGGAAAATGCGGGTTCAAATTAATTCAATACCTCTCATTGGGGATACCTGCTGTGTCGTCACCGGTTGGCGTAAATAAAGTGATCATCGAAGATGGGGTTAATGGTTATTTCGCACGTACCGATTCTGATTGGTACAACAGAATCGAAGAATTGATCTTAAACCCGGAGCTGAGAAAAATAATGGGCAGGGCGGGGAGGAACAAAGTTGTCGCTCACTACAGCCTTCAGTCAAATACCAATAACTTTTTAAGCCTTTTCAGCTGATCACCTTGACATAACCCTGCGGAATTTTTCCTTGTTTTCCCCTTTTTCTTTCCTGTTTCGGCTTCCAAACAAATTATTCTTTATTCAAACTACAATATGCCGGTATGGGTAACGTTATAAGTGTAATCCAATATTATTTTATACCAATACTTCATTACTATGGAAAAGATAATAGCCGTGGTTGTTACCCACAACAGGAGTACTCTTTTATCCGAATGTATCACTGCATTGCGCAACCAGACGCATAAACCGGACGCCATTTTAGTTGTAAACAACGGGAGCGCAGATAATACGGAGCAATGGCTTTCTTCACAAAAAGATGTTTTTTTTATTACACAAAAGAATGTTGGTTCCAGTGGCGGATTCAATACAGGTATCAACTGGGCTTACAAGAATAATTATTCCTGGATATGGTGCATGGATGATGACGGGTATCCAAAAGAAGATGCGCTTGAAAAAATCCTGGCCGCCCAAACGGAGACCTTATGCCTCCGGAATTGTGCCGTGTTGAATAAAACAGATAAAAAAAGTTTTGTTTGGAAAACTAAAAATTATACCACGATCGATGAGGTGGATACCAGGCTGATAAAAGGTATCGGGTACCCTTTTAATGGCACCATGCTACACCGGAATATAGTAGAGAGAGTAGGGTTACCAAAACCTAATTTATTTCTATGGGGCGATGAAACAGAATATTATTACCGCATCACCAAAACAAATAAAATTCCTGTTTATACAGTTGCAGACAGCATCCATTATCATCCCGCTTCCACCTTCACCTTTAAAAAAGACTGGGATTACAAGAATAGCTGGAAAATGTACTATTATGTGCGTAACCGCTTTCAAATACAACAGTCAAAAGTAAATAACAAATTGTTGGCGCTTGTTTAACTATTGTTGTTTTTTGATTGTATTGACAGGCGTGGTTTTGTTGTATCAAAAAACAGATAAAATCAAAAAACTGGGGTTCATCTTTTGGCCCGCCACGGATGCTTTTAATAATGACTATAGTGTTACGCCACAAATGATAGTATCAAGGTTAAGTGAGGGCCATGCTTCCGCCTCATCGATGCCGGTATAACATGCCCACTGAAAACAAAAGCGAAAAATGTAATAGGTTAACCAACCCTGTTATAAATAATGCGCTCGCTCCTGAAGTGTACTTCATTAAAAGGGTTAAATAATCCTGGTTGGTAAAAGCCGCCTCCCGAATTAAACATCCACTCTATATTTTAAAAACATCCTGCGAAATTAATTTTGCTAATGGATGCCCTCATCATAATACTTCCGGGCAGCATCGCCGGGAGAATTATAAAGTATTGAGCATGCTACATCCAACCTTGGTAAAGCATTTTATCCAGGATACTGCTGGTGGCATTTTTCAAAACAGGTTCCCTTACCTATTTTCTTCTTGCAAAAACATAAGCTCAAATACCAGCACCTGCCAAGGAAATAATATAAAAATTGATCGCCCGGTCCTTTTATAAATCAGCATAATTGTTAGTGATGAGTTAAGATATACCCGGTCAAATTTATTCCAAATTTGTATCGCTATTGGATAATATGCAGTTATTTTGCTCAATCAAAGTAGCAATATATGTGTGGTATCGCAGGCGCTGTGAATTTTAAATTATCCTACCCGATCATCCATCAAACATTGCTGCACCGCGGTCCTGATGAAGAGGCCGGGTATTCGATCGATAACATAGACTTTTATCACCTCCGTTTATCCATCCTGGATATCAGTGGGGGAAAACAACCAATGCACCTCCACGACCGTTACACAATTGTTTTTAACGGTGAAATTTATAACCACCAGGAGATAAGAGACCAGTTAGGCATACCGGGCAAAACTTCCTCCGATACGGAAACACTGTTATTATTATACGAGAAGTACGATGCGGATTTTTTGGATTACCTGGATGGGATGTTTGCGCTCGCCATCTACGACCGCTATAAAAAAAAACTATTCCTGGCGCGTGACAGGGCTGGTAAAAAGCCGCTCTTTTATTATACTGATGGTCAGATATTAATTTTTGCAAGTGAGTTAAATTGTCTTAAGGGCCTGTTGCCCTTAGAAATGAACATCGGAAATTTTTTCCATTACCTTCGGTTGGGTTCTTTTTACGGGCAGCTTACACCGTATAAGAATGTACATGAGTTAAGGGCCGGATCCTATATGGTCGTTGATTGTACAACTTTAGAAATTAAAGAACAACGCTGGTGGAAGATTAATGAATTTTACAAACGGCCTAACAAGGATACAATAGAAGAAAGCCTTCATAAAGTGGATGGTTTTTTACATGAAGGTGTGAGAAGGAGGGTTCAGTCTTCTGACCTGGAAGTGGGTAGTTTTTTAAGTGGTGGTATTGACAGCGGTCTCATCACAGCAATCGCGAGCAAATACAATAATTCACTAAAAACTTTTACTGTTTCTTTTGATGGTGACTATGATGAGGCGCCATTGGCTAAGCTGGTAGCTGAAAGATACAATACCCATCACACGGAGATAAAGATAAGTTTCACCTCCCTTAAAAATGATCTTGAAAATATCATTGGAAATTATGGAGAGCCATTTTTTGACAGTTCGGCAATACCCAGTTATTATGTTAGTGCGGCTGCAAAAAAATATGTGACAGTGATATTGAATGGCGATGGCGCCGATGAACTGTTTGGCGGCTACCGGCGCTACGTACCTTTTGCCCAATACGATTTTTTTAAAACAAATGCCGGGGTGAAAAATTTTGCAGGTTTTTTGAAAAATACGCTGCCTCCTGCCAACACTAAAAAATCTTCTTATAATTATTTTTACAGGCTGGCATCCCTTGCCTCCAGGGAAAGCCTCGGGATTTATCTTTCCGCAGGTGTAGATATCATGGAAGATTTTGAACAGCACATCATACAACCTGCTGAGGATTACCTGCTAGAGATCCGCGCTGATTTTAATGAGATCGCCCAGGCTGACATCAGTGGTTTAAAGAAGTTAATGAATATGGATTTTAATACCACGTTGTTCAGCCAGTTACTGGTGAAAATGGATATTGCCAATATGGCCAATTCCTTGGAAGGAAGGAGCCCTTTTTTATGCAGGGAATTGCTGGAATATGCGCCAGCCATGAATGATAGTTATAAAATAAAAGGGGCGACCACCAAATATTTACTAAGGCAACTTGCAAAACAATATTTACCCGGGCCCCTGATAAACCAGCCAAAGCGCGGGTTTGAAATTCCATTAAAAAACTGGGTGGAGCACGAACTGAAAGAAATCATTTATGATTATGTGGGCTCCCGTTCGGCCCTTTCACGGCAATTGGTTTCAAACAGCTTTTTGCAATCCCTGCTGAAAGGAAACGCGGGAATACCCGGTGAAAAAAGGGCAAAGATATTATGGGCCTTAATGAGCATGGAAATTTGGTATAAAAAGAATTATGTAACCTGACGGTCTATGCATAGATAATCAAAACCGTATTTTGCTCACGTTTTCCATACCGTGGTAAAAATTCCTCACGACTCTTTTCTGTATGATTCTTTAAAGTAATATGCTGGGAGAATATAAGTTTCAAAAATAAAAATTCTGTTAATCTTTTACAAAATAGTTTTAAACAAAACCTCTAATAAATTGTAATAGAAGCCATAAATTTATTTAATGGACTCGTTTACAATAAAGGACCTGGAGAATCTATCCGGTATAAAGGCGCACACTATCCGGATCTGGGAACAGCGTTATCAATTTCTCAAACCGAGTAGGACGGGTACCAACATTCGATATTACAGTAACGAGGAATTAAAAAAAGTCCTGAACATCGCTTTGCTAAATAAATATGGCTTCAAAATATCGAACATAGATAAAATGAATGAAGTCGAGATAAGAGAGAAAACGCTTTCCCTTACTCAAATTGAAGCCCAGCATGAAAGGTTGGTTAATGAGTTGATTCAATGCATGGTCGACATCGATATGGACAAGTTTGAAGACATCCTAGACAATTACATCCATTTAAAAGGTATCGAACGCACTATTACCCAGATCATTTTTCCTTTTATGGAAAGAATTGGCATTCTCTGGATCACCAATCATATCAACCCTGCCCAGGAACACCTGGTCACCAATATCATCCGGCAGAAACTGATTGTTGGCATTGAAAGTGTTTCAACATCCCTGAAAGTTAAGAAAACAATATTGCTCTTTTTGCCGGAAGGGGAATACCATGAATTAGGAATGTTATTCATGTATTACCTGCTCAAAAACAGGGGTGTTTCCACTATTTACCTGGGGGCTAATATACCACTGAAGGACGTTGAATACGTTGTAAATCTTAAAAAACCTGACTACTTATATTCTCATCTTACTTCCGTTGGTCATAATTTCAATTTTGATAAATTCATTTCCTCCATAACCAGGAGATTTGCCGGAACCCCTATCATCATTTCCGGATTACTCACCCATTCTTATGAAAGAAAGATCCCGCAACATATCAATTTTAAAAAGTCCTTTTTTGAAGTAATGGAATTTGTTTCTGAATTATAATCTGGCTCGTTTTTTATCATATAGTCCATAGCAGGCGATACAAATGATTGGTTTGTAGGATGTTTAATCTTTTAACAAAATAACTTAAACATTTTTTTTATATTTTCAATTCATTTGTTTAGCTTTGGCGTATATTTTATTAAACATATTCACATGTCAACCATAGATTTTAATCAACTGTTGTTAAGTAATACAGAGTTTTTAAAACCTTTTGCTGTTACCCTAACCAGAGACAATGAAATAGCAAAAGATCTGTTACAGGAAACAATGTACCGCGCATTGGCGAACAAGGAAAAATATAATGTCGGAACCAATATAAAGGCATGGTTGTATACCATCATGCGGAATATATTCATAAATGATTATCGCAGGAAAGCAAAACAAAACACCATTTTTGACAATACTCCCAATGAGTTTTTGTTAAATTATAACCAGGTTACTACTACCAATGCCGCGGAAGGCGCTTTAAAAATGAAAGATATCCAGGGGGCTATTTACCGGCTTCCTGAAATATTTAAAAATCCTTTTACACTCTACTTTGAAGGATACAAGTACCACGAAATAGCCGACATGTTATCGGAACCATTGGGTACTATTAAAAGCAGGATACATTTTGCACGCAAATTATTGAAAGAACAACTGAGCCGCTATTAACTTTTAATCTAAAAAGTATGATTTCGAAAACTGCCACAATATTATATTAGTTTCTTGAAAAAAGTTGTCATTATAGGCAGTGGTTTTGCCGGCCTTTCAGCCGCTGCTTTTATGGCAAAGGCAGGATGGCAGGTAGATGTGCTCGAAAAGCATCCTACATCCGGTGGAAGGGCCAGGCAGTTGATTGAACAGGGTTTTACTTTTGACATGGGCCCAAGCTGGTACTGGATGCCTGGTGTTTTTGAAAGATTTTTTCAATCTTTTGACAAAAGAGTTTCAGATTATTACACACTTGAAAGACTAGATCCATCTTACCGCATCTACTGGCCGGATGAGGCAACCGACATTCCTGCTGATTATAATAAATTAAAAAAACTCTTTGAAAATATTGAGCCGGGTAGCGGAAGAATGCTTGATAAATTCATAACCGAGGCAGCGTTCAAGTATGAGACCGGCATCAACAAACTGGTACATAAACCCGGGCGGTCATGGCTTGAATTTGCTGATTGGGACCTGGTAAAAGGTATTCTGAAACTGGATGTTTTTAATTCAATAAAAGATCATGTAGGCAAGCATTTTAAAAATGACCGGTTAAGGGAACTGCTGGAATTCCCGGTGTTGTTTTTAGGCGCCTTACCGAAAGATACACCTGCACTTTATAGCTTGATGAATTATGCTGATATCAAACTGGGTACATGGTATCCCCAGGGAGGTATGTATAAGATCGTGGAAGGCATGACAAGTTTGGCAAAAGAGCTGGGGGTAAACTTTCATTTTAACCAGGATGTAACTGAATTACGGATTGAAAATAAACTCGTAACAAACGTACTATCACAACCCTGCGGTAATCATACCGAAATCAATAAAAATGGCCGGTCAGGTATTCCGCTTTCGGTGAATTCTTTTAATGCGGATGTGGTTATCAGCGGCGCGGATTACCATTTTACTGAATCAAGATTGTTACCAGGAGAATATAGGAGTTATACCGATAAATACTGGAATAAAAGGGTAATGGCGCCCAGTTGCCTGTTGTATTATGTAGGATTGAACAAGAGATTAACAGGATTACGTCACCACATGTTATTTTTTGATGTAAGTTTTAATCAGCATGGCAAAGAAATTTACTCGGAACCGCGATGGCCGACAGCTCCCTTGTTTTACGTTAGTGCCACCGCTGTTTCTGATCCGACGGTAGCCCCGGAAGGATGCGAAAATTTATTTTTTCTTATTCCTGTAGCAAGTGGGTTGGAAGGAGATACTCCCGAATTAAGGGTTCAATATTTTGATGATATTTTAGTTCGTTTTGAAAATAAAATAGGGCAGTCTGTAAAGGGATCTATAATTTACATGAAGTCATATTCGGTGAGTGATTTTAGAAATGACTACAATTCTTTTAAAGGAAATGCATATGGTTTAGCGAACACTTTACGACAAACTGCTGTATTGAAACCAGGATTAAGGAGCAAAAAAATTAGTAATTTATTTTATACTGGGCAACTTACTGTTCCCGGTCCGGGAGTGCCACCCAGTTTGATCAGCGGTGAAGTGGTAGCCAAAGAAGTAATTAAACATTTTAGGTAACAGTATTGCAATCGGCATACACTTGCTCCTGTCCCCTTGCCCGGGAAGCAGGCAAATCAATCAAATAAAATGATGAAACTTTTTCATGAATTAAGCCAGCAATGTAGCAAAGCTGCTACGGAGAAGTACAGCACTTCTTTCAGCAGCGCCATTAAATTACTGCATAATGATATGCGGGTCCCTGTTTTTAATATTTATGGCTTTGTGCGTTTTGCTGACGAGATCGTTGACACTTTTCATCAACATAATAAAGAAGAATTACTGCACGAATTTAAAGTTGAAACTTATAAGGCCATTGAAAGAGGGATCAGCCTTAATCCGATCTTACACAGTTTCCAGTTAACAGTAAATAAATATTTGATATCTCCTGATTTGATTGAAGCTTTTTTTAAAAGCATGGAGATGGACCTTAAAAATACTTCCTACAATAGTAAGGGGTATAAAGAATATATTTATGGCAGCGCGGAAGTAGTTGGACTAATGTGCCTGTATGTTTTTTGTGACGGTAATAAGGTCATGTATAACGAATTAAAGCCAGGGGCACAATCACTGGGTGCGGCCTTTCAAAAAGTTAATTTTTTAAGGGATGTAAAATCAGATTTCGAACAGCTGAGCAGGACTTATTTTCCGGAAGTGGATTTCAGCAATTTTACAAATTCTATGAAAAAGCAAATTGAAGATGACGTAGACAATGACTTTGCTGATGCCTATGAAGGAATTGTCCACCTGCCTGTAAAAGCGAGGTTTGGAGTGTATGTTGCCTACAAATATTATTTATCACTTTTCAGAAAGATTAAAAAGACAAAGTCTTGTAATATTTTTGAACAGCGTGTTCGTATTCCAAGTTACCGGAAGGCATATATTGTTGCCAAGGCAAGTTTGCGAAGTCAATTAAATTTATTATAAAGCAGGATGTTTATGGATGTTATTTTAGTAAATGAAATGGACCAGCAGATAGGAACGATGGAGAAAATGGAAGTTCATCAAAAAGGCTTATTACACCGGGCCTTCAGCATATTTATATTTAATAATAAAGGTGAAATGTTGTTGCAGCAACGCTCATTCGGAAAATATCACAATGGCGAACTATGGACCAACGCATGTTGCAGTCACCCGGCTCCCGGCGAATCTACCTATATTGCTGCAAACAGGAGATTAAAGGAAGAAATGGGATTTACAACCCAATTGGAAAAAGCTTTTGATTTTACATATAAAGCATCTTTTGAAAACGGGCTGACCGAACATGAATTTGATCATGTTTTTATTGGCCATTATGATGGAGAAATAAGTGTTGATCGTAATGAGGTTATGGATTATTGTTTTAAAACATTAAACGAGTTGCAGGCTTCTTTACAAAGTCATCCGCAGAAGTTTACTTCATGGTTTAAAATTGCATTTCCTAGAATTGAAAAGCATATAACAGTATCTGCTAAATCGTAAATTGCGCAATTAAATGCAAGTAATTTTATTCATTATAAT
>JBBJMD010000173.1:0-8048 GCA_037719925.1 Ferruginibacter sp.
CCTGGGGAACCTTCCTGTCAAAACCGGGGGTTTTAGTTTTGGGTTAGCCTCTTATTTTTAATATCCCTAAGACTTGCGTATTATTTGTCAATCTTCATTCCGCGGAGTTACCAAGAACTCAAATAATACTTTCAAGCCAGCATATGGTATCCTCAGAACAAAGCCCACACTGATAATTTGAGAACAAGCCAGATTCAATTTTATTATTAAAGTAGGTAAATTCTTGTTCCTTCAATTAATGGGGGCTATAAATTTTAGAAGGTTTCAACGGCTCCAGGAAGTGAAATTAATTACCTTAGGATGGCATTAGGATTTTCGAAAAAAAGGAGAAGCCGGATAGAAATCCAGCTCCGTTTTTTTATCCAATATCCTATGAAAAACCCATACAAAGTAAAGACTAGTTTTCTTTAAAAATTTACACAATTGTAGGTATTTATTACATAATTTACATATTTCATTTTGACAATTAATATTTCCGGGCTTTGTGACGCGCAAGGCAACAGGTACGGTTGTATGATCGTAGCCAATCTTTAAAAAAATATCCCGAAATCACTTACCTGTAGGATATTTTCAAGGTTCACTGGCAGTATTAAGTTGTTGAGATCATTAATATTTCAGGCAGCTTTTAAAAATTGAAAGCAAGTTTTGCAAATATTCGCCGGCCGTTAAAACCCATTTGCACGGAATCCCATGGACCGCCGGACTCATTGTCCCCAGCCCAGCCTTTTGCCAGCTGATTCACGCCAAGGTTCGGATGCACATTAAATATGTTATCAGCCCCGATAAACAGGCTTATACTTTTGCTGAATTTATAAGACAGGAATATATCCGTAACCATCTTACCATTAAAATTAAATTCTTCCGGCAACAAGATCGTTCCGTCCGCATCTGAAGGTACCTGTGGATTAATACCAGTCTGGTTTGGGTTTTCCGCTGTTGCTGAGCCAAAGCCTAATAATCTTATTTTACCAAAATAGGTAAGGTGCGTTCCGAAACCCACTTTATCTACATTGTAATCCAGGCTCAAACTAAACTTTGCTTTAGGGGCTGATGCCAGTAAAAAAGCCTCTTCCCGGTCACTATAAAAAGTTTTCCGGTTCAAAACATTGTTATTTAATGCATCGGGTACATGGATCGCATCAATGTTCATGTGCTGCAGGTTACCGGCTAACAATGCTTTGAATCCCCTGGTTCCCCATCTTTTGGAATAATCTACCACTATATCCAAACCATAATTCGTGGTATTAACGGCATTGTCAAAAAACTGGGCCGTAGCTACCCCGATGTTTGCAAGCTGCGAAGTAAAAGCAGCAGGTAAAGTAGCATCATCCTTGCTAAATAAACCAGATAAAACGATTCTATCCTTTACTTTAACCATATAACCGTCCATGGTGAAAGTGAACCCGGTGGCAGGTTTCCAGCTAAAGCCTATGCTTGTGTTAACAGATTTTTCCTCTTTTAGATTCGGGATACCTGCTGCTTTCGTAATAGCATCACCATTACGCGCGATACGCGATTGTATCAACTGGCCTCCGCTAAAAGATGTAAGGGTGTTGCTGAAATTAGACTGTTGTAAAGACGGAGCCCTGAATCCCGTGCTAACAGATCCCCGGATATTAAAATTGGAAGCGATTTTATAACGTGTGGCGAATTTAAAAGTTGCAACCGCGCCAAAATCGGAATAGTTCTCGAGCCGGACAGCTGCATCCAGTAACCAGGCCCTGGTTGCATTCAGTTCAGCATCTACATATAAACTTATGTTGGACCGGTTGGCAGCAATTACGTCCGAAGGGCTGAAGCCGGGAAAGCCCTGGGCCCCGGGGGCAGGCGCTCTTGATTCATTTACATTAGGATAAAAAAGGTCTGCCGGGTTAAAACTTTTATAAGATGCATCTTCTCCTTTGAAAATACCATACTTTTCATAGCGGTATTCTGCTCCAAAGCCAAGGTTAAATCCCTCGGCAACGTTTTCAAAGGCTTTACTTAGATCCAGGTTTACTGTATTCTGTAAAAAATTAAAACCTCCGTCATCAAAATGCGTGGGCGTTTTTGCGCCTATATTGGAAGCGTTGAATGTTTTATCACCGTAATAATGAAAATCATTTCTTCCTAAGGTATTACTCAGATCCCAGTTCCAGCTTTTACCTGCTTTACCCTTTAAACCTACTGCAATAGATGCATCTTCAATATGTGTTTGAATGTGCGGGTTATAATATATTTCTCCATCATCAGCTGTACGCATGATATCATTGTCGTACAAAAGATTTCCATTTACATCAACCGGGAAGCGTTCAGGTTTGGCACTCCAGTTCCTCGTATAGGCAAATGCATCGGAGGATTTATAATTATAACCACCAAAAGAATAAAAGGTGGTGGTCGCACCGGGGCCGGTAGGTATTTCCATATTGTACATGGCACCATAAGTTTTTACAGAGCCATCGCCAAAAGCTCTCCTGCCCGAGTTGATAAAAGGCAAAGCATTTTTATCTGATAGATAATCTACGGTATCAACCTGCCTGAAAGTTTTTGCCTGGGTTAAAAAATCAAGGGAAAAATTAATAAAGCCCCCATTTTTCCCAATCGCAAGCCCGTTATTAGCTGAAATGGAAAAGGTACCACCATCAATGGGTTTACTTGAATAGTATTGCCCGGAGGCGCGCTGGGAATAGGCATTGAATTTATTATCATAATAACCGCTCCATCCTGCATTTACTGACCAATGATTAATGTCTTTTTTTAAAACGATATTGATAACGCCGGCCATCGCGTCTGAACCATATTGAGCGGATGCCCCGTCGCGTAAAATCTCTATTCTGTCCACCCCGGATTCGGGAAAAGAATTCAGATCGGCACCGGAGTTTCCTCTGCCCCTGGTACCAAATAAAGCTACAAAGGCTGTCTGGTGGCGCCTTTTACCATTGATCAGCACTAATGTCTGATCCGGCCCAAGGCCGCGTAAGGTGCCCAGGTCAATATGATCCGCCCCATCGGCCCCGCTTTGTTTGTTATAATTAAAAGATGGAGCCGCCATATTTAAAATAGAGGTAAGGTCCATTTTAGCGGTGGGCAAACCAACCTGGTTTATTCTTATCACATCTACAGGTACCGCAGTTTCGGTTTTTGCCCTGGCAGAGCCCCGTGTACCCAGTATAACTATATCACCCAGTTCAACAAGGCTGCCTTCCATATCAACTGAAATTTCTGGCTGTCCGCTCAGGGTAACCGATTGGGACTTATAACCAACATTACTTACCTCCAATACGTCGGTCGCAGTAACCTGCAATCGTGAAATGCCATCGGCATTGGTAGTTGATCCCTTTTTGGTGGACTTAATCCTGATAGTTGCGTTGGCCAAAGGGGCTCCTGTTTTGGCATCTTTTACTTTAACAGTAATTTCCTGCTGGGCGAAAAGCATGCAGGAACTGCAAAACAGGATTTGTAATAAGAAAATTTTCTTCATAGCTGTTGTTTAGTTGCTCCAGGTTATTTTAAGAGCATGGTTTATAAAAAATTTGCCTCTCTCTTCCAAGACAGATAAAAATTTAACAGCGAGCAATGTATATTTAATTCAACGTCTTGCCGGGATATTGTTCTAATGCTTTTTCCAGGCAATCCATGGCTGAATTAATAGCGGAAGTATTTAAGACATATGCCAGGCGGACTTCCTGCTTACCCAGTCCAGGCGTGCCATAAAAACCGGTAGCGGGTGCGAGCATTACCGTTTGACCCTTATAAGAAAATGATTCCAGTAACCATTGGCAAAAAATATCCGCATCATCAATGGGCAATTTGGCCATGGCATAAAAGGCCCCACCTGGGTTAGGACAAAATACCCCCGGAATGCGGTTCAATCTTTCCACGATCGTATCCCTTCTTTTTTTATATTCAGCCTTGGTGGTATCAAAATAATTCGATGGCAAATCAACCGCGGCCTCCCCTAATATCTGGGCGAAACTCGGCGGGCTCAGGCGTGCCTGTGCAAACTTCATTACCGAGTTCAGCAGCGCTTTGTTCCTGGTGACCAATGCACCCACCCGACCGCCACACGCACTGTATCTTTTACTGATCGTATCCATTAAAACGATATGTTCATCAACTCCCTCGAGTTGCATGAAACTGGTATGAGTGCCTTCATAACAAAACTCGCGGTATGCCTCATCTGCAAATAAATATAGGTGGTGTTTTAAAATGATTCGTTTTAATATTTCCATCTCTTCCTTACTGTACAAATAACCAGTAGGGTTATTTGGATTGCAAATAACAATTGCTTTTGTCCGGGGCGTAATCACCTTTTCAAAATCTTCGATTGGGGGAAGGGCAAAACCATTTTCAATAGAGGAGGGTATGGGTTTCACTACAACGCCGGCTTCAACGGCAAAGCCATTATAATTAGCATAGAACGGCTCCGGGATTATTACCTCGTCCCCGGCATCCATGCACGCCATAAAGCCGAACAGGATCGCTTCACTTCCGCCGGTTGTCACAATGATCTGGCTGGAGCTGATATCTATGCCAACGTTGGGATAATAAGTAACGAGTTTTTTGCGATAGCTTTCGTTCCCTGCGCTATGGCTGTATTCCAGTATTTTGAAATCGCTGTTACGCACAGCATCAAGAATGGCTTCGGGGGTAGCTATATCCGGCTGGCCTATATTAAGGTGAAAAACCCGTGTACCTCTTTTTTTGGCAGCTTCAGCATAAGGTACCAGTTTACGTATGGGGGAAGGTGGCATTTGTTGGCCACGATTGCTGACGGTTAACATGGCACAAATATAATGCGCAATAGTGAACGGTATAACGGATGTTTGAAATTACATCGGTAATCCCAATGCGGTAGCAGCTATTATGCCCAGCGGTACCCTCTCAAAAAATCTTCTGTCATCATTTTCTTTTTGCCTTCCAGTTGTAATTCTTTGATCGAGATATATCCGTCTTCGCAGGCAAATCTTAAAAAGGTCTTTCGGTCCGTTTCAAATTGCCCCACTGCAATGGCGGGCACTCCGTATGCCTTATCAACCTTATAAATTTTTAACTTCTTTCCGTCTAAAAAAGTAAAAGCTGCCGGGAAAGGGGATAGCCCCCTGACCAGGTTATTAATTTTGTCTACCGGGTTATTCCATTCGATCAGGCAGGTTTCAGTAAAAATTTTGGGTGCTTTTTTCAAAGAGGCCAGGCTGTATTCGCCTGCAAGGATTGAATCATCCGTTATGCCGGGTTGATTTGAATTATGCGGTTCACCCCCCTGTTCCTGTGGCATTTCAGCCAGGCTTCCTTCAAATAATCCTTTTACGGTTTGTAATAAAAGTTCAGCTCCAATCTCTTTCATCCTGTCATGTAATTCTCCCGCAGTTTCCTCTTCACCGATCCGGATTAATTTATTCAGTAAAATATTGCCGGTATCAATTTCTTGTTGCAGTTTAAAGGTAGTTAAACCGGTTTCTTTTTCACCGTTGATGATGGCCCAGTTAATCGGTGCGGCACCACGGTATTGCGGTAAAAGGGAAGCATGCAGGTTTACCGTTCCCATCGGCGGCATTTTCCATACTATTTCCGGCAACATTCTAAAAGCTACCACCACCTGCAGATCGGCCTCCAGTTCTTTAAGCGCTTCTAAAAATTTAGGTTGCTTCAATTTTTCCGGTTGTAAAATATGCAGGGCTTTTTCCGTGGCATATTTTTTTACGGCGCTTTGCTGCAATTCCAAGCCGCGACCGGCTGCCTTATCAGGCGCGGTTATAACGCCTACGATATTGCATCCTTCCCTGAGCAGTTTATCCAGTGAGGCCACTGCAAAGTCGGGTGTACCCATAAATACCACCCTCGGGCCAACGGGTAAGGTTAGCGGAAAATCAGCAGTAGTAGTTAAGTGGGAAGTTTTAATTTTTTGTTCGATCATTACCGGGATTCAATTTTCGCCCATATAGCGTCAGGGTGCAGAATTGTCAAAATCATTGTACAATAGATACTTTTTCCTGGTCAGCTTAAAGTTAGCCAATGCTGGTTCCCAGCTTGCTTTTATTGTAGCTTCGGTTTTACCTTCTTTCACTTGTTTGATCAACATGTCGTTACCGGCTAACTTATTTATAAAATTATTTTTTAAGAAAAAACTATCCTTACCGGGAAATAATTTATACGCATCAAGCAGGTATTTTAATTGTATGGACCTTCCCAGTTCTTTTAATATAGATTCATTGCTGCCCTTTATATACCAGCCATAACATTGTTGATTAAAGCATTTGCTGTTCTTCGCTCCTAAATTTGGTTTGGGGGTAAAAGCAAATAAATCAGCCGGCAATGAAGGGTGGCCAAAAACCTGGAACGGGGCATCGGTACCCCTGCCTTCGCTCATCACAGTGCCCTCAATTAAACAAGTTGAAGGGTATAGATAAATGGCCTGCATGGATTTTAAATTTGGGGACGGCATCACCGGCAATATATATTTACTGTTATGATCATAATTTTCACATTTGATCACCGTTACGTGAAAGGGGGTATCAGCCGTAGGTTGCGTGGAAACATTATGTTTATTGACAGCATTGGCTGCCTGCGATAACCAGTTTTCACCAGCTAACATTAATGCATATTCGCCAATCGTCATCCCATATACGATTGGCACAGACTGCATACCTACAAAGCTTTTAAACTTTTTATCAAGTACGGGGCCATCAACATAAAAGCCATTGGGATTCGGCCGGTCAAGTATTAATAACGGTTTGTGATTTTCCAGCGCAGCTTCAAGACAATATTCAAGGGTAGAAATATAAGTATAGAAACGCACGCCAACATCCTGTATATCGAATACGAGGACATCAACACCTTCCAGGTAATCCGCGGTGGGTTTTTCGTGTTTGCCGTAAATGCTAATTACGGGTACACCTGTTTTTTTATCTTTTGAGTCTGACACTTTTTCGCCCGCGTCCGCATCACCGCGGAAACCATGTTCAGGCGAAAATATCTTCACTATTTTGACTCCACGTTTAAGCAAGGTATCCACCAGGTGAGTGTTTGCCACCATGCTTGTTTGATTGGCAAATACCGCTACTGATTTACCTTTTAGCAAGGGCAGGTAAACCGGCATTCTCTCTGCACCGGTGATCACGGGGAGATCTTTTACTGGTTTTGCCGCCTGTTTTGCCCGAACCGTTTTTTCATCTAATTGGGAAAATGCACCGCAACTAACGAGTGCGAAGAGAACGGGGAAGAAATAATAGGTACACTTCATGTGCCAAAGGTCCTTAAAGTTTTTTAATGACAAACATGAATATAAGTTAATATTAGGCGCGTCAAACCCGGATTTGAAAAACTTTAAATTGCTGGGGTATTAACCAATCCTTTTAATAACTGTTAAATAGTTAGCAGTTCAAAAGTACGGTATTTAGCATGTTACTTTATTTTCCCTTAGGCCTCTTATTTTGTAGATAAAAAATCCCATTATTGACTAAAGAAACCAGTATAAAAACTGCGACGGATGTTCAACAACTAACTATTAGTGAAAAGGAAAGTATACCCTTAGGTGGTTAGTACATCCGTCGCAGAAGCAATTGTACCACGATAGGGTAAGATTATAAACCCTGTTTTTTTGCCCTTGCGAAAACAGTAGTCAAATGTTTGCCTGCATTCCCCACATATTGAGGTACAGGTGCGGGCATTAAGTTACGTGAGCGTTTTCTTTTTAAAAGTAACGCAGCAACAACGCCGCAAGTTATGGCAATAATGATCGTCTTTTTCATTTGATTGTTTTTTCAAATAGAATGCAATTGCGGTGCCAATCGGGAATAATCGGCGAAGCAGCGCTCCCTCCATGTTTTCCATCTATGTATTAATCAAAAAGTGTATAGATCACTTTATTCCATAATGATCATTCATTAATTTTTCAAATAAAAAACCGGGTAATACCCGTTTTAATGTTGGTACAATTGTTTGTCCAACCTGGCCAACAAGGTAGCGGTGCGATGGGTTAGATGCTCCCACGATCCTGCACAGCTGTTTAGCGAGCGAAGCGGGGTCCGGAGCTGTACTTTCATCTTTTTCAATGCTCAATAAAGCTG
>JBBJMD010000174.1:0-8021 GCA_037719925.1 Ferruginibacter sp.
AGACAATGTTTTTCATCCCTAGGGAACGGGTAAGATCCGTACCACTGGCGTCTCCGCTCAAAACAGACAAAACAGCATCACATCCTTTTATCGCCTTATAAACCTGGCCTTCATCGAACAAGGCACCCTGTAAAATTTCCAACAAATCGCTTTTAGGCAGGCCGGCAGTAAATACATTTCTGCCAAATGCTTTCACATGGTAGCCTTTGAATATGGCCTGTTTTACCAGTTCCTTACCGGCAATCCCTGTAGCACCAAAAATTATTACTTTCATATATTGCAATTTTGAGGCACATTTACCTCACGCAATTTAAGCAAAAAGAGTAAGTAGTTTTTAAGTCCCGTTTTATTCGATGTC
This sequence comes from Ferruginibacter sp., assembly GCA_037719925.1. GTDB lineage: Bacteria > Bacteroidota > Bacteroidia > Chitinophagales > Chitinophagaceae > Ferruginibacter. The sequence continues at coordinate 359 of JBBJMD010000174.1, forward strand.
GCCGGTAGTCAAACTAAAAGCCAACCACTGAATACCTGTCATCGTTTAACAACTAACTGCTGCGATTGATGTTATTGGGATGAAGTTAGTTATATCTCATCCTTTGATAGTGTTCGTACCTGTTCCGGCACAACCATTTTCAGTGCTTACCTTAAATAACCAACTATAAGTTACATAACCAAAGCAAGTGCACATGATCATAGTAATGAACTTTTAAATTAATTAATGAAAAAAGTTTTTTTTTTAATTAATTCCTCCACATCTTTGCAACAGCAAATGAAAAAATTTAATTTACATAGCAATATTTGGTGGTGGCAGTCAATATTTTGATGTGTCGCAACTATTTGTATGTATAATATATTAAGGGCCCCGACACAATTGTTGGGGTTTTTTTATGTGCTTGACATTGATTTAAATTTAGTTTCAATAAGTATTTGTTCATCACTTAAAGGCGGCATCTACCTGTATGACAAGAGGGCCGTAATCCTAACTAAAAGCGCTTAAGCTAATATGAAAAGAATATCCATACAAACTACTTACAAGAAGTTGTTAGCAGATGTGTATACGCCAGTGGGTATTTACCTGCGACTGAGAGATCGCTTCAGGGATACTATTTTATTGGAAAGCTCGGATTTTCACGCCGGAGAAAACAGTTACACGTTTATCGGTATCAATGCTATCGCCGGCATTGAAATACGAACTGCGACTGCAATAGAATTTAAACTTCCTGGTCAAAAACCGGAAAGTATACAAATAGCCAGCCCCACTTTAGTACCCGGGTACCTTTGGGATTTTATGCAGCGTTTTGAAGTAAATCAGCCGGCGCCAAAACCGATCAATGTAGCGCAGGGGTTATTTGGATATAGTACTTATGATGCAGTGCAATTCTTTGATACGATTAAACTCGACAATAGCCACCAACAACCTGAAAGCACGGGCATCCCGTTGATGCGATATCGTTTATACCAATATGTTATCGCGATCAATCATTTTAAGAATGAATTATTTATTTGCGAAAATACCATTCAGGGAATTAACAGCGAAGTAGCCGTAATTGAAAGCCTGATTAAAAGCAGGGATGTACCTTCTTTCCCTTTTAGTACAAGAGGTGAAGAAACGTCCAATCTTACAGATGCCGGTTATCTTGAGATGGTAAAAAAGGGATCGCTGCAAGTCACCGGGGAGATGTATCGATCGCCTGCAGGCGTTCAACAATCCTTTGCCGGAGATGAATTTAATGTTTACCGTGCATTACGCAGCATTAATCCAAGTCCCTATTTATTTTATTTTGATTATGGTGATTACAAGCTCATGGGTTCTTCACCGGAAAGCCAGCTGATCGTTCAAAATGGTAAGGCGATTGTGCACCCTATTGCCGGCACCTTCAGGAGAACCGGTAATGATGAAACTGATAAGGCATTGGCCATCGAACTGGAAAATGATAAAAAGGAAAACGCCGAGCATGTCATGCTCGTTGACCTTGCAAGAAATGACCTGAGCCGGATGTGCACCAATGTTGAAGTAACCCAATACAAAAAGGTAAATTATTATTCGCATGTGATCCATTTAGTAAGCGAGGTTACGGGTAAAGTGGAGCAGGAAACCAATCCATTCAAATTACTTGCAGTTAGTTTTCCCGCCGGCACCTTAAGCGGGGCGCCAAAATTCAGGGCAATGCAACTCATCAATGAATATGAACCTACTGTCAGAAGTTATTATGGGGGCGCAATTGGTTTTATCGGATTTGATGGTAGCTGCAACCATGCGATTATGATCCGGACTTTTTTAAGTAAAAACAATACGTTGGTTTACCAGGCCGGTGCAGGTATTGTTGCCGCAAGTATCCCTGGCAGTGAGTTGCAGGAAGTGAACAATAAATTAAACGCACTTAAACAAGCCATCATACTGGCACAAAATATATAAGATGAAAATATTGGTTTTTGATAATTACGATTCTTTTACTTATAATCTTGTGCACCTTGTTGAAAAGATACTTCATCAGAAAGTGGATGTTTTCCGCAACGACCAGATAACATTGGAGGCGGTTAATGCTTATGATAAAATTATTTTGTCTCCCGGGCCCGGCATCCCGGAAGAGGCCGGCTTGCTGCTTTCTCTGATAAAAGAGTATGCTGCGAGCAAATCGATACTGGGCGTGTGTTTGGGTCACCAGGCCATTGGCGAAGCATTCGGTGGTTCACTGGTAAACCTTGATAAAGTATACCATGGGGTTGCAACACCCATACACATTACAAACGGAGAATCAAAATTATTGCAGGGCCTGGGTGACACGATCGAGGTAGGCCGTTATCATTCCTGGATAGTTAGCAGGGAGAATTTACCGGAAGAACTGAACATAACCGCGGTCGATGACAACGGGCTAATCATGGGGCTGCAGAAAACAATTTGATGTACGGGCGTTCAGTACCCCGAAAGTGTATTAACCCGCAAGGGAAAAGATAATGAGGAACTGTTGAACGTAACACAATCATGTATCAGGCTAAAAATCAGGGGCAACAATGAAAAATACTGAGCTTTTTATTTGAACACAAAAGCCTGCCGGTGGAACAGGCAAAAGAAATACTCATTAATATTTCCAACGGGTTATATAATGAGAGCGAGATCGCCTCTTTCATAACGGTGTACCTTATGCGCACCATTACGATCAGGGAGTTACAGGGTTCGGGAGGCCTTACTGGAATTGTGCATCCGGGTTGATCTGAAGGGACAGGAAGTGATGGATATTGTTGGCACCGGGGGGGATGGAAAAAACACCTTTAATATTTCAACCTTAAGTTGTTTTATTGTGGCGGGTACCGGAACCAGGGTGGCCAAGCATGGAAACTACGGAGCATCCTCGATCAGCGGATCCAGTAACGTCATGGAGCAATTGGGGTACCGGTTTACAAATGACACTGAAGTTTTGAACAAGGAATTGGATACCGCTAATATTTGCTTTTTGCATGCGCCATTGTTTCATCCCGCCTTAAAAGTAGTGGCTCCTGTAAGGAAAAACCTGGGCATCCGCACTTTCTTTAACATGCTTGGCCCACTGGTGAACCCAGCTTTTCCAAAGCACCAGTTAGTGGGTGTGTATAATTTGGAAATGGCAAGGATTTATAACTATCTCCTGCAGCAAACAGCTAATAATTTTACTATTATCCATAGCCTTGATGGCTATGACGAAATATCCCTGACGGGCGATACCAAGGTCATCACCAACAAAGGTGAGCGCATCATGAGCCCCGAAACCTTAGGAAAACGGACCGTAACCGCAGCGGATATACATGGTGGAAATTCCGTTGCAGAGGCGGCTGAAATATTTTTGAACATCCTGAAGGGCAATGGTAGCTGGGCCCAAAACGCAGTGGTACTGGCAAATTCAGCGATGGCGCTTCAGTGCACCGGAAAATATAACACTTACGATGAATGTTATCAACAAGCAGTAGAAAGCCTGGAGAGCGGAAAGGCTTTAGGGGCGCTAAAAAAACTTTGTAAATAAAAAGCCGGAACGGGTAGCCGTAACCGTTTGAAAATAATATTGAAATCTCAAATTTGAAAAGCATTCCGCCTCGATAAAGACCGCCTACCTTTCCTTTGGAGAGGGCAGGGGAGAAGTAACATACTATGAATATTTTAGATAAAATAATCGAATACAAAAAAATTGAAGTAGTGATGCCAGGTGAAGATTACGGTAGACGAATTAAAACGAAGTAAGTTTTTTAACCGCCCCGTGTTTTCACTGAAGCATTTTTTAATGGATGAAACTAAAAACGGTATCATTGCCGAATTCAAACGCCGTTCACCTTCCAGGGGAATTATAAATGCTATGGCGGATGTAGTAGCGGTAACGACTGCTTATACTTTGAATGGAGCGAGCGGCCTGTCAGTTTTAACAGATGAAAGTTTTTTTGGTGGTTCTGCAGAGGACCTCAAAAAAGCACGAATAAATAATATTCCAATCCTCCGCAAGGACTTTATTATCGATGAATACCAGGTTGCCGAGGCGAGGGCCATGGGGGCTGATGTAGTGTTGTTGATCGCTGCCTGCTTAACGCCGCAGCGGGTAAAAGAACTGGCCGTAGTTGCAAAAAACTTTCAACTGGAAGTGCTGCTGGAAATACATACGGAAGATGAGTTACAGCATATTTGTGATGAAACTGAAATAATCGGTGTAAACAACCGCGACCTGAAAACATTTATCGTGGATATCAACCGTTCTATTGAATTAAGTAAAAGAATTCTACAAGTAAAATTAAATAGCCGAAAGCGGCATAAACGATGTTGAAACTATTAGTACCTTCAGGCAGGCGGGATTCAAAGGGTTTTTAATTGGCGAAAACTTTATGAAACAAACCGACCCAACGATTGCTTTTGCCGGATTTGTAGAACAATTAAAAGCAAAAGTAACATGAGAGTAAAAGTGTGTGGCATTACCCAGGTAGAACAATTGAATACATTACCTGAGGCAGGTGCAACATTCGCAGGACTTATATTTTATCCTAAATCTCCACGGTATGTTTTGCGGCATATGACAACCAGCCAGTTGAAAAAAGAAAACAATACCAATAAAGTGGGTGTATTTGTAAATGCTTCTGTTGAGGAAGTATTACAGATGGTGGATGAATGCAGGCTTCATATGGTACAGTTGCATGGAGATGAAACACCGAAATACTGTGAAAAGATCGCGGACTATATTTCAGTGGTAAAGGCTTTCAGGGTTAGCGAAACGGATAATATCGGGTGGAGGATTCGCGAATACATGGATGTATGCGACATGTTTATGTTTGATACCGAAGGCGCAGGTTATGGCGGAACAGGTAAAAAATTTAACTGGGAAAAACTAAAGGATGTTACCGTAGGCAAACCTTATTTTTTAAGCGGCGGTATTGAGCGGGAAGATGTGGAAAAGCTCCTGGAATTTGAAACACGACCGGAAGCAAAAGCCTTATTTTCGATTGATATTAACAGCCGGTTCGAATTGTTACCCGGCGTTAAGGACATGGAGGCCATTAAAAAATTTATTCAACAATTACAATAATGCAGAAAACAACCAACAATGAATATTAAAGTTTGCGGGATTACACAACTAAAGCAATTGCAGCAGGTTGATGGTTTAAACATCGATTTTGCCGGCCTGGTCTTTCATAAGGAATCCCCCCGTTATGTGGTGGGAAAGATATCAAAAGAGGAATTACACGAAAGTGATTTCGATGTGAAAAAAGTAGGCGTATTCGTTAATGCAGCCTATGCTGAAATAAAGCAAATGATAGAGGATTATGACCTCGATGTGGTGCAGCTGCATGGCGAAGAATCGCCTGATTTATGTGAGCAGCTATCTGCGGACGTAGAAGTCATCAAAGCCTTCTCCATTTCAAATGAAAATGTTTCTGTCGACGAAATGATTGCCGATTATGATGAAGTATGTGATTATTATTTGTTTGATACAGCTTCGAAAAATGGCCTGGCAGGTGGTACCGGTGAAAAATTTGATTGGAAACTAATCAGTAAGTAAACAGAAAAGCCATTTTTTTAAGTGGGGGCATCAGGGTGGAAGATGTTGCAAAAATAAAAGCATTCAGGCACCCGGATTATTTTGGCGTAGACGTAAACAGCGGCTTCGAAAAGAGCCCGGGTGTAAAGGATATGGCATTATTGTTAAAATTCAAGCAGGGATTAAAATAATAAAGTCCGTTCGGTTATGGGTTACCGGTAGTAATTTGCAATACTGGTGATAGCTTAACGGGTGTTGCGCAAATTATCTATGATACGTATAAGACTCGCAGATGAAAATGACCTGCCGGCGATGCTCGGGATATACAATGAAATTATTCTGAATACAACCGCCGTATGGCACAACGAGCCCCATACACTTGAAATGAGAAAGGAATGGTTCGCGTTAAAAAAAGAACAGGGTTTTCCTGTGTTTGCCGCGGTTACGGAAGGAGGCGAACTGGCAGGTTTTAGCACCATCGGGCCTTTCCGCCCATGGGTAGGATATCGTTTTACTGTAGAAAATTCGGTATATGTAGCATCAGGCCAAAGGGGCAAAGGAATAGCAAAACTATTGATGCCACCGCTTATTATAGCTGCAAGGGAATTGGGCATTCACGCGATAGTCGCGGGTATCGAAGCTTCCAATGATGCGAGTATTGCATTGCATCGAAAATTTGGGTTTGCAGAAGTGGCTCATTTCAAAGAAGTAGGCTATAAATTTAACCGGTGGATGGATCTGAAATTTTTAGAATTGATTGTATAAAATAGAAAACTTTTAACAGTTGGTTGATAGTTTCAGGGCAAATAAAGACAAAATGATGGCAGCAGAAGAAAATAAATTTTCAGTTAACGAGTATGGTTATTATGGAAGTTTCGGCGGTGCATTCATCCCCGAAATGTTGTATCCAAATGTGAGGCAATTGCAGAATGAGTACCTGCAGATAATGTATGATGAAGCCTTTCAAAACGAATTTCAACAATTACTTACCGATTATGTGGGTCGGCCCACCCCCTTGTATCTTGCGGATCGCTTAAGCAACAAACACGGTGTTCCCATTTATTTAAAACGGGAAGACCTTTGCCATACCGGGGCCCATAAGATCAATAATACGATCGGGCAAATCCTGCTTGCAGAGCGCCTTGGCAAAAAAAGAATTATTGCTGAGACAGGAGCAGGTCAGCACGGCGTTGCTACTGCTACCGTATGCGCGCTAAAAGGATTGGAATGCATCGTATACATGGGTGAAAAGGATATTGAGCGGCAGGCGCCGAATGTAGCCAGGATGAAAATGCTGGGTGCCACGGTGGTGCCGGCGTTAAGTGGCAGCAAAACTTTAAAGGATGCAACTAACGAGGCGATACGGGATTGGATCAATAACCCCGTAGATACACATTATATTATTGGAAGCGTGGTAGGGCCGCATCCTTACCCGGATATGGTTGCCCGCTTTCAAAGTGTAATCAGTAAAGAAATAAAACAACAGTTGCTCCAAAAAACTGGCAATGAATTGCCAACACATGTACTTGCCTGTGTTGGAGGAGGCAGCAATGCGGCAGGTGCATTTTACCATTTTTTAGATGACCTTTCCGTAAAACTGGTGGCAGTGGAGGCTGCCGGTTGTGGCTCGCCAGCGGATGAGTGCGCTACCACCCAGCTGGGAAAGCCTGGATCCTGCATGGAAGCAAAGCCTTTTAATGCAAACGGAAGACGGCCAGGTGAACCTCATAGCATTTCAGCCGGTCTCGATTTTGGTATCGGCCGCTACATGCGCATTTATACACCAGTGGCGGTATTTATGAGCGCGACTGATGAAGAAGCCGGAAGGCAGCATTTGAAATCACAAAAATGGAAGGTATTATTCCCACTGGAAACGGCACACGCGTTTTCTGTATTAAATGAAATGCAATTTGAAAACACTGATGTGGTAGTTGTTTGCCTCAGCGGAAGAGGCGATAAAGACCTGGCTACTTACATGAAATATATAAAATAATGACTGGGTATCCAGCTATTGAAATAATTCCTTTTAGCGAAACACTCGCTTCCCATTTTAGCCTGCTGAATATCGCCTGGCTGGAGAAGTATTTTGTAGTAGAGCCGATAGATTACCAGATGCTGACTGACCCAAAAAAATTTTTTATTGATAAAGGAGGATTTATATTTTTCGCA
>JBBJMD010000175.1:0-7962 GCA_037719925.1 Ferruginibacter sp.
AATCAATCATTCTCCAGGTTACCACTGAAATAGGGAAGAAGTTGAACGGCAAGGTTACCGTTGAAGAAGTGGAATTAAGCTTTTTCAGCCAGTTTCCTAAAATTGCTGTTTTACTCAATAATGTTAGTGTTACCGACAGCATGTTTAAGCAGCACGGCCACACTTTTTTTCACGCTGGTAAAATATTTGCCCGCCTCAGCATTTTAAGGCTGATACAAAAAAAAGCACCGCTTAACGGACTGTCTCTAGAAAAGGGTGAGATTTACATGTATACCGACACATCCGGATATACCAATACCTACTTAGCCAGGCAAAAAAAAGACAGCCTTGCCGGGAAAGGCAGAGATGAAAAAAGTGAGTTGAAATACATTGGGCTTAAAGAGGTAAGTTTTATTCTTGATGACAGGCAGAGAAAAAAGTTGCATAATTATTTTGTTAATGCACTTGCTATAAGGCTAGATGAAAATAACGAGTCTTTTTTGTTAGACACCAAAGCAGAAATTTTTATTCATAATATGGCTTTTAATTTAGCCAGAGGAGAATTTTTTAAAGGGCAAAAGTTTACCGGCAAGTTTGAAGTGGTTTATAACAAGTCGCTTAAACAATTACAGTTTGAGAGCATAGATATAAAGTTATCCGGCCAGCCCTTTAATTTATCAGGCCGTTTCGATCTTAAGGAAGTGGCTCCTCAATTCAGTCTTCGCGCTCATGTAAAAAACATGCTTTACAACCAGGGCAAATCAATGATGCCGAAACGGATCGATTCCTCTTTATCCCTTGTTGCCTTAGACAAACCATTGGATGTTGATGTAAATATTACCGGGCCCTTAAAAGGCGGCGAACCTTACATATATGTTGGCTGGACTGCAAAGAACACAGGATTAAAAACGCCGTTCCTTGATTTTGCAACAGCTTCTTTCGAAGGGTATTTTACCAATGAGTCCAATAAAGCTTTGCCAAGAAGTGATTCCAATTCTATAATTAACATCAGCAATTTCCTGGCAGAGTGGCGTGGGCTGCCTATTAAATCCGGCAATATAGAAATCTTAAACTTACTAGCCCCAATTCTCACGACCGATCTGGCCGCCGACTTTGCATTGACAAAATTGAATGAGGTTATTGGCAGTAGTTTTTTACAACTTCAATCCGGCAATGGTTCTGTCAACATTACTTATAAAGGCCCGATCGTAAGGAACAATAATACCAACTCATTGATAAATGGCAGTGTATCGTTTAAAGAGGGCAGCCTGCTGTATGCCCCCAGGGATGTGGAAATGAAAAATGTAAGCGGGGAGCTTCTCTTTAAAAATTCTGATGTCTTCGTCAAAGACCTGCAGTGTGATGTCTTTAATAATAAGATATTAATGCAGGGTCAGGCAAAAAATCTTCTGACGCTGATAAATACGGAACCAGGTAAAGCAAGTATAAACTGGAACATTTCCACTCCTTCTCTGGATTTAGGCGCCTTCATATTTTTATTAAAGCCGGGAAAAAAAATTACTGTATCCAGGGGCAAAAATAACCTGGCCACTGCCGCCTCAAACATCGATGAGGTATTACAGAAGGCGAGCCTGCACGTTAACCTGGATGCTGCTGGTCTCAATTATAAAAAATTTGAAGCGCATAATGTCAATGCCGATATAACACTGTTAGCGAATAAGTATATATTAAATAATGTGAGCATGACCCATGCCGGTGGCAGTATGCAAATGAGCGGTTCCTTAATTAACCAAAATGCGAATTACCTCCTGGCCACCCTAAAAACTTCCATGGAGAATGTAGACGTTAGCAAAGTGCTGCATGCTTTCGACAACTTTGGCCAGGATGCGATTATGTCTCAAAACCTGGTTGGGAAACTGACCACGAAAATTGATGCTACCCTTGGCCTTGATGAATCCGGTAAAGTATTTCCAAATAGTGTAAAGAGTACCGTTGATTTTTCTCTAAAGAATGGTGCACTTGTTAATTTTGAACCTGTAAAAAAATTACAGAATTTCCTTTTTAAGAACAGGGATTTTGAGAATATCCGTTTTGCGGAATTAAAGAACCGGCTCGAAATAAATAACCGTGACATTAAGATAAACCGGATGGAAATCCAGTCGAACATCCTTTCATTTTTTATTGAAGGGGTATATAGCATGAAAGGGAATACGGATATCAGTATCCAGGTACCTTTAAATAACCTGAAAAAGCGGGACGCGGATTATAATCCCCAAAATATCGGGACGGGTAAAAAAGCAAAAAAAAGTATTTATATCAGGGGCCGGCCCGGTTCCGATGGAAATGTGGCTTTTAAACTCGACCTGTTTAACAAGTTCCGGAAGGAAAAAGAGGTTGACGTGATTCCTCCTTAAAAAGCCCGGTCAAAGTTTTTATCGTGCGATATTAAAACTTTATTTGCTGATAGCAAAGTTATTGCTTAGCCCAAAAATCCACTACCACTGCCTTATCTAAAAATGGTTTTAAGACATCAACAAATGCCTGGTGTGCGGGATGAACAAGATAGTCATCACGGTCTTTTTCACTGGCGAATGTTACAAAAAAACAATGGGTTAATCCATCATTTAATTTTTCCGGGCTGGTGTTTGTCCCCCATTCAAAGTCTTTTATCAGGTTCATTTTAGATGGCAATAAAAGAAAAGCATCTTCCACAACTTTTACATTTGCGGCAGTTGCCGCATCCTTGAATTTAAAAAGTACAACATGCCTTAACAACTTATCGGTTGATGGTTGTGCAGATACCGCATTAACACTTATTGCTGCAAGCATGCAAAGGATCATCATTTTTCTCATTTTTTTTATTTTGATAAAATTAGCGGATTTGTTTGAAAGTGGCCACCCCCGCGACCGGTTATAATTTATTGAGGATTGGAACCCAATTTTTAACTTAATGGCATACTAATAGCATCCAAAAGATACCCACAAGCGTTTCCAGCTTGTTTATATTTTATGCCATGATTAAAATTGTACAACTTTTCGTTATCTTTTTCAGCCTCACTAAAATGTACGCTCAGCCTTTAACTTCCGCTACTGCTGTGCGACCGGGCAATGTATTTGATTCCCTGTATATTACCACTGGAACAATAGACGCCCCGGATTACAACGCCAATATTCCTATAAACAGTTTGAAGATTATGGAACGTAAAACAAACTTGCTTTTAAATAATGATATTACCGGTAAGGCGTTGAATGGCCCTTATGCTTTGGTTGCGGGGGGAAGCAAGGGAATTGGTTATGCAATAGCCCAGGCATTAGCCCGGCGCGGATATAATTTAATTTTGATAGCCAGGCATGCCGATAGTTTGCTTGTTGCCAAACAAAGACTGGAAGCCACTTACCAGGTACATGTAGAGATTTTAGTATACGACCTTTCAAAAGAAGAATCCGCCGGGGCTATTGCAAAATGGTGCAGTGAACAAAATATTCAACTCAAGATGCTCTGTAATGTTGCGGGCCTCGGAGGTACGCAAGATTATCTTTCCCTGCCGCTTGACAGTCTTCGGTATATGGTAAGGCTAAATATCGAATCTGTTATGGGGCTCACGCTTACATTACTTCCGCAACTTGAAAACAATTCACCTGCTTATATTTTAAATGTCGCCAGCATGGCCGGCTTCGCGCCTATTCCTGAAAAAAACCTGTATTCGGCTACAAAATCCGCTGTGATTTTTTTTACCTATTCTCTTCGCTACCAGCTCAGGAAAAAAAATATCAGTGTGAGCTGCCTTAATCCCGGGCCTGTATTTACAAAGCCATCCATTAAAAAAGACACGAAGGAAAAACTTGGATGGCTCGGTATGAAGATGGCAGTATCTCCCGAACGGGTGGGGGAAATCGCTGTAAGGGAAACATTGAATAAAAAATTGATCATCGTGCCCGGCTCCCTGGCAAAGATTGCAGCCGCGTTAATCAGGATACTCCCCAGGCGCCTTGTGGTTGCCTTTTACGGGAAGGCAGGGGAAAAATAATTTTATTTTACCGGTTAAAGTTGAGGTGCGGGAACGGTATAAACTTCGCAGAGCCGCAAAATTTTGTTACGTTATCAGGCATTATTATAGACTTTTATAACGGGCGATCTTACAATATTTGCGGCATCGGTACAATAAAAGTAAATGATGTCAGCAATGGCTTCCGGCTTTACCCAGCTATCGAAATCAACGGCCGGCATGGATGCACGGTTCGGTGGGGTATCTATCGTACCTGGCACAACCACGCTGGTGACAACATTAACACCTTTCGCCTCCACGTTCATTAACTCCGCAAGATGGAACAAAAGTGATTTTGCTAAACCATAAGCTACCATGCCTTTACCCTCGGCTGCGTTCAGGCCTGGCCGCGATCCAACCAGGAATATACGTCCCGATCTTTTTTCCATCATGTGAACAAATGCCGGGCGGGCAATGTTATAGGCTGTCTCAAAATTAAGTTTATACTGCTTTAAAATATCACCGGTTGTAGTATTGTCTATGCTTCCCATTGCAAATCCGCCTACGGTTGCAATTACTGCCTGTATGTCCTGATATTTGGAGATTATCTTTTTTATAAAATCCTGGGCATCATCTTCGTTCATAAGATCTACCGCCACTGCTTCAAAGTTGGCATTTTCAATTCCTGTCTGATCGGGATGGCCAGGAACGACCGTGCCAATAACCCGGTAGCTTTCGGCCAGGAATTTTTTTACTAAAGCCTGTCCCATATTGCCCGAAGCTCCTGTTACAATTACGGTATTCATTTTTTTATGACATGTTTAAAGTTAACGACCGGGTGTAGTACCATGGGATATACCCGAAGATTTGATGCGCCGCATAGCACAATATGGCAACAATTGCAGCTAAATGTTTAAAATAAAAAAATGGTTCACCAGCAGCGAATTGAAAACGATGACGGACGCAAAACGCAATTACGTAACATGAGGGCAGCTTTGCCCTGCCGGAAAACAAGGTTATTAATTTTTATGTGGCATGGAGGTTATCTTATTCATCCAATTTCTCAATGATCTTATTCGTATGCTTGTTTTTCAATATCAGTTTTTTTGTACCATAATGTGTCATTTCTTCCTTTATAAGATAATGATCCGCATCGTATGCAACCAGGTGACTGTGCTTACCGACGCCTTCTTTTCCTCTCCAGATATCCAGTTTTACAGGCTCCCACAATTTACTTTTGGCCGAGAGGTAAGCAGCATCCAGCACTGCATTTACTACATAACCATCGTAAAAAGTTTCTTTGGGTTCCTTACCTGATTCCATTGCATTGAACATATCCGTAAACATATGGTTATATCCAAGGTCATTTATTTCATCACCTACGGGGAATAGCCAGCCTGCATTGCTTTCTGATTTTTCAGCCACATAATCGGATGCCTTCCCGGTGGTAAACATCTCCAGCCCGGTACGCAGGAAATGATTCATCCAGATAGTACCATCCGTTCCCATTATCTCATCACGGAGATCCATTCCACCACGAAATGTCCAGCTCACTTCAAATTGACCGATGGCACCATTTTCATATTTAACCAGCCCGATCGCATGGTCTTCGGCATCAATTGGCTTAACCTGGGTATCTGCCCAGCACATTACCTCTACCGGCCTGATGTCTTTTCCGATAAAGCTGCGTGCGATTTCTACGCAGTGGCAACCGAGATCAAGTATGCAACCTCCGCCAGACTGCTCGAGGTCCCAAAACCAGTCACTGTGCGGACCAGGATGTGTTTCCCGGCTTTTTGCCCAAAGGATCCTTCCGAGTGCACCATTGCTGACGGTTTCAAAAGATTTTAAAAACTTCGGGGTATAAACAAGGTCTTCCAGGTACCCATTAAAGATCCCTGCTGCTTCTACGGCAAGCAACATCCGTTTTGCTTCTTCACCTGTGCGTCCCAATGGTTTTGTGGTGATGACGGCTTTTTTATGTTTACAGCAAAGCATTACAGCTTCCTCATGTAAATTATTAGGAAGCGCGATACAAACTACATCCGCCTCCCGGAGGGCTATAGCCTCTTCCATATTGGTTGTGCAATGGTCGCAATTATAATCGGCTGCAAACTTTTTCGCGCTCTCTTCACGGCGGGAGTAAATGCTGACAATTGTATCTTTGCTTCTTTGCCCCTGCAATGAATCAGCATAAAAACGACCGATAAAACCCGAACCCAGCATAGCAATTCGTTTCATAAATTTATTTTTCTGTAATAGGATTGAAGCACAATATATGTAAATATACCCCTTGTTTAAAATCAATTAGTTCATTGAAAACAACAATTTTGCAGGTGCGGGCAGGTAGTTTTATATTTAAGGGGGATGGATATGTTGCTGGTGTACCGATGCTACCGCTGCACGCTAATAACATGAGGGTTAAACCTTGCGCTTCAGAAGATATCGAGGAGGACAGGTTGGAAATGATTGAATCAATGGAATGCTTTGCTGTTATTTTGGTTTAAAGATCCGTTCGTGTTTCATGCCCCATTCATGTAATTCATCAATGAGTTTTTCTAATGTTTTACCATAAGCGGTCATCGAATATTCTACTACCACGGGCACACTGTCATATACGGTTCTTTTAACGAGCTCATTCATTTCCAGTTCCCGTAATTCCTTTGATAACATCTTATCGGTGATCCCGGGTATCTGTTTAGCTAACTGGCTGAACCTTTTATTCCCAAAGGATAAAGCGATCATAACAAGCAATTTCCATTTCCCACTTAAAATATCCAGGGCATCCCTTACGGGGATGATCGCTTTGGTACAGGAGTCGTGCGTCCGGTCTTCTTGTCTTTTTGCCATATCTAAAAGGTTTATACTATACTATTGTATAGTGATATACTTGTATAGTGCTATACATTGGTATTGTGCTATATATTATAAAGTGAAGGTAAATATATTTGCATTTATTAATCAACTAAAAAATACTAAATATTATGGCAACAATTAATTGGGTACTTGACCAGTCACATTCCGAGATCAGATTTAAAGTAAAACACCTGATGATTTCATCAATAGCAGGCAAGTTCACTGATTTCAAAGGAACAGTTGAAACGCAGGACGCGGAATTTGCAACGGCTAAAGTTAATTTTTCAGCAGAGATCAACTCTATCTCTTCCAATAATGAGCAGCGCGATAACCACTTGAAAGACAGCGATTCCTTGATGCGGTTACCTACCCGCAATTGACTTTTGAAAGCACCGGCCTTGTAAGGGTTGATGAGGATAACTACCTTTTGAATGGTTCGCTCTCAATTCGCGGGATCAAAATGCAGGTTTCTTTCCAGGTAGAATTTGGCGGTACGGTCGTTGATCCATGGGGCGGTACAAGAGCCGGGTTTCTCCATGAAGGGTAAAATCAACAGGTCTGATTTTGGTATCGTGCTGAGTATGGTTTCTGAATCCGGGGGAATTATACCAGGTGAAGAAGTTAAAATTTTAGCTGAGGGTCAATTTGTAAAACAGGAAGTCGCAGAACCTGTGTTGGTGTAAAACCGGCATTTCTTTTTATTGCCTGAACGTTAATTTCCATTTCATAAAGCCCGTCCTGGGCTTTATTTTTTACCCTGCTGACCTTGAGGTGAACATACGAAGCTACCAATATTCACCTCCATACCTTTACCATCCTATTGAGCAGGTATAATCTAACAGTTCGAAATTAATTAAAAGTATTAAGGGTACACCCGTGGATATAAAAAGGGCAAATAAATTTAAATCCGTAAAATTAAGTTATCCTTCACGGTCAAAAACCCACCTCCAAACTGTTCCTCCCTCAACTAATTTCCCCACCGAATAAACGGCATGATTATTTCATAGCCATGTAGCGTCTGGTACCCGGAAAAACTTTTATTTAACCTGTTAGCAATATGTGTGCTTTCAATTATTTGGGATATTATTTTTTTAAACTTATTACATCCCGGACATAACATAAAAAATATGGTAACAGATCATCAATTAAGAAATTTCCCTCTCCATCATAAATCCTCTTT
>JBBJMD010000176.1:0-7957 GCA_037719925.1 Ferruginibacter sp.
AATATTATCTGCCCAATGTACAGATAAACGGGTTAACCTTACCACACCCCCCTTTTTTAACAAATATCCTGATGCACAAAGCCTTAGTAAGGCGCTGGTTGATGATGTCTATCAATTAATCAAAAGCATTTCGTACCCTAATAATAAAGCGAAACACCTGGTAGGAATGGCCGGAATTTTAGTATCAAAATTTTCAGGACAGGTTCCAATGACAGTAGATGAACTTATAATACTGCCTGGTGTAGGAAGAAAAACAGCGAATGTAATTACATCTATTATTGATAATCAACCAAATATGGCTGTTGATACCCATGTGTTCAGGGTTAGCAGCCGGATTGGGTTAACCACAGATGCAAGAACACCGTTAGCTGCAGAAAAACAGTTGATCCGTCAGATACCTAAAGCCTACATCCATAAAGCACACCATTGGCTGATACTTCACGGGAGGTATGTTTGTGTTGCAAGAAATCCAAAATGCAGCGAATGCGGTTTAAAAAATGGGTGTAGATTTTACGATAAGATGGGCAAACTTAAAATTTAATTCAAGATTATTCGTTAAAGTGTTTGAATAGCCCCTTCTTAAAAAAAAGGGGATATAATTTTATTTCATGAAAAATATGAGGCTTCTTGTAGCAATTGTGATACTACTGACTGCTTTTGGGCAAAAATCCTTAGCTCAGTTTTATTATTACGATAATAATACGTATGATTCTCCCCTCCTTTTTGAGATCGGCGGTTCGGTGGGTATTATGAATTGTTTGTCGGACATAGGAGGAAAATCCGGCGTAGGCCAACCTTTCATCAAGGATCTGAATATGGGGAACAGCAATCTCTGTGGTGGCATTTACCTGAGTGCGCTATATAAATATGCTGTAGGCATCCGCTTAGAAGGAACTTTTGGCAGGATAAGTGCTCATGATAGTATTTTAAAACCTGTAAAAGACAATGCGCAGGGTCGTTATGAACGTAACTTAAATTTTAGAAGCAAGATCAACGAGGTGACCTTAATTGCTGAAATACACCCCTTGTACATTTTTGTAGATTGGCCAGCTAAAGATAGAAATCCACCGAGATTATCTCCTTATATCGCAGCAGGTATCGGATTTTTTTCTTTCAATCCGCAGGGCAGGTTAAAGAACAATTGGGTGGATCTGCACCCTTTAAGTCTGGAAGGCCAGGGATTTGCAGAATATCCCGATAGGAAGCCTTACAAACTAACCGGTCTTAATATTCCTTTCGGCCTGGGTGTTAAATATGAGCTTTCCGGCATGTTTAATTTGCGGGCAGAATTTTTGCATCGCAAAATTTCAACTGATTATCTCGATGATGTGAGCAAGAGGTATATCAACGCGGGTGTATTTCAAAATTATTTTAGTGGTATAAAGCTCCAGAATGCGCTTGATCTGAGCCGGAATGACCGGGTAAATCCCGGGGGGCCAACAGGTATCTACAGAAAGACTGAAGGTGGTATTAGAGGCGATCCCAAAGACAATGATGCCTATTTTACCTTTAATTTTAAAGTAGGGGTAACTTTCGGAAGAGAAAAAATAAGAAAGGGCCCTCAAAGATTTTAACCATCTTTAATTCCAACGCTTTGCAAAAATGTTCTGATTGATGATCAGAACATTTACTTTGGGTCCTCCTAAAAATACGTAATCCACATTGGGCTTGAATATGTGAAGAATTAGCTGTACTAAAAACCCCGTAATGGCATAGAATATGCGCAAAACGGGGCAGCTTAAATTCTTTTCAAATGTACAGAAACTTACTATTCGAACATCCTTTTGGCCTACAGTTAACAGCTTTTATAACACTTCGCTTGGAGCACTCTACCAAGCCATCCCTTTTGATGCTCTAAGTAAGCAGGTAGCTGCACCACAGCGTGCCATAAGCGACAAGGGTTGTAAGCCATGGTTCGATGTCAAAGGCGGAATATCCCTTTTGATGGTGACAGGTTGTCTTCTCGTCTGTTAGAAATTTTCCCCAATAATTCTTTTGTTTGTCATAGCACCAGATAGAGTCTCCATTGCAACAGAATTTGATACAGAACGCATAAATGTTGTATGGTCGTCAGAAGCAAAAATTCCATGAACAGTTGTCTTTTGAAACGTATCTATTTTGATATAGCCTTGTTCAGTCAATTCACAACCCAATTTCTCAGGTATGTCGCAATGTTGCTTAAATGGGGGTCTTGTATAAATTTCTTTTATTGATGATTTTGCAGCTTCTTTAAAAAGTATATTTTGAATTTGTCCAGCTTGATGTTCAAAACCCACAATTTCAGTTTCCACTATTTTTATGTTATGCATGTTCAGTTTCCCGGCTTGTTGCTTATTCAAAGTTGATTTGCCATTTGTGAAAAGCGTTAAATCCTTAGTCCAATTTGAAATCATTTTAGAAAATTAAAAGCAATAATCTCCCTTCCCGAAAATTCCTGTTTTTTCGTTTCTTACTTCATAGCCGTGGGAGTATGGACAATGAATGTTGGAAATACCCCAACACTCGGCGAAGTCTTTTATGTAGGGCATGATGTCTTTTACACCGGTTGCAAAGATCAACTTCGAGGCCCAAATGTGTCGCCTCTTTGCGTTGTTATTTTAAAACCATTTTCTGTTTTTGTTCCACTTATTGCAAGTCCACTATAAAATGTTACCGTGTTATACTTTTCAACTTGTTGTCTTGCATCGTCGAAATTTGATTTGGGGTTTTTCCGTCTTGTGTTATGAAATTGTGGGAATGAGGAGTTTGAATGTTGCAAGCTTTGCCGCTGTCAATAATTAAAACTTTTCTTAAAGCTCTACCCAAAGCCAGCCCTGCTGAAGTCCGAAATAACTCCCCCCAATAATAATTATGTCAAATTTTATTTCCTTTGTCATTTGTTTTTGTTATCAAAAAAGGTCGAACACCATATTTTGGTTTGGAATCTTTTACAAGTCGTGTACTCAGATCCTTTGCATAGTGTGCCACGCAGGTAGGCGCCATAGCGCCTACAACTTTTGAATCAACAATGATTGGCAGATCACGATATTTACCTTTTATCCGGTGCAACACATAATCAGAAATATTAACTGCTGGGTTTCTCTCCAGAATATCATTTAGTGTCGTTCTCTTTTTTTCTTTCGCCTGGGTAATAGCAAAGGTTACTTAGTTCCGGATAGGATTAATCTTGGCCTTCTTTGGGGCAACCAAATGGCGGCATCAATTGGACAGAAAACAGTAGCATAATAGTTTAGGAGTTTGGTTATGGCTTCCATTACCATTTTAAATTTTTTCATGCCCGGTACATTTTCTACGATATACAATTCAGGCGTTCAATAGCTATGTGTCTAAAGAAGTGTAGAAATAGATCATCTCCGGTACGTGTACCATGAATGTCAGCAATGGGTGAATATTTGGGGCAGGGATAAGTTCCAACAATGATATTTGAGGAAGGTTGTTCCAGAACTGTTTTATCTTTATATCAACTGTAAGTACTGTATGATAAAAATAATGACTATTATTATTCATGCAATGGTGGCTTCCGCATCAAGGTCAGGTGATTGTATAACATTTATGCCGGCTTGCATCAAGCCATGTTCCGTCCCACCGCATCCTGAAAAATATCCTCTTCTGTTGGCTTATACATCGTTTAATCAAGAAAATATCTATAATTGCTTATACCCATAACCTACCATCTATTTTGAAAATACAATGATGTAAAATTGCTCATATCAGTTCATATAAATGGCTTTCTCTAAGACACAATTTAAATGGTTTCAATATTTCACCATTGATTTCTGCGATGGATATATGCCTTACTGTGCCAATGGGCTTACGCACCACTTCGGCAGCCCGGATAGGTCAAGCAAGCGGTCAGGTCATTCGGCAGTGCCGGCGTAGTTTTGTGCATTTTCCGATAAAAATTTACAGATGATTGTATCTGTTCTAGCCGAGGATCAGGTTCAAACGGATTGGTAATTGCATTTCAGTTTGTTTTATTTGTTATTACCTGAATGCAAATTGCTCTGAAGAGTAAAATTAGGAAATTTAGGGAAGAAAATATGGGAAATGGAATTTCGAATGGTTCATGCAGTTTGTTTATTTTCATAAAGCTTTATTTCCTAATTTTTACAGAATAAATTTCCTACTTTTAGTTAAATAAAGATAATAGCATCTCCCGTGGCAAATTTTTCTTTAATTATCCACCTGTCGACCTGCGGATTGGCAAATTGGTCACCGGTCTTCAATAAATAATTGCTTCTGAACTGCATTCGGCGATTTATCAGGACCTATTATTGAATGAACAACTAAAAAATAGGTCTTCTTGTAAAGAAGAAACTGCTTGCCTCACCGATTGCCTTCCTGAAAACGCTGATCCTACCCCATTAACTGATGAATTGTTAACCTTCATTGCACCCGGAGTCGTGCCCCTGTAAACACAAAATCTTTCTAAGCGAGCACACTTAAGGATAATTGAGTTGTAACAAATAGAAATTTATCTTGTTTATCCTGTCTTTGAAACAATAGAACGTCCTGTATCCTACTATGCCTTACAACTCATGTGTATGGGTTTATTCATAAGATCGAAATGATGGGGCGGGGAAATATATGCCTAACAGATCATGCAAAAAAAAGTGGAATTTATTATACAATGCTTAAACCTATAAAGATGAAAAAGCTCGTAATTAGTATCGTTTACCTTTTTGCCGGTATCTTATCTATGCACGCCCAATCCCTCTACGGCACCACCGCTTTTGGAGGAGTAAGTAACCAGGGAACGCTTGTAAGACTTTCAACAGCAGCAAATGATCTTACTGTCTTTAATTTTCCCCGGGGCCTTGCTGAGAGGCCGCTTTATACAAACTTCGTTGAGGCCAGCGATGGAAGATTATTCGCTATGTCTAGTGCGGGAGGAACAGCTGGCCTGGGTACAATATTTTTGTATGATCCAGCAACCTCGTTTTTTGCGAAGGTGTTTGATTTTGGCGGAGAAAATGGTCATACACCCCATGGAAGTCTTGTCGTTGCCGGCGACGGAAATTTTTATGGGATGACTTATGCAGGTGGTTCTAATAACCTCGGTGTTTTTTTCAAATTTGATCCGGGAGCATTGACTTACACAAAGATGTTGGATTTTGATAGCTCCAATGGTGCAAATCCCTCAGGAAACCTGGTGCAGGCAAAAGATGGAAAGCTCTATGGAATGACCTTTTCTGGCGGAAGCAACAATGCCGGTCTTATTTTTTCCTATGATCTTTCGGGTCCCGGCTATGCAAAGCTGAAGGATCTTGAAACCAGTAGCGGATCCAATCCTTATGGCAGTCTTCTACAGGCAACAGATGGCAAGCTATACGGGATGACAAACAGGGGTGGAATTAATCAAGTTGGAGTTATTTTCAACCTTGACCCTTCTAATTCCACCTATACAAAATTGAAAGATTTTAATGAGCCTGAGGGCGCAATCCCTTACGGCAACCTCATTCAGGCTGTTGATGGAAAGCTTTATGGTTTAACTTATGGTGGTGCCACAGCACCCGCAGGTTGCGGATGCAATCCGGGAGGCGTAATCTTTTCCTTTGATCCTGCCAGTTCTACTTACACAAAGCTGAAGGATTTTAGTGATATAGATGGGGGGAATCCTTATGGTAGTCTCACCGAGGCGGGTGATGGAAAGCTCTATGGATTGACATCGCTTGGCGGTGAAAGCGATGGGGGCAGTATTTTTAGCTACGATCCTGCAACGTCCATCACTACCCAGGTGTCATTTCAAAGTGGGGTTACCGGTCGCAATCCTTTTGGAAGTTTTGTAGAAGCAACTAGCGGGATACTTTACGGTATAACCACTGACGGGTTGATCTTTTCCTATGATCCGAACTGTACCGAATGTGAATTTAAAAGATTGCGGGAACTCGGTATCAACGAAAACGGAAGCAATTTTGCATCAAGCGTGATCGGTGCAAATAATGGGAAATTGTACGGCATGACCACCAATGGCGGTACCCTCAATCTTGGGGTCGTCTTTTCATTTGACCCCTCTAGCTCCGTTTTTAAGAGGCTGGCGGACTTTAACCTTACCAATGGCAGGCAGCCTTTCAGCGGTCTTGTGCAGGCAACCGATGGAAAAATTTATGGCCAGGTTCCGGATGTTGCCCTGTTCTCCATCGATCCGGCTACCGATGTATTAAGCGTACTGTACAAGTCAGGCGATCCTGTTTTTGGCACCAACCCCACCGGCAGCATGATACAGGCAACCGATGGTAAACTTTACGGGATGACAACCACCGGAGGGAGTTTTGGATATGAGCTTGGTGGCAATGGCTTTGGTGTTATTTTTTCTTTTGATCCTTCGACCTCGGCTTATATAAAACTAAAAGATTTTGATAATACCAATGGCGCCTATCCAACCGGCAGCCTTGTACAGGCAACTGATGGCAAACTGTATGGCACCACTCTTGGGAGGGGGAGCGATAATTCCACAGATGGACCGGGTTATATTTTTACATTTAACCCCGTTACGCTTTCCTATACTTCACTAATGGAGTTTGATGGCACAAATGGTAGAAATCCCTCCGGTAGCCTAATCCAGGCAAGCGATGGACGCTTGTATGGCCTGGCAGAAAGAGGCGGAAACAGCAATGCAGGCGTAATTTTTTCCTTTGATCCTTTGACCTCCACATATACCAGGCTCTGGGATTTCGATATCGTCGGAGGAGCAAATCCAGCAGGAAGACTGTTTCAGGCAAGCGATGGAAAGCTTTATGGTATGACAAGGTTTGGTGGGACGAGTAATGCAGGGGTAATTTTTTCTTTTGACCCTTTATCATCCACCTACCTAAAACTTCAGGATTATGATAGAATAAATGGCGCTAATCCTTCGAGCGGTGCAGGGTTTATCGAGTTGACTCAGTGCATTAACCCGACAAATTGGTACCAGGATGCGGACGGGGATAGATACGGTAATTCAACCGGCTCTATAAAGGCTTGCGCTCAACCGGAAGGATATGTGGCCGATAGCACCGACTGTGACGATAACAACAAGTCAGTGCATTCACCCGTTAACTGGTACCAGGATGCAGATAGTGATGGCTATGGAAACCTGGATAAAACACTACTTGCGTGTATCAAGCCAACAGGTTATGTGGCGGATAGCACGGACTGCCATGACAATAACAATACCGTTCATGCTACAATTGCTTATTATAAGGATGAAGACGGAGATGGTTTTGGAAATGTTGGAATTTTTATAAAATGCTGTACGCGACCAACAGGTTATGTAGCGGATAGCACAGACTGCGATGACAATGACAATGATTTCCATGCTGCCATTCGGTATTTCCACGATGCGGATGGAGATGGTTATGGAAACCCGGCCATTTACGTAAATTCATGTACCCGGCCAATGGGATATGTAAGTAATAACAGCGATTGTAATGACCGGTCCAGGTTAATTCGTGGCCCGCGAACCTATTACCGGGATGCGGACAGGGATGGTTTTGGTGATGCTAATTCCTTTACCACTGTTTGCCGGGAATTTGCGCCCGCGGGCTATGTAAGAAATTATTTTGATTGTGACGATCATAAGAAAGCGAACAACGTCTGGTTTGAAAGCATTCGGATGTGTCGCAACGGAAAGCAGGAATGTGTTCATGTGAAGGACGTGCTGACCAGGCTTTGGCTGGGATGGAAACCGGGTCCCTGCCCTGGTGCAGGCAAGGATGAAATATATAGTAAGAACCAACCGGTGATAGAGCAGTTTATTTTATCAAGTTATCCCAATCCCTTTGCAGGTAACTGTACCATAAAATACGAGCTTCCCGTTGACAACAAGATCTGCATAAAAGTATTTGATGGACTTGGAAGATCGGTGGCAACGCTGGTGGATGGATATAAAAAGGCGGGCATTTATACTGTGAATTTCATTGCCGGACGGATAGGCAACGGGACACTTTATTACCGGATGACCGCCGAATCGAAAAAT